>DASZVT010000216.1:0-2932 GCA_035546915.1 Mycobacteriales bacterium | reverse complement strand
GCTCGCGGCGCTCCCGCTGGGCGGGGTGGCGCTCGCGGCGCTGGTGGGGGCCTCGGCTCCCGCGTTCCTGTTCGGGACGCTGGCCGGCCAGTGCTGCCTGCTGCTCGGGGCCTGCGCCGAGGCGGCCGGCCTGCTGTGGGTGCAGCGATTGGTGGCGTCGCCGTGACCGGGATCTGGGTACTGGGCGGCGCCGCCGCCGCTGCCCTCACCGCCGGGCTGCTCTCGACGCCCGGCGTGAGGCTGCCCGGGTACCTCCGCATCCGTGCCTGCGGTACCCGTCCGCGGAGCCGAGCGCTACGACCCGCGTTCGCGGATCCGGGCGCGCTCGGGTGGTGCGTCGCGCTGCCGGGGACGGTGGTTGTGCTGGTTGGGTGGCCGTGGGGCCTACCGCTCGCCCTCGCCGCGTTCCTGCTCGGCCGGCGCCGGCTGCGGAGCGTCCGTTCTCGGGGTGCGGCGGGCGAGGATCCTCGTGCGCTGGCCGACCTGCCGCTAGTTGCCGAGCTCCTCGCCTCGTCGTTGGCGGCGGGTGCCCCGGTTCCGGCCGCCGTGAGCAGCGTCGGCCGAGCGGTCGGCGGCGCGACCGGTAGCTGGCTGGTGCGGGTCGCGAACGAGACGGCGGCCGGCGCCGACCCGTCTCGGGCATGGGAGGTCTCGGGTGCCGGTCTGCCCGCGGCAGCAGCACAGATCGGGGTGCTGATGGCTGCGGCACAGGACGGTGGACTGCCACCGATCACGGCGCTGCGCGAGGTCGGTGCCGCTGCCCGGGCGGCCGCGGCTGCGGCAGGTGTGGAGCGGGCCCGCCGCGCAGGCGTCCGGGTGGTCGCCCCACTCGGCCTGTGCTTCCTACCCGCCTTCGTGCTGGTGGGTGTGGTCCCGATCGCCGCCGGGGCGTTCCAGCGGCTGGGCAGCTGACCGGGCGCGGTGGATAACGGCGTCGCGGTGCACAGATCCAGGGGACCGCCGCCGATGCTGCCGCGTTGCGGGCAGGCTGAAACCAGGGCGCGCCTGTGTCGTGCCCGGTCGGGCCGGTGCCCGGGGTCTCCGTCGGGGGCCGGTATGGGTCATCGGCCGCCCGGTGCGGCTCCGGCGCCGTCAACCGCGGCGTCCACCGACGCCCTCCGGGGCCCACACCGTGGAGTTGCCATGTCGCTCGTCTCGTCGTCACTCGCCCTGCCGCCCGCGGTCCGAGCCACCGCTGCTGGACCAGCCGCCTGGTGCCGCTCGCGGATTTCGGCCCTGCGGCGCCGCGCGGAAGCCGGCATGAGCACCGCCGAGTACGCCGTCGGAACCGTGGCGGCCTGTGGCTTTGCTGCCCTGCTGTGGACGCTGCTGCACAGCGACGTCGTGCAGACCGCGTTGTCGGGGCTGATCACCAAGGCGTTGCACCAGCTGTGACAGCCTCACGGCGGCGCGACGGCGGCATGGCGACTGCAGAGCTGGCCGTCGCGTTGCCGGTGCTGGCCGTGTTGCTCGTGCTCGGCGCGGGGGTCCTCCAGACGATCGGTGCTGGATTGCGCTGTCAGGACGCCGCCCGCCTCGCCGCGCGTGCCGCCGCGCGCGGTGAGGCGCCTGCGGCGGTCGAGGCCACCGCCCGCGCTGCGGCGCCGGCCGGGGCGGCGGTCGAGGTCCGGCGCGACGGCGACACGGTGCACGTGACCGTCAGTTGGGCGGCGAGCATTCCCGGGCCGTGGCGCGACGACGGGCCGCGGTGGACCGTACGGGGAGAGGCGACGGCCGCCGCTGAGCCCGCCGCCGTTGCCGGTTCACCATGAGCTGGTGCGAACGCAGAGGCTGCACGGCCCGGGCCCGGGATCGCGGTATGGCCACCGTCTGGGTGCTGGTCGCCGCGCTGACATTGCTGCTGTTCGTCACGGTCGGCGCCACCGTGCTGGGGGTGGTGTCGGCGCGGCAGCGCGCCCGCACCGCGGCGGACGCAGCCGCACTGGCTGCAGCGGCCGCGCACTTGGAGGACCTGCCCGATCCCTGCGGACGAGCGGTTGACCTCGCGGTGCGCAACGGCGCGCGGGTGCAGCGATGCGAGCTCGACGGCCCGGACGTGCGGGTCTGGGTCACCGTGGCGGTGTCCGGGGTGCCAGGCTTGTTGCCGATCCCGCCCGCGACAGGCCGAGCGCGTGCAGGTCCGGCGCTCCGGAGCGTCACGTCCCGTAACGTAGGTGCGATCATCGTCGTTGGAACTGGGGGATCGGGGGACAGCGTGGCACCACTCGGTGCGCGCGAAGGTCCAGCCGTGCACAGGAGAGCAGCCTCGTCGTGGAGCCATCTTTCGTTGCGCCTGCCCTGAGGGGGCGTGCGCGCAGCATCTGGTCTCTGCTCAACGACGGGCTGCACCGCCCAGGCGGCCGTCGCGCGCTGACGGTGTTGTCGATCGTCCTGGTGCTCGCTGGTGTCGGTGTCTTTGCCTATCCGTTCGGCACCGACATCTACCAGCGTTACCTCCAGCACGGACTGCGTAACGACTTCGGCGGTGCCGACACGGCTCGCGCCTACCGCACCCACACTTTCAAAGTCGGTCAGGGCCTGACCCGGATCAAGATCGACAAGATCGGTCTCGACGTCGTCGTGGTCGAGGGCACCACACCCTCCGCGTTGCGGGCCGGTGCCGGGCACTACGTCGGGACGCCGCTGCCGGGAGAGGCGGGGAACGTCGCGATCGCCGGGCACCGCACCACGTACGGGCATCCGTTCAATCGGCTCGATGAGGTCACCCCAGGGTCCATCATCGAGCTGGACACGCCCGACACCGCCTTCTTCTACCAGTCCGTGACGAGTTTCGACGGGCAGCCGAATCCACACCCGGTGCTGCCCACGGACACCGCTGTCATCGCGCCGCCCAAGGACCCAACCGTGCACGAGCTGACCCTGACCACCTGCAACCCGAAGGGGAGTGCCCGCCAGCGGCTGATCCTGCGCG
>DASZVT010000215.1:0-21457 GCA_035546915.1 Mycobacteriales bacterium | reverse complement strand
GCCTGCAGCGCGCCGCTGAGGAACAGGCGAAGGCGCACGCTGCCTATGAGCAGTACACCGCAGCGCTGGCCGAGGCGCACCAGGAGGCAGCGCGGTTCCGCGAGGAGGCCCGGGCCGACGCGGCCCGGATCCGCGAGGAGGCGCACGCCGAGGCGCAGGCGGAGTCGGCTCGGTTGATCGCCGCGGCCGAGGGCAAGCTCACCGCCGAGCGGGCGTCCATCGTGGCCGACCTGCGTCGCGAGATCGGCGGACTTGCAGTGGATCTGGCCGGGAAGCTGGTCGGCCAGTCGCTGGCCTCAGACGCCGCGCAGCAGCGCCTGGTCGACGAGTTCATCGCCGATCTCGACGCGCAGGACCCGGCCCCGGGCCTGGAGCCGCAGGGAGCGGGACAGCACTGATGACCGAGTCCGGGCAGCAGCAGATCGACGAGGCCGTCGCCGTTCTCGCCGGTCAGGTCGTCGGCTCCAGCCGGGTCGCGCGCACCGCCGTGCGGTCGGCGGTGGCGGACGTGCCGGTAGCCGAGCTGAATGCGGTCGCGGCTGACCTGCACGCCGTGGTCGACCTGCTCGCGCTGCGCAGCGGGCTGCGGCACGCGCTCGCCGACCCGGCCACCCCGGCGGCGGCCAAGAGCGCGCTGTTGCAGCGACTGCTCGGCGACAAGATCGGCGGCTCCGCGCTACGGATCGTGGATGTCGCGGCGACGCAGCGCTGGACCACCAGCCGCGACGTGGTTGACGCGCTGGAGGAAGCCGGGACGGAGGCGACGCTGGCTCTCGCCGACGCCGACGGCTCCCTGTCGGACGTCGAGGACGAGCTGTTCCGGTTCGGGCGGATCCTGGAACGCGAGCCGCAACTCACCCTGGCCCTGTCCGACGTGGCGTCCCCGGCCCAGGGCAAGTCCCGGTTGGTGGACTCGCTGCTCGAGGGCAAGGTCAGCCCGACGACGCTGACTCTGGTCCGCCGCGCGGTCAGCGCGCCCCGGGGGCTGCCGGTGGCCCGGGCGGTCGCATCGATCGCCGAGCTCGCCTCGGCCCGGCGTCGCCAGCTGCTGGCGACGGTCAAGAGTGCCGTACCGCTGGACAGCGACCAGGTTGAGCGGCTGTCCCGTTCGCTGGAGCGGCTGTACGGGCGCGCCGTGCACGTCCAGCTCGATATCGAGCCGGCGCTGATCGGTGGCGTCTCGGTCCGCGTCGGGGACGAGGTCGTAGACGGCTCCATCCGGCACCGGCTCGGCCAGGTCCGAGCGAGGCTGGCCCACTGACCGCGCATCATGAATGCAGAGCACCCGGGCGGCAGCCCGCACCGCAGCACCCCACCGCATCAGTACAGAAGAACCGAGCGAAGGACATCTTGTGAGTGAGCTGGCCATCACGCCGGACGAGATTCGCGCCGCGCTGCGCGAGACCGTCGAGTCCTACCGTCCCGAGACCGAGCGCGACGAGGTCGGACGCGTCATCGAAACCGGCGACGGCATCGCCCGGGTCGAGGGGCTCTACTCCACGATGACCAACGAGCTGCTGGAGTTCCCCGGCGGCTTGAAAGGTCTGGCGCTGAACCTGGACACCCGTGAGATCGGCTGTGTGCTGCTCGGCGAGAGCCACGCGGTGGGCGAGGGTGACGAGGTTCGCCGGACCGGCGAGGTGCTCTCGATCGGTGTCGGTGACGCCTACCTCGGCCGGGTCATCGACCCGCTGGGACGGCCGATCGACGGCAAGGGCGACATCGTCCCGGACGAGATGCGGGTGCTCGAGTTGCAGGCGCCCTCCGTGGTGCAGCGCCAGCCGGTGAAGGAGCCGCTGCAGACCGGCATCAAGGCCGTCGACGCGATGACGAACGTCGGTCGCGGGCAGCGGCAGCTGATCATCGGCGACCGGCAGACCGGCAAGACCGCGGTGGCGATCGACGCGATCATCGCGCAGCGGGAGAACTGGGACAGCGGCGACCCGACCAAGCAGGTCAAGTGCATCTATGTCGCGGTCGGGCAGAAGGGCTCGACCATCGCGTCGCTGGTAGCTCGGCTGGAAGAGTCGGGCGCGCTGGCGTACACCACCGTCGTGGCCGCACCCGCGGAGATGCCGGCCGGTTTCAAGTACATCGCGCCTTACGCGGGATCTGCCATCGGTCAGCACTGGATGTACCAGGGGCAGCACGCGCTGATCGTCTTCGACGACCTGTCCAAGCAGGCCGAGGCTTACCGTGCGATCTCCCTGCTGCTGCGCCGCCCGCCGGGCCGCGAGGCATACCCGGGCGACGTCTTCTACCTGCACTCGCGGTTGCTCGAGCGGTGCGCGAAGCTCTCCGACGAGCTCGGCGGCGGTTCACTCACCGGCCTGCCGATCATCGAGACCAAGGGTAACGACGTGTCGGCCTACATCCCGACCAACGTCATCTCGATCACCGACGGTCAGATCTTCCTGGAGACCGACCTGTTCAACCAGGGCGTCCGGCCCGCCATCAACGTCGGCATCTCGGTCTCCCGGGTCGGGAACTCCGCGAAGATCAAGGCGATGCGGGCCGTCTCCGGCTCGTTGCGGCTGGACCTCGCGCAGTACCGCGAGCTGGAGGCGTTCTCCGCGTTCGGCTCCGACCTGGACAAGGCGTCCAAGGCGGCGCTGGAGCGCGGCGCGCGGCTGGTCGAACTGCTCAAGCAGCCGCAGTACACCCCGTTCCCGGTCGAGCAGCAGGTGGTCTCGCTGTGGTCCGGCACGGAGGGGCACCTTGACGCGGTCCCGGTGCCGGACGTGAGCCGCTTCGAGCGCGAGTTCCTGGACTACGTAGGATCGCGGCACCCGGGGATCTTCGAGGCGATCCGGACCACGGGTGACCTGTCGGACGACACCAAGACCTCACTCCTGACCGCGATCGAGGAGTTCAGCCAGCAGTTCGTGACGACCGAGGGCAACTCGATCATCGAGCCGCGCGGCGAGCCGCTGGCGGACGGCGAGCTCGGCCAGGAGAGCGTGACGCGCTACGCCCCGGCCGCGCCGCAGGCTCGTCATACGCTCCCCGGACCGCAGGCAGTCAGGTAGGTAGCCATGGCAGCCCAGATCCGGGTCCTGCGTCGCCGTATCCGTTCGGTGGGCTCGACCAAGAAGATCACCCGCGCGATGGAGCTCATCGCCGCGTCGCGCATCGTCAAGGCGCAGCAGCGGGTCGCGGACTCGCGTCCGTACGCCAATGAGATCACCCGAGTGGTCACGGCGATGGCCTCCACCGCCGGGCTCGATTCGCCGCTCACCGTGGAGAAGGAGAACCCGACCCAGGCGGCCGTGCTGATCGTCACCTCCGACCGCGGGCTCGCCGGCGCGTACAACGCCAACGTGCTCAAGACCGCCGAGGAGCTGATCATCCGGCTCCGCCAGGAGGGCAAGGAGGTGTCGCGGTACGCGATCGGACGCAAGGCGGTCGGATATTTCACCTTCCGTGGCCGGCCCCCGACGCAGTCGTTCACCGGTTTCTCCGAGCAGCCGACCTACGCCGACGCCAAGGCGGCGGCGGGCGCGGTGCTGCAGGCGTTCCTCGCCGAGCCCGGTGCCGAGGGCGCCGTCGACGAGATCCACCTGGTGTACACCGAGTTCGTCTCCGCGCTGACGCAGCGGCCACGGGCGGTGCGGGTGGTGCCGCTGGTGGTGGAACAGTCGACGGAACAGCGGCCGGAGAACCTGCCCAGCTTCGAGTTCGAGCCGAGCGCCGAGGCGGTGCTGGAACCGTTGTTGCCGCGTTACGTGGAGAGCCGCGTCTACGCGGCGCTGTTGCAGTCCGCCGCGAGCGAGTCGGCCAGCCGGCAGCGCGCGATGAAGTCGGCGACCGACAACGCGGACGAACTGATCAAGAGCCTGACCCGCGAGATGAACGCCGCGCGGCAGGCCGAGATCACGCAGGAGATCAGTGAAATCGTCGGTGGCGCGGACGCGCTCGCCGCATCCGCCGAGTCCTAGCCGCATGCCCCAGCTTGTGAGAACCGCTGCATCCCAGGGAGAATCTCTGTCATGACCGTCACCACCGAAGCGCCGGCCGGCACCAGCACGGGGGGCACCGGGCGCGTCGTGCGCGTCATCGGCCCCGTGGTCGATGTCGAGTTCGCGCCGGAGCAGCTGCCGGAGATCTTCCACGCCCTCACTGTGGAGCGGACGCTCGGCGGCGAGACGACCACGCTCACTCTTGAGGTGTCCGGGCACATCGGCGACAACACGGTGCGGGCCATCTCGATGCAGCCGACCGACGGCCTGGTGCGCGGGACCGAGGTGGTCGACTCCGGCGCGCCGATCAGCGTGCCGGTGGGTGACGTCACCAAGGGCCACGTGTTCAACGTCCTCGGCAAGCCGTTGGACGTCGAGTCCGTCGACGCAGAGACGTATTGGCCGATCCACCGGCAGGCGCCCGCTTTCGACCAACTGGAGCCGAAGACCGAGATCTTCGAGACCGGCATCAAGGTCATCGACCTGCTCGCCCCGTATGTCGTGGGCGGCAAGATCGGCCTGTTCGGCGGTGCCGGCGTCGGCAAGACCGTGCTCATCCAGGAGATGATCAACCGGGTTGCCAAGCAGTTCTCCGGTGTGTCGGTGTTCGCCGGGGTCGGCGAGCGCACCCGCGAGGGCAACGACCTGTTCCTGGAAATGCAGGAAGCCGGCGTGCTCGAGGACACCGCGCTGGTGTTCGGTCAGATGGACGAGCCGCCGGGCACCCGGCTGCGGGTCGCGCTGTCCGCGCTGACCATGGCGGAGTATTTCCGGGACGTGCAGAAGCAGGACGTGCTGCTGTTCATCGACAACATCTTCCGCTTCACCCAGGCCGGTTCCGAGGTCTCCACGCTGCTCGGCCGGATGCCGTCCGCGGTGGGCTACCAGCCGACGCTGGCGGACGAGATGGGCGAGCTGCAGGAGCGCATCACCTCGACCCGCGGTCACTCGATCACGTCGTTGCAGGCGATCTACGTCCCCGCCGACGACATCACCGACCCGGCGCCGCACACCACCTTCACCCACCTGGACGCGACCACGGTGCTGTCCCGGCCCATCTCCGAGCTGGGCATCTACCCGGCGGTGGACCCGCTGGACTCCACCTCCCGGAT
The DNA here is from genome assembly GCA_035546915.1 of Mycobacteriales bacterium. Classification (GTDB taxonomy): domain Bacteria; phylum Actinomycetota; class Actinomycetes; order Mycobacteriales; family CAJCIY01; genus DASYGP01. The sequence continues at coordinate 16,386 of DASZVT010000215.1, read as the reverse complement.
CCTCGACCCGCAGATCGTGGGCCAGGAGCACTACACCGTCGCTCGCCGGGTGCAGCAGATCCTGCAGCGTTACAAGGACCTGCAGGACATCATCGCCATCCTCGGTATGGACGAGCTGTCCGAAGAGGACAAGATCACCGTGCAGCGCGCCCGCAGGATCCAGCGCTTCCTCGGCCAGAACTTCTTCGTGGCCAAGCAGTTCACCGGTCAGGATGGTTCCTTCGTCAAGCGCGAGGACACCATCGACGCGTTCAAGCGGCTGTGCGACGGGGAGTTCGACGACTATCCGGAGCAGGCGTTCTTCTCGTGCGGCGGCTTGGACGACGTCGAGGCGAAGGCCAAGCAGCTGCGGGGCTAAGCTCAGGCTTTCCGCAATCCGTTCCGTCAGTTTCGCAGGAGGATCCGGTCGTGGCGCCAACGTCGTCGATGCGCGTGGCTCTGGTCTCGCCCGAGCGCGAGCTGTGGACCGGCACGGCGACCGAGGTGTACGCCCGCACGATGGACGGGGAGCTCGGGATCATGGCCGGGCACATCCCGCTGCTCGGGGTGCTGGCCGAAGGCGGGGTGGTCCGGATCACCACGACCGAAGGCCATCGAGTGACGGCCGCCGTACACGGCGGCTTCCTGTCCGTGACGAACGACGGAGTGAGCATCCTGGCCGAGACCGCCGAGCTCGCCGAGGAGATCGACGCCGAGCGCGCTCGGGCCGCGTTGGCCGGAGCCGAGGCTGGGTCCACCGACGCGCAGCGCGCCGAGGGACGCCTGCGGGCAGTAGACCAGGGCTGAGCCGGGATCGCCGCCGCCATGCTCGCCCGAGACATCGAGCTGGTGGTCGCGTCCGTCGTCGCTGCCCTGTTGCTCGGATTCGTCCTGGTGCAAGTCCGGCGCAGCGTGCTGTTCCGTCGTGGCGCCACGGTGGCCTGTGCGTTGCGCCACGACCCGCACCGGCACTGGCAAGGGGGGGTGGCCCGGTTCGATCCGGACGCGCTGCGGGCTTACCGGATCGTCGGGCTGGGCATCCGGCCGTACGCGGAGTTGCCGCGGGCCTGCCTGTCGGTCGGCGACCGCCGCGCCCCGACCCCGGCGGACCGGCAGCGGCTCATGCACGACCCGGTCGTGTTGGTGGTCTCGAACGGCGCATCCGAGCTGGAGATGGCGGTCGGCAGCGACGCGCTGCCCGGTCTGCTCGCCTGGGTAGAGGGACGTCCGAACACCTGACCGCCCCGGCGGCAGTCGTCAGGCGTTCGCGGCGGGCTTCCAGAGCAGGTCACCGCCGGGATTGGCGACCCGGGACAGGATGAACAGCAGGTCGGAGAGCCGGTTGAGGTAGCGAGCCGGCGTGGTGGACGTGACGTCGGGCTCAGCCTCGATCAACATCCAGACGGCCCGTTCGGCCTGGCGGGCGGCGGTACGGGCCACGTGCAGCTGGGCGGCGCCGACGGTGCCTCCCGGCAGCAGGAAGCTGTTCAGTTTGCCCAGCCGTTCGTTGAAGCTGTCGCATGCGGCTTCGAGGCGCTCTACATACCCGTCATCGACCCGCAGCGGTGGATACTTCGGGTCCGGTTGGACCGGTGTGCACAGGTCGGCGCCGACGTCGAACAGGTCGTTCTGCACCTGGGCGAGCACCGCGCGGACGTCATCGCCGATCTCCGGCCCCCCCTGGGCCAGCGCGACCCCGATCGCGGCGTTGGTGGCGTCGACCTCGCCATACGCCCCGACCCGCAGTCCGCTCTTGGGTGCCCGGCTCATGTCGCCGAGCGCAGTGCTCCCGTCGTCGCCGGTCCGGGTGTAGATCCGGGTCAGGTGTACGGCCATGCCGTCACTGTAGGCGCGGAGGGAATCGGCCTTACTCGCTGCCCATGGTGACCTTGGTCACCTGGTAGCCGGCGCTGGCGCCGCCGTCCATCGTGACCAGCAGCCCCGGCTGGGTGCTGATGTCCCGGCCGTTCGGGTAGCAGGTGGCCGGCGTCGCCCCATCGGTGCAGTCGCCACCGACGTAGTGCAGCGAGCGCGGGATCGCGAACATCTGCTGCACCGCTTCGGCAGTGGCGTACTTCGCGGCGGCAGCGCGGTCGTCGGCCAGCCAGGCTTGCAGCAGGCCGTTCATCACCAGCTCACGGACGCTGGTGGGTGGCACGTTCTCACCGGCCAGGAAGCCACCGGCGGACAGCGACGCCCGGTAGGTCAGTGTGCCGGACGTGTCGTGCAGTTCGACGTAGGCGACGCCGTTACCGACACCGCTGGCGTCCAGCCCGAACACTGCCACGCCGTCGGTGACGCGCTGGCTCTGGAAGTTCCCGTCGACGGTCGGCGCGTAGCCGATCTGCTTCGTGTCCGGCGCCCCGAGCACCACCAGCGCGTTCGACGGGTCGGCGGGCAGTTGCTGGTCGATCTCGGTGGTACCGGCTTCCAGGACGTCGTCGCGCACCAGGCTGCCGGCGGAGCCGTCGGCCTGCGCGATCCAGACCCCGAGCCGGGCATCCTGGCCTGCCGCGGTGGCCCGGAAGATCAGTCCGGACCAGCCGCCCTGGGGGGTGGTGCCCGCCCACAGCGGTGCGAGCGTGAAGCCCGGGTGCGCGTCGGCGAAGGTGGCCTGCGCGTCGGCGAGCAGCGTGCTGCGTACCGCGCCATCGCCACGGAAGGCCCAGTCCAGCGCGTCGGCCGGGGCGCTCGGCGGGGTGCTGGACGGCGTGCTCGGCGGCGTGCTCGACGGCGTCGCCGTGGGCGCCGCCACGCTGGGCGCCGTCGGCACCCCGCTCTGCCTCGGCGTGATCGAGTCGTGGTCGTGCCCGCTGAGCCCGAGCGGGACGCCCACGGCGGCCGCGGCCACGACGGCCACCGTGGCGACCGACAGCATGCCGGTGCGCCGGCGCCGCATCCGGGTCGCGCGGTGCTGCATACCGCGGTAGGTGTCCAACGGCGGCGGCACCTGCGCGGCGTGCTCGGCCAGGGCGCGCCGCAGCGCGGTCTCCACGGTGGGGTCGATCGGGCTCATGAGGTGGCTCCCTGGGCGGTCAGTGGGAAGTCGACAGCGAGGTCGGCGTCGGCGCGCAGCGTCGCGAGCGCCCGGGCCGCCTGGCTCTTCACGGTTCCGGGGGCGACGCCGAGGATGTCGGCGGTCTCCGCCTCGGAGAGGTCTTCGTAGTAGCGCAGCACCAGGACCGCGCGTTGCCGGGCTCCGAGCCGCCCGAGCGAACGCCACATGGCATCCCTGATCGCGGTTGTCTCCGCGGCGTCCTCGCCGCCGGGAGGCGGCCGGTCCGGGACTTGGTCGGTCGCGAACTCACGGCCGCGCGCACGGCGCCGCCAGAACGACGTCTGGGTGGTCACCATCGCCCGGCGTACGTAGCTCTCCAGCGCACCCTTGTCGCGGATCCGGTCGTAGCGCAGGTAGGTCTTCGCCAGCGCGGTCTGCAGCAGGTCCTCGGCGTCCGGATGGCTCCCGGTGAGCAGGTAGGCGGTCCGCAGCAGCGCCGGAGATCGGCCCGCGACGAACTCGCGGAACTGTTCCTGCGCCTTCGTATCCACGCGGCGGCTCCTCTTCCCGGCTCGGCAGCTGTCGCCTTCGCAGAACAGGACGCCACTGCCGGTCCGCAGGGTTGCACGTACGACCGTAAAATCTCGGACGTGCATCCACGCCCCGCGAGTGACCGGTTCCTGGTGCGTGGCGGGGCTCGGCTCGCCGGCGAGGTCACGGTGACCGGAGCCAAGAACTCGGTGCTGAAGCTGCTGGCCGCCACGCTGCTCGCGCCCGGACGGCACACCCTCACCGCGGTGCCCGACATCGTCGACGTCGAGATCATGGGGGAGTTGCTGCGCGGTCTCGGGGCGACCTTGCAGCACGACGCCACCGCCGGGACGGTGACGGTGGATGTACCGGAAGAAATCGGTCATATCGCCGATTACGAGCTGGTCCGGCGTATCCGTGGGTCGTTCGTCGTCCTCGGACCCTTGCTGGCGCGCTGCGGGCAGGCAAGGGTCGGCCTCCCCGGCGGTGACGCGATCGGCTCACGCAAGATCGACTTGCATATCGCCGGGCTGGAGCGGCTCGGTGCCGGCGTCCGGATCGAGCACGGGGACGTGCTGGCCGAGGCAGCCGGCCTGAAGGGCACCTCGCTCTGGCTGGACATCCCCAGCGTCGGTGCGACCGAGAACCTGATGCTGGCCGCGGTGTTGGCGGACGGCACCACCGTGATCGACAACGCCGCGCGTGAGCCGGAGATCGTGGATCTTGCCGCGATGCTGTCCGCGATGGGTGCGCAGATCGACGGCGCGGGTACGTCGACCGTCACCGTGACTGGTGTCGACCGGCTGCGGCCATCGGCGCACGCGACCGTGCCGGACCGGATCGTGGCCGGCACGCTGGCGGTCGCGGCGGTGATGACGCAGGGGGACGTGACGGTACGGGGCGGCCGCGCGGACCATCTCGAGATCCCGCTCGGCAAGCTGGTCGATGCCGGTGCCCAGGTGGACCTGCTGGTGGACGGCTTCCGGGTGCGGATGAACGACCGGGCTCGCGCCGTGGACATCTCCACGCTCCCGTACCCGGGCTTCCCGACGGATCTGCAGCCGTTGTTCGTCGCGTTGCTGTCGGTCGCCTCGGGGACCGCGATCGTCACCGAGAACATGTTCGACGCACGCTTCTCCTTCGTCGACGAGCTGGCGCGGCTCGGGGCCGAGGTGCGTACCGACGGCCACCACGTGGTGGTCCGGGGCCGGCCGCAACTGTCCAGCGCACCGGTCCGTGCCTCCGACATCCGGGCCGGTGCGGGCCTGGTGGTCGCCGGGCTCGTCGCCGACGGCGTGACCGAGGTATACGACGCCCATCACGTCGACCGCGGGTACGCCGGTTTCCCGGAGCAGCTCTGCGCGCTCGGCGCGGACGTCCGGCGGGCCTGAGCGCCTTCCGAGTTACCCGACGAGCCCCACCGCGGCGGTCCTGTCCTTCGGGGAGCTCAGCGTGGGACCGGGCGACACGCCGGTGAGGACAGCCAATGACCGGTCACATCCGTCACACGGGCCACACTCGGCAGGGCCCCGGCGCTGTGCCGTCACGGAAATTCACTGCCGCGTGGATGCAACGCTTCGGGCCGTTGGTGCGTCTCTTCCCCTGACGCACCCGAACAGCAGGGCGGAGTTCGCCATGGCAGCACGCAGCACCTGGGTCCCGGACAGCCACCGCGCTAGCGCGACCCAGACCGCAGCCGAGCAACTGACTACGCCGCAGTCGCGGCACCTGCCGCATCGGCGGCGCGTGGATGTCATCGATATTCACCATCCGCTGCCTGGTCAAGCGGTGCGGTTGGTCGGGTCGGTGGGCGCAGGAAACGTGGCCGAGGTCCGGCAGGCGCTGCACGAGGCGATAGACCACGGCATCGGCGACCTGACCGTCGACGTCGACAAGCTACGGCTCGCCGACGCGACCGGTTTGGGCGCGCTGCTGGGAGCACACCGGCGGGCCAGCCGGGCTAGCCGCACCCTGGTCCTGGTCCAGGTCGGGCCGAGCCTGAACCGGGTTCTGACCTACACCCGCCTCAACCGGGTGCTGGTCACCAAGCCCCGCTTGGTGCCGGCCCAGCGCACGGCCGGGGAGCCCCGGCCGGCCTGACCGAAACTGGTCAGTAGCTTTCCGCCGTACCATGGGCGGATGGCTGACCAGCCGTGGGTGATGCGGACGTACGCCGGTCACAGCAGCGCGGCCACGTCGAACCAGCTGTATCGCAGCAATCTCGCGAAGGGCCAGACCGGGCTGTCGGTGGCCTTCGACCTGCCCACCCAGACCGGCTACGACCCCGACCACGAGCTCTCCCGCGGAGAGGTCGGGAAGGTGGGGGTGCCGGTCGCGCATCTCGGCGACATGCGCACCCTGTTCGCGGGTATCCCGCTCGAGCAGATGAACACCTCGATGACCATCAACGCCACCGCGATGTACCTGCTGGCGCTCTACCAGGTCGCCGCCGAGGAACAGGCGGTCGAGGCCGGGCGTGATCCGGTCGATGCGCGGGTCAGGCTCGCAGGCACCACCCAAAACGACATCGTCAAGGAGTACCTCAGCCGAGGCACGTACGTCTTCCCGCCGCAGCCGTCACTGCGGCTGGTCACCGACGTGATCGCCTACAGCGTGACGGCGCTGCCGAGGTGGAACCCCATCAACATCTGCAGCTATCACCTGCAGGAGGCCGGTGCGACGCCGGTGCAGGAGCTCGCGTACGCGCTGTGCACCGCGATCGCCGTGTTGGACGCGGTGCGCGCCGGTGGCCAGGTTCCGGCCGGGGACTTCGGCGCGGTTGTCGCCAGGATGTCGTTCTTCGTGAATGCGGGGGTGCGCTTCGTCGAGGAGATGTGCAAGATGCGGGCCTTCGGCCGGCTCTGGGACGAGCTGACCGCCGACCGATACGGGGTCACCGACCCGCGTCAGCGCCGGTTTCGGTACGGCGTGCAGGTCAACTCGCTGGGGCTGACCGAGGCGCAGCCGGAGAACAACGTGATCCGGATCGTGCTGGAGTCGCTCGGCGTCACCTTGTCCCGGGACGCGCGCGCCCGTGCCCTGCAGTTGCCGGCCTGGAACGAGGCGCTCGGCCTGCCCCGGCCGTGGGACCAGCAGTGGTCGTTGCGGATCCAGCAGATCCTCGCGTACGAGACCGATTTGCTCGAATACGGCGACCTGTTCGACGGGTCCACGGTGGTCGAGCAGCGGGTCACCCAGATGTGCGCCGAGGCTCGTGCCGAGATCGACCGGGTGCAGGCCATGGGCGGTGCGATTGCGGCGGTGGAGAGCGGCTATCTCAAGGGGGCGCTGGTGGCCTCGCACGCGGAGCGGCGCCGCCGGATCGAGGCCGGTGAGAACGTTGTCGTCGGGGTGAACCGTTTCACCACGACCGAACCCAGCCCGCTGCTGTCCGATCTGGACACCGCGATCCAGACGGTCAACCCGGCGGAGGAGCGCCGCGCCCGGGAAGCGATTCAGGCATGGCGTCGGGACCGGGACCGCGGTTCGGTGAACGCGGCGCTGCACCGACTGCGTGACGACGCGAAGACCGGGGTGAACCTGATGACCGCGTCGCTGGAGTGCGCCCGCGCCGGCGTCACCGTCGGCGAGTGGGGTGGTGCGTTGCGGGAGGTGTTCGGTGAGTACCGGGCACCGACCGGCGTCGCCGGCGTCAGCGCCGTCGGCAGTGGGGACGCGCTCACCCTCGTACGCGATGCGGTGCGCCATACCGGGGAGCAGCTCGGCCGGCGGCTGAAGATGCTGGTCGGCAAGCCCGGTTTGGACGGGCACTCGAACGGTGCCGAGCAGATCGCGGTGCGTGCCCGCGACGCCGGTATCGAGGTCGTCTACCAGGGGATCCGGCTCACCCCGGCGCAGATCGTGGCCGCCGCGATCGAGGAGGACGTGCACGTCGTCGGCCTGTCCATCCTGTCCGGCTCCCACGCGGAGTTGGTGCCGCAGGTGCTGGCCGGGTTGCGGGACGCCGGCGCGGGCGAGGTGCCGGTCGTGGTCGGCGGGATCGTGCCGGACGGCGATGCGAAGGCGTTGCGGCAACTGGGGGTCGCGGCCGTGTTCACGCCGAAGGACTTCGACATGACCGACGTCATCCGCCGCGTGGTGGACGTCGTTCGTACCGCATACGACCTAGCCTGAGCGGCGGGGCCGGTCACGGTCAGGTGCAGACGTTGGCGCCGTAGCGGACCAGCGGCGCTGGTGCCGGACAGGCCATCCCAAGACGATGTCGCTCGTGCCCTAGGTTGCGACGCATGCGGATGGTCATCGCACGGTGCACGGTGGACTACAGCGGGAGGCTCGGCACGCACCTGCCCAGCGCTGTGCGCCTGCTCCTGATCAAGGCGGACGGCAGCATCTCGCTCCACGCAGAGTTCGGGATCAAACCCCTCAACTGGATGAGCCCACCGTGCACGCTGGTCGAGTCCGACGGGGTCTGGCGGGTCACCAACAAGGCCGGTGAGCAGTTGATGATCACAGTCGAGGAGGTGCTGCACGACTCCTCCTACGAGCTGGGGCTCGACCCGGGGTTGGTGAAGGACGGCGTCGAGGCGCACCTGCAGGAGCTACTTGCCGAGCGCTGCCAGGTGCTCGGCGACGGGCTGACCCTGGTGCGCCGCGAGTATCCGACCGATATCGGTCCGGTGGATCTGGTCTGTCGGGACGCCGACGGCGGCTACGTCGCTGTCGAGGTGAAGCGCCGCGGCGAGATCGACGGCGTGGAGCAGCTCACCCGCTACCTGGAGCGGCTCGGTCCGGTGCTGTCTCCGCTGCGCGGCGTGTTCGCCGCGCAGGAACTGAAGCCGCAGGCGAAGGTACTTGCCGCATCCCGCGGGATCACCTGCGTCACGTTGGACTACGACGAACTGCGCGGTATCGAAAGCGACACCCCCCGGCTGTTCTGACGCCGGCCCCTGCTACGGGAGGGCCGGCGTCAGGGCGCCCACTGGACCGGTGTCCGCGCAACCGGGTCGAGTTCGGTGACGACCGTCGTCAGGTCCGGCCGCGCGTGCGGTGCCTCGCTCTCGCGAGCGGGGGTGCCGAGGTTGACCCAGCCGAGCACCTGTTCCCCATCGCGCAGTCCGAGGGCACTGCGCATCAGCGTTCCGTCCAGGTACGGGGCGGTCTTCCACACCGCCCCGAGCCCCAGGGCGTGGGCCGCCAGCGCGATCGCGTAACCGGTGCACGACGCGGACGACACCTGTTCCCACACCGGTACCTTCGGGTCGTCGACGGGGGACGCCACCAGCACGACCAACGCCGGCGCGATGAACGCCTTGCCGCGTAGCTTGCTGGCGCGGGCGCCGAGTTCGTCACCCAGCGCGTCCTGACCGGCGGCCGCGAGCGCGTCACCGAACGCGTTCCGCGCGTCGTCGCGAACCACCACCAGCCGCCACGGACGTAGCTGTCCGTGGTCGGGCACGGTGGTCGCCGCCTCGAGGATGAGCGCGAGCTGTTCGTCGGTGGGACCCGGTTCGGTCAGCTTCGCGACGCTCTGCCGGGACAGGATCGTCGCCAGCGCGGCGGGGATGTCGATGGTGGTCATCCTGTCTCCTGGTGGGTTGACGTACTACTTAGGTTACCCTAACTTAGGTTCACCTCATCAGCGGGCGCTGCGGCGTCGTGGCGAAAGGCTACGCGGGATGGACGAGCGGGAGCAGCAGACCCAACTGCGTGCCGGTCAGTCGGTGCGTCCGTCAGCGGAAATGGCGCGGCTGGTGGTCGGCGCCTCGCACACCGCGGAGGTACTTGCCCCAGGGGCTAGTTACGGCACGTTGCCGTACCTGGAACGTGACGGCACCGCGGTTGTTCTCGCCCCACGGGAACAGCCCTTGCCGACCGGCCGCGCCGGGTTGCGGATCACGGCGCCGGATCGGACCGAGGTCGTACTGATGGGCCACTTCGGCACCTTCCCGCTCCCGGCTGCCCTGGCCTGCGGGGTGGGCGCGATGCTCGTTACGCACCGGCATTGCCTTACCGGGCACCTCGACCGCAACGGTGCCACTCCCCGGCACCTCATCGCCGACACGGTGCTGGTCTCGCGCGCCCCGGAGTCCAGTTCGTCGTCCGTGCCGCCGGAGGCGATCGACCCGGAGCAGTACGCGCGGGTCACGCCCGACCTCTTCGGTTATCTCGCGCCGTCGCTGGCGGCGCACCTCACGTTCTCGCACCAGTCGCTGCTGCTCGCGCTCGCACAGGAACAGGAACTGGCCGCGGATCCGCTCGCGGTCCGGATCCGAGCGCTGCGGGCACGCGACGCCGAGCTGGACGTGATACAGGTGGACGGCTCCTACCCGGCCCGGATCCGGTTCCCGACGCCGCTCGGGCACCCGCACCAACTCGCCGTGGTGCTGCATGGGCTCGCGGGGGCACAGGCCTGAATCTGGCGGCGGGCTTCGCGCCGTAGGTTTGTGGTGTGTCCCGCTTCGCCGGCAGCGCCGCACCCCAACCGGACTGGGAAGTGCGGCCGGTCTCCGGACAGGCGGCGACCAAGCGCTATCGCTGCCCCGGCTGCGACCAGGAGATCCCGCCCGGCGTGCCGCACGTCGTGGCCTGGGCCCCGGACGCGGTCGAGGACCGGCGGCACTGGCATCGCGGGTGCTGGCACCGGGCCACCAAAGCCGCGGCGCGGCCGCCGCGCTGACCTCGTTACGCTGACTCGCCATGGTCTCTGTCCCCCCTCCCGCCACTCCGGCCGAGTCGCCGCGCTCCGCGCAACCACAGCCGATCCGCGCGAACACGGTGCTGCCGGCCCGGCGCGAGGAGGTCATGCTGGACACGGCCGACGGTGAGCGCCTGACCGGCGCGCTGGCGTTGCCGGCCGCGGCGGATCCGGTGGCGACGTTGGTCTGCCTGCACCCGCTGCCCACGCATGGCGGCTCGACCGACTCGCACCTGCTGCGCAAGCTGGACCAGCGAATGCCCGCGCTCGCGGACCTGGCGGTGTTGCGGTTCAACACGCGCGGCACGGCGGGGTCGACCGGCCACTTCGACGGCGGCGACGGCGAGCGCTGGGACCTGGCCGCGGCACTCGACCTGGTGGAGGCGCGTGACCTGCCGGCGCCGTGGTGGGTGGGGTGGTCGTTCGGCACCGAGCTGGCACTGCGGCACGGGACGGACCCGACCATCGTCGGCGCGATCCTGCTTGCGCCACCGCTGCACCGCGCTACCGACGCCGACCTGGACCGCTGGGCCGCATCCGGCAAGCCTGTCGTCGTGATCGTGCCGGAGTTCGATGACTACCTGCGGCCGGATGCCGCGCACGAGCGCTTCGGCCGGATCCCGCAGGCCCAGGTGATCGCGGTGCCGCGGGCCCGGCACCTGTTCGTGGGGCACGCCGAAGCCGTCTTCGACGAGATCGCGCGGGCAGTGGTGCCGCGGTCCTTCCCGCTTCCGCGCGCCTGGCCGGTGCCGTGAGCTTCGACCTGCGAGTGCACGCGCGGGTGGTGCGGCCGTCGTGGAATCTCGCTGCAGCCGAGGCGTTCTGGGTCGCCGGTGTCGGTTTCGAGGTGCTCTGGCGGCAGGACTCGACACCGGCCGATCCGGGCCGTCGGGTCATGGTGGGGTTCGCCGGTGGCGGCTGGCATGTGGAACTGGTGCACGACCCGTTCGCCGCCGGCCCGGACGCCCCGAATCCGGCCGAGCAACTCGTCGTGTACTTGGGCCCGCTGCTGGACGACGAGTGCATCCGCCGGATCGAGCGCTACGGCGGCGTCCGGCTCCCGCCCACCGGCCCGGACGCCGAACCGGACAGCGTGGCCTTCCTCGACCCCGACGGCTACCGGGTACAGCTACAGCGACGCTATTGGCCCTAAGATCGATCAATCCACTACACCTCCGTGGGAGCGTCATGGACATGCCCGAGGCCGACCGGGCGTTGCTGTCGAAATCCGAACTGTTCCGGGGCGTCCGGGAGCAGGATGTCGATGCCCTACTCGATCGGTTCGCGCTGCGCGAGCTGGCCAGCGGCGAGGAGGTCTACCGACAGGGCGAGACCACCGACGCTGAGCTGTACGTACTGCTCGCCGGCCGGATCGCGATCACCCGCCGCACCGACAGCGGCCGCGGCCGCAGTGAGCTGATCGGTCCGGGAGAGGTCTTCGGGGAGTTGTCGGTGCTCGACCCGGGCCCGCGCGAGCGCACCGCGTCCGCGATGGTCGAGAGCAGCTGCGCCGTGCTGGCCGGCGCGGACTACCTGGGTTGGGCGTTGCCGCGGCAGTACGTCGCCGAGAGGCTCCTGCGGGTCCTCGCCCGCCGGTTGCGACGGACGGACGACGAGGCGCTCGACCTGCTCTTCGTGGACGTCGGCGCGCGGCTCGCCAAGGCGCTGTGCGACCTCGCGAACCGGTTCGGGCAACCCACCTCCAGCGGCGTGCTGGTGGACCACGGCCTGTCACAGCAGCAACTGGCCGAGATGGTCGGCACATCCCGCGAGACGTTGAACAAGCAGCTGAACTCGTTCGCCAATCGGGGCTGGCTCACGTCCGGCCGCGGGCTGCTGGTGATCCGCAATCCGGAGCGGTTGGCCCGCCGCGCTGCGATCTCGGAAGCCTGAATCGACCCGGGATCGCCGCGCCGCACGGCGGCCGCGAGCTGCTCGTTGCCGATCAGGGCCGGCCTCACGACAGGCCGGGCGCGCCCCAGACCGGGAACCAGCGGTTGAGGTCCGGCTCTACCGGGAGATCCTCGCCGAGCGCGCCGCGTACCTCCAACTCGAAGGCGCTGTCACGTTGCTGGGGCCCGGTGGGCGCGAACGGGTAGAACGTGCCCCGCTTGTAGAGGTAGACCAACGCGAGCGAGCGTTGCGTACCGGCCACCTCGCCGGCGAAGCCGACCGTGGTGCACAGCAATGCCGGGCCGAGCCCGGCCCCGGCGTAGCTGGTGTTGGCGCCGTGCAGAGCAGTGACCAGTTCGCCGACCCGGTCGGCGCCGGTACGCACGGTGGACCAGCGGAAGCCGTAGTCGTCCTGGGTCTCGGTGACCGTCGCCTGCGGGTCGAAGCGGAGCAACCCGAGCGCCTCGGTGTGAGCGGCGGCGAACGCGGCTCCTTCGGTGATCTTGACCGCGACCGAGCCGGCGCCGACCGGGCGCAGGCCCATGGCGGCTTCGAGGGTGATCGCGGCGGACGGCACCCCGAACAGCGCGTCGAGGTTGGCTTTGACCGGCTTGTTGCGTCCCAGCAGTGTGTCCAGCAGGCCCATCAGCGGACGCCTGCCGCGGTGCCACCGAGCTGCGCGGAGATCTTGCTGAGCTGGGCGAGTCGCTTGTCCAGGCTGGGGTGGGTCGAGAACAGCGAGGAGAGCGAGAATCCGCTGGCCAGCGCGGGGGTGAAGAAGAACGCGTTGAACGCCTCCGCGTGACGTAGGTCCCGGGTCGGGATGGCGCCCATGTCACCGCTGATCTTGGTCAACGCGGAGGCCAGCGCGGACGGGCGCCCGGTCACCAGCGCTCCGCCGCGGTCCGCGGCCAGCTCCCGGTAGCGGGACAGTGCCCGGATCAGCAGGAAACTGACCGCGTACACGATCACCGAGACGACCATCACCGCGAACAGCAACGCGACGGTGTTGTCCTTGTCGTCTCGGTTGCGTCGGCCGCCGCCGAACCCGCCGAACATGGTGGAGTAGAAGACGAACCGGGTGACCAGGCCGGCCAGCACACCGAGGAAGGACGCGATCGTCATCACCGCGACGTCGCGGTGTGCCACATGCGCCATCTCGTGTGCGAGCACCCCTTCGAGCTCCTCCGGCTCCAGCCGCCGCATGATGCCCGTCGTCGCGCAGATCACCGCCTTGCTCGGCGTACGCCCGGTCGCGAAAGCGTTCGGAACATCGGTATCGGCAATGGCGACCCGCGGCTTGGGCAGGTCGGCCAGCGCGCAGATGCGGTCCACGATGGCGTGTAGCTCCGGCGCCTCCGCGGGGGTCACCACCCGCGCGTTCATGCCGTAGAGCACGGCCTTCTCGCTGCCGAAGTACTGGAACGCCAGGAAGCCCAGCGCAATCACGATCACCACGATCGCGTTCACGCCCACCGCGATCAGGACGGCGATTGCGATCACGTACACAGCGCCGAGCAGGAACACCGTCAGCCCCATTCGGGCGCTCAGCTGGGGATCGGCGGCATAGCGGCCGCGATGGGCCATGACGACTTCCTTCCGTACCGGCTTTCCGACCGGCTTGTCAGCCGGGGATCAACCCGTCGTCGGCGAGCAGAGCCTCGACGTCGGTGAGGTGAGAATCCACCGGCGGGAGTACCACGTCGGACGGCGCGAGCGAGTCCGCCGCGACCGGCGTGCCATGCGCACGTACCCGCTCCAGCAGCGCGCCGAAGGCCTCCGCGAAGCCGGATTCGTCCCGGTCGTGGATCAGCGTCTCCAGCCGTGCGTCCAGTGCGTTGAGCGCGTCGATCTCGGCGTCGGGCAGTTCGAACTGCCCCTCGCCCATGATGCGGACGATCACGATGAACTCCCTTCGATCGGCGCCGGGGCCGGGGTCGCACCCAGCTCGCCCTTCATCGCGGCGAGCTGAGCGTCGATGTCGCTGCCAGCCGAGATCTCGGCCAGCTGGCGGGAGATGTCGTCACCGCCAGGCAGCTGCTCGGTCGCATCGCTCAGCGCGCCGCTAGCGAGCAGCTCATCCATCGCACCGGCTCGGGCCTGCATCTGCGCGGTCTTGTCCTGCGCCCGCTGCATCGCGCTGGTGACGTCGCCCATCTCCTCGGACAGCCCGGAGACGGACTCGCTGATCTTGGTCTGCGCCTCTGCCGCGGTATAGGTCGCCTTGATCGTCTCCTTTTGAGTACGGAACGCCTCGACCTTCGCGCTGAGCCGCTCGGTGGCGGCGATCAGCTGCTTCTCCTGGCCCTCGAGCTGGTCGCGCTGTGCTTGCAGCGACGCAACCTGCTGCTGCAGGCCGGCGCGCCGGGTCAGCGCCTCGCGGGCCAAATCCTCCCGGCCCGCCTGCAACGCCTGCTGTGCCTGCTTCTGCAGCGTGTCCCCGTTCTCGTTCAGTTTTTGCATCTGCAGCTCGAGTCGCTTGCGACTGGTGGCGACGTCCGCCACCCCGCGTCGCGTCTTGGTCAGCAGTTCGAGCTGCTTTTCGTACGAGTAGTCGAGAATCTCGCGCGGATCCTCCGCGCGATCGAGCGCCTTGCTGGCTTTCGCCTTCAGCAAGGTGGACAGCCTCGCTCCCAGCCCCATCGCGGAACCTCCTCGTACGGATATCGGAGGTACTGAGCCTATCCGTGCGATCGAACGCGCGGCGCCCGCAGCGATGAGAGTTCCGCGAACAAACCCGGTGGGCTCGTCCGGCTCGTCCGCGGTTCAGGCGGTCTCGGCCACCCCGACGGACGCTGCCAGCGCGTCCCGCAGCCGCGCGACCTGCTCGCGCACGTCGTCGCGGCGCGTCTCGAGTGCAACGATCTCGGACTGCAGCCGGTCGGTCGCCTCGGCCCGCTGCGCTTGGTGTTGCGCGAGCAGCCGCTCGTGATCCTGGTACGCCTGCTCGCGGGTCTGCGCGGTGTGCGTCGCGACGTCGTCGGCCTCGGCCTGTGCGTCGGCGAGAACCTGTTGGGCCTGCGCGTGTGCCTCCTCCAGCAACTGCTGCGCCTGCTGCTGTGCAGCGGCCGCCTGCTGGGCCGTCGCAGGCCGGGTCTGCTCGCGGACCGCGGCCGCTTCCGAACGGGCGCGCTCGACGGCGTCCCGCACCTCCGTTGCGGCGTCCGCGCGGATCTGTTCCGCCTCTTCCTCGGCCAGTTCGAGGATGCGGCGCAGCCGCTCACTGACCTCCTGCGCCGGAGAGGGCGGGACGGCTTGCGCGCGGGCCTGCTGTAACGCCGCCACCGCGGCGTTACGCTGTTGCTCTGCCTCCGCGAGCGCGTCCGCCCACTGGGCGAGGCGTTCCTCCACTTGTTCGCGGTCGTAACCGCGCAGGACGACGTCGAACGCGCTGCTCTCCCGTCGCCCCAGCGACAGCTCGTCGGTGTCCGGGCCCTGGTGACTGCTGCTACTCATGTCTCCACTGTGCACCGAGTGACGGCCAGGTGCACGGACGACGGCGTTGTCGGGCGGTCGTGTCTTGCCCCGCAGCATCGTCACCGGGCCGGTCTCAGCCGTCTCGGTGATGATGCTGCAGTGACCCGATCCCGCCGCGCTGCCGGTGCCCGGACGTTCCTGACGATGGCCTGCGTGGTGCTCTTCGCACTGACGGCGGGCTGCGGTGGCGCGGGCCGCAGCGGTGCCGGTTCGGCCGAGCGCACCCCGGGAGGCCTGGTCTGGCGCCCGTGCACCAGCCCATCGGACAGCGGGTTCGACTGCGCCACCCTGCAGGTCCCACTGGATCATGCCAACCCCACCGGCCGCACCATCTCGCTCGCGCTGATCCGCACCCGTGCGACCGGCAAGCACCCGATCGGCAACCTGTTGGTGAACCCGGGCGGGCCGGGTGCGAGCGCGATCGACTCCTGGAGCTTTCTGTCCGGGCAGCTCAGCTCGGACCTGCACAAGCACTTCAATATCGTCGGGTTCGACCCGCGCGGAGTCGGCCACTCCACGCCGGTGCGATGCGCCGACGCCGCCGGTCTGGACGCGTACACCGAGCTCGACTTCTCTCCGGGGACCCCGGCCGCGACCGCGGCGCTCGAGGCCGGTGCGAAGAAGTTCGCGGACGGTTGTGTCGCGAACTCCGGCTGGCTGTTGCCGTACATCAGCACCGCCCAGGCGGCGCAGGACATGGACAGCATCAGGGTCGCGCTGGGGGAGAGCAGCCTGAGCTACCTCGGTTACTCGTACGGCACGTACTTGGGCGCGCAGTACGCGCAGGAGCACCCGACCACCGTCCGCGCCATGGTCCTGGACGGCGCGCTGGATCCGACCGCCCCGCCGGTCA
>DASZVT010000214.1:0-3838 GCA_035546915.1 Mycobacteriales bacterium | reverse complement strand
GGGGGCGGCCGCTTCCGCGAGCCCGACGCCCGCCACCGCGATCGTGACACCCGACGCGCACCGGACATCGTGGGGACCGAGACGTCGTGGTTCCGGCGCACCGAGTCGTGCCAGTACCGCGTCGCTCTCGCGGCGGGTGGCGGTGACGACGAGCTGCACGTACCCGAACCTACCGGCTCAGCGACGAGCGCCACCTGTGACCGGGACGCGGGAGGCCGTACGGGCGTACCGGTCCGTCAATGGACCCGGCCGGTGTCCGAGTCACTCAGTGCCGGACCTGCAGGCGGGTGCGACACGGGCCGCCGGCGGCGCCCCGGTGGTCGGATCCCTAGCACTGCAGTAAGGACACCTACCAG
Source organism: Mycobacteriales bacterium (assembly GCA_035546915.1). Lineage (GTDB taxonomy): Bacteria > Actinomycetota > Actinomycetes > Mycobacteriales > CAJCIY01 > DASYGP01. The sequence goes on along the minus strand of DASZVT010000214.1, from coordinate 3,482 downwards.
CATCGCGAGAGCGGCGACGACGAAGCCGACCCGGCCGGAGAAGGGGATCAGCCCGACCGCACCACCGGCGACCCAGGACAACTGGACGAAGGTCTCGGATCGGCCGAAGGTCGACGACCGGACCTCCTCCGGGATGTCCCGCTGGATGATCGCGTCCAGCGCGAGCTTGGCCATCACGGCGGCGAAGCTCGCCACCGCGGCCAGCCCCAGCGCGCCGCCGAAGGAGAAGAAGGCCGCTGCCGCGATCGCGGACAGCAACGCCAGCAGGTTGGAGATCTTGATCAGTGCCTCGGGCCGTTTACGACCGGCGGCGCGCCCGATCACCAGACCCAGCGCGTTGCCGACCGCCACCGCCCCGGCGAGGAAGCCGAGTGACGCGGTACCGCGGCCGGAGGTGCGCAGGTAGAACGCCAGGAACAGGGTGAGGAAGCCCACCAGAGCCCGCAGTGGAAGCACGCCGCGCAGTGCCGACGGAACATTGCCGAGCAGCCGGCTGGCCCGGACCGGGGCGCCGACCACCGCCTGGGACAGACCGCTGGCGGACCGTTCGTTCGGCGCGGCCGGGACGTCGACGTGACTCGGGAGTTTGCGTATCAGCAGCACCGCGGCCAAGAACGCCAGCGAACAGATCCGTAACAGGTTCCGGTACCCGAACGCCCAGCTGATGCCGGCGGCCAGCGGCGCGATCAGCACCGAGCCCATCGTCGACGCGAACTGCAGTCGTGAGTTCACGATCAGCAGCGACGAGTTCTCCGGCACGATGCGGGGCACGACGGCACTGCGGGCTACACCGTAGGCCTTGGAACACACCAGCGACCCGAGTGCCAGCGGGTAGATCGAGATGCCACCCGCATGTCCTGCCAGCGCCCACGCGATCACCGCGCGAGCGACCAGGGTCGCACCGAGGGAGAGTCGGCGCGCCCGGCCGAACCGGTCCAGCAACGGGCCGACCACCGGCGCGATGAGCGCGAACGGGGCAACCGTGATCACCAGGTAGAGAGCGACCTTGCCGCGCGCCTGGCCGGTCGGTACGGCGAAGAACAGGGTGCTCGCCAGCGCGATGGCGACCATGGCGTCCGCTGCAGCGTTCGCCATGTTCAGGTCCGACATGCTGGTCAGGCCGGACTCGCGAGCCCCGTCTCGAGTGGCCCGGGCACGAAAGAGCATGAACAGCTCGCGTACCAGGTCCATGCCCCCAGTCTTACCTGGAAGAATGTCGGGCGTGAGCATCCCCGACGCGACACCCCCGTCCGGACGTCCCGACACCGTGCTGGCAGCGGCGCAAGACGTTGCGCTGGCCGCCGCTCGCGAGGAGGCCGGCCTGCACGGTCGCGTCGGTGCACATCTCGGTGTGGTGCCGGCGCATGCGTCGGCGGGTGCCAAGGCGGCGCGGCACGCGTTCGCCTGCGAGGACCCGGGGTACGTCGGGTGGTACTGGGCGGTGGAACTGGTCCGTGCGCCGCGTAGCAAGCGGGTCACCGTCGACGAGGTCGTCCTGCTGCCCGGCCCGGATGCGATCCAGTCCCCGGAGTGGGTGCCCTGGGCGGAGCGGCTGCGCCCAGGCGACGTCGGCCCGGGGGACGTGCTGCCCACCGCGGCCGACGACGTCCGGCTGACGCTGCGGCAAGCCGACACCGAGGGCTGGATCGACGACACACTGTGGCTCGAACTCGGGCTCGGCCGGGCCCGGGTGCTGTCGCCGGACGGCCGTGAGCAGGCGGTCGAGCGATGGTACGACGGTGAATCCGGGCCCGACAGCGAGCTGGCCCGGAGCGCGCCGAAGCCATGCGGTAGCTGCGGTTTCTACGTCGGACTGACCGGGGTGCTCGGCCGGGTCTTCGGCGTGTGCGCGAACGAATGGGCCCACGACGACGGCAAGGTGGTCTCGCTCGACCACGGCTGCGGTGCCCATTCGGAGGCCATGGTGCTGCCGTCGGCGCACCCGGCGCCGTTGCAGCTCGACGACGAGGCGATGGAGCCGGTTGGCGTGGGAGCGCACTCGGCCGGGTCGGTCGACGACGAGGCGCTCGGCGAGCCGGGCGGGCACTCCTGACCCAGCCGCCGGCCGGTTCCGACCCGCTGCGCACCGCGTCCCTGCGCGAGCGGGTCCTGCGCGGCTGGGCGGGTACGCCGGCCCGCTTCCGTGAGGACGCCAACGCCGAGCAGGATCTGGTCACCGGCGGCTACGCCGACCGTCTGGTCACGGAGCTGGCGCAGAACGCCGCCGACGCGGCACGGGCTGCGGGCGTCGCCGGCCGGCTGCTGCTGCGCTGCGACCCCGACGGCCTGCTGGCCGCGAATACCGGCGCGTCGCTCACCGGTGCCGGCGTGCTCGCGCTGTCCACGCTGCGTGCCTCCGCGAAGGACCCCACCGCGTCCGCCGGCCGGTTCGGAGTCGGTTTCGCCGCCGTCCTCGCGGTGACCGACGCGCCGGCGATCGGCTCCCGCGGCCAGCCGGCTGTCGCCTGGTCGGCGGCGCGCACCGCGGAGCTGGTCGCGGTGGTACCGGAACTTGCCGGCGATCTTGTCGCGCGGGGCGGTCATGTCCCGATCCTGCGACTCCCGTTCGCCCGCGAACCGCTGCCGGTGCCTGAGGGGTACGACACCGCGGTCTGGCTGCCGTGGCGGGACGGGCCCGCAGCCGCGTTGGCGTCCCGGCTGCTCGCCGCGCTGGACCCTACGTTGCCGCTGGTCCTACCCGGCATCACCGAGATCCGGGTCGTCGGGGGCGGGGCGGACCGGACACTGACGTGTCGGGACACGCCAGCCGGGCCGCTACTGGACGGGCGGCAGTGGCGTGCGGTCGAGCGGACCGGCCCGGTGCCGCCGGAACTGCTCGCCGGCCGACCGGCGGAGGAGCGCGCTCTCGACACCTGGACGGTCCGCGCCTGGGTGCCCGCCGATGGCGGCGCGCTGCCTGGCGGCGTGGCGCCGGTGCTGCGCGCACCGACCGCGACGGACGAGCCGTTGTCGCTCCCGGTCGTGCTCGTCGCCTCTGTCCCGCTGGAACCGACGCGCCGGCGTGCCGTCCGCGGGCCGCTGACCGACCTGGTGCTGGCAGCCGCCGGCGATGCGCTGGCGGCCCTGGCGGTGTCCCTGGACGAGCCGTTCCCGCTGATCCCGACCGGATTGGCCGCCGGTGACCTGGATGCCGCGGTGCGGGCCGCGCTGCTGGCGGCGCTGCGGTCTGCGCCGGTTTGCGTCGGCCGTCGGCCGGACGAGTCGGTGGTCCTGGACCTCGGCGACGCGACCGGGACGGCGACGGCCGTACTGTCCGAGTTGATCGACGGCCTGCTCCCCGCGTCCTGGACGGCACCGGCCCGCGCCGCTGCGCTCACCGCGCTCGGAGTGCGGCGGCTGAGCACCGCGGATGTGGTGGAGCTGCTCGCGGGTATCCGGCGGTCGCCCGCGTTCTGGCGAACGGTCTACACGGCGCTCGCGCTGGCACCGGATCAGGACGCGCTCGCCGCGCTGCCGGTCCC
>DASZVT010000213.1:0-4859 GCA_035546915.1 Mycobacteriales bacterium | reverse complement strand
TGGTCCACGCCGGCGCAGGCGGGGTAGGCAGCGCCGCGATCCAGCTCGGCAAGGCGGCCGGCGCCCGGGTCATCGCCACCGCCGGCACGCCGGAGAAGGTCACGCTGTGCCGCGAACTGGGCGCTGACCTGGCGGTCGACTACGTCCGGGAGGACTTCGTCACCGCGGTGAACGACGCCACGGACGGACGCGGCGCCGATGTCGTGTATGACAGTGTCGGCGGCGACACCTTCACCCGCTCGACGAAGTGCATCGCATTCGAGGGGCGGATCCTGGTCATCGGCTTCGCCAGCGGCACGATCGCACAGGCCGCTACCAACCACGCACTGGTCAAGAACTACTCGGTGGTCGGCGTCCACTGGGGCCTGTACGCAACCAAGCAGCCTGCCCGGATCCCGCAGGTCCACGCCGCAGTGATGGACCTGTGGAACCGCGGACTGATCGACCCGCTGATCGGCGACGTACTGCCGATGGTCGAGGCGGTCGAGGGACTCCGGCGTCTCGCCGCCCGGGAGACGGTCGGTAAGCTGGTCGTTCGGCCGTGTTCCGGGTGATGTCCACCACGGAATCATCGGGAACACGCCGGAACTGACGCGACGAACGGGAAGCAACAGGGGATAGTCGGAGTTGTGAGTGACGTGACCGGAACACTGAGCCCCACCCAGGACCGCCCGGCCCTGAACGCGGCTGACCGCTGCGACCGGTGCGGCGCGCAAGCGTATGTGCGCGTCGTCCTTGCCGGCGGCGGCGAGCTGCTGTTCTGCAGCCACCACTACGCCGAGCACGAAGACAAGCTGCGGCTCGTCGCGCTGGCGGTCGACGATCAACGCGAAAGCATCGACATCGGGACTCCCGAGCGCTGATCCGTCGCCGACACTCCCCTGACGTTTCGGAGTCGGCTCATGAGTGTGCACCCCGCCCGCCCCTCCGCTCCGGGCCAGCCCTGCGGGCCGGTCCTCGCTTCGAGACGGCCTCATGACTGACAAGCGGGCATCGCACGACAGCGGGATCTCCGCTGCGCTCGCGCAGAGCCTGCTGACCGGCTGGGCACCAGACGCACCGCGGTCCCCGGAGATCTCGGACGTCGCCCCGTACACCGCCAAGCGGCGGGCCGCACTTGCCGCGGCATTCCCCGGGGAGACCCTGGTCGTGCCGTCCGGCGTACCGAAGGTCCGCGCGAACGACACCGACTACCCGTTCCGGGCCAGTAGCGATTACGTCTGGCTCACCGGGGACACCGAGCCCGACGGCGTGCTGGTGCTACACCCGTCCGGGGACGCGGTGCTGTACGTGCCCGCTCGGGTGCCCCGCGGGAGCATCGACTTCTTCGCCGACCGTGGTCGCGGCGAGCTCTGGGTCGGCCGCAGGCCGGACCCGCAGGAGACCGCTGCGCGGCTCGGCATCAGTTGCCAGCCGCGCCGCGAGCTGGACGGGTCGAGGCTCGGCTCCGTCCGGGTACTGCGTGGGACCGGCGATCCGGTCGAGCAGGAACTGGCCGCGGACCAGGCGCGGGACGCGCAACTGGCGCAGGTCTGTGCCGAACTGCGGCTGATCAAGGACGACTGGGAACTCGGCCAACTTCGTGAGGCCACCGCTGCCACCGCCCGCGGGTTCGCGGACGTGCTCGCCGAGCGGCGCGGAGCGCGGCAATTCGGGGAGCGCTGGCTGGAGGGAACCTTCTGGCGCCGGGCTCGGGCCGAGGGCAACGACGTCGGCTACTCGTCCGTCGTGGCCTGCGGCCCGCACGCGACCACCCTGCACTGGAACCGGAACAACGGACCGGTCGACGACGGTGACCTGCTGTTGCTGGACATGGGCATCGAGCTGACCAGCCTGTACACCGCGGACGTCACCCGCACCGTCCCCGTCGGCGGGCGGTTCAGCCCCGCGCAGCGCCAGGTGTACGAGTTGGTACTCGCCGCCCAGCAGGCCGGCTTCGCCGCCGCTGAGCCCGGGGCCGACTTCCTAGCCCCGAATCGGGCGGCGATGCGGGTGCTCGCCGCTGGCCTGCATGACTGGGGCATCCTGCCGGTCGGCGCTGACGACGTGGTCACCGACGACGACAGCGCGCCGGCCGCCGGGCTGCACCGGCGTTACACGCTGCACAACGTCTCGCACATGCTCGGCCTAGACGTGCACGACTGTGCGCACGCGCGGCAGGAGCGTTACCTGCGTGGCGCGCTGCGCCCGGGCATGGTGCTCACGGTGGAACCCGGCCTGTACTTCCAGCCGGACGACCTGACCGTCCCGCCGGAGTTGCGCGGAGTCGGGGTACGGATCGAAGACGACATCGCGATCACGACAGACGGGGCGCAGAACCTGTCGGACCAGCTGCCGCACCGCGCCGACGACGTCGAGCGCTGGGTCGCCTCCTGCGCCAGTTGACCGGTCCGCCGCCCCTGCTGGTCAGCCCCTCGGCCAGCCCCCGCTGGCGATCCCCCGCCCCTGCCTCCGGTTTTTACGCCTCTCGCGCTTCGCGCGGAGGCGTAAAAACCGGAGGCGTCGGTGCGATCCCCCGGCCGACCCGCCAGAGGTCAGTACTCGACGCGCCGCATCACCCGTACGACACTGCCCCTATGACCGGCTATCCCGGCGTCCCCGCCGCTGCGGGCCGGCCCTGTCGGCCGTGTCCTCGCTTCGAGGCGGCCTCGTGACCGACCTGCGCGTCGTCGGTACCGACGCGCAGCACGTGCTCCTCGTGGACGCCGATGGCGGCGGTCATCGAATCACCATCGACGCGGTCCGGGACGCTCTGAACGCTGCTGCTCGGGCCGGTACCAGCAAGCTCACCCCGCGCGAGATCCAGGACCGGTTACGCGCCGGCGCCTCGGCGGAGCAGGTCGCGACCGCCGCGGGCGTGTCCGTCGAGCGGATCCGGCGCTGGGAGACACCGGTGCTGGCCGAGCGTGCGCATGCCCTGGACCGCGCCCTGGCCACCCGGTTCGCCCGGCCGCCGGACGGTGCTGTGTCCGGTCCGCTCGGCCGGCTGGTCGACCAGCGCCTGGCCATGAACGGCCTCCTCGGTGAGTGGGACGCTCACCGAGGTCCGGACGGGGACTGGATCGTCACCGTCACCCACGACCAGGCGCGAGCACAGTGGTCGTACAACGGGGTGGCGTTGGTCGCGCTGGACCCACACGCCGAGGCGCTGGGATGGCGGGAACCACCGCGGGCAGTGGATCCGGTTCGCGAACGAGCGCCCCGCGGACGTGCGAGCCTGCCGTCTTGGGAATCGATCATGGAGAACTCACCGCCACCGAACGCCTTCCCTACCTGACCGCCGCAGGCCGCCCAGCAGGTGCGCAGGTGCGCCGTTCGGTATTCTGCGTCCATCATGCGTCTGCTACTGCTGGCCCCGCCCGGTGCGGGCAAGGGAACGCAGGGTGCACTTCTCGCCGAGCACTTCGGCATCCGGCACATCTCGTCCGGTGACCTGCTGCGGGAGAACATCACGACCGGCACCGATCTAGGTCGCCAGGTCCAGGCCTACCTCGCGGCAGGGGATCTCGTTCCGGACGAGGTGATGGGTGCGCTGCTGCGCAAACCCGCGGTGGCGGCCGCGGCGGCCGGCGGCTACGTGCTGGACGGCTTCCCACGCACCCTGCAGCAGGCGCAGCTCGCCTTCCTCGCCGGGGACGAGGAAGGCGTTGCGCTGCAGGCGGTGCTCTTTCTGGACGTGCCAGACGACGTGCTGGTAGGGCGGCTGCTGGCGCGCGGTCGGGGCGCCGATGACAGCGAGGAGACGATCCGGCACCGGCTCGCCGTCTACCACCACGAGACCGAGCCACTGGTCGCCTACTACACCGGGCGCGGGCTCCTTCGCCGTGTCGACGGCAACCAGCCGGTCGAGGCCGTCACCGCGGAGTGCCTGGCGGCACTCGCCGAGCTGGTGCCCGCGCCGCAGCCACAGGGCTGACCTCAGCGCTGTGGTGAGACCAGCATCTTCACCTCGGTTTCCCGGCCGTCCCCGAGCAGGTGCCGGATCCCGCTTTCCACGGTATCCCCGAGGCCGATCCGGCTGCTGATCAGGTCAACTGGTCGTAGTCGCCGGTCCGCGATCGCCTCGATCACCCCGGCGAAGTCGGCCCGGCTGTACGCGAAGCTGCCGGTGACCCGCCGCTCGGTCATCATCAACCGGGTGGGGTTCGCAGCCACTGGCCGATGGAACGGCGCAACCATGACAGCGGTCCCCCCTGGCCGAAGCGACTCCAGCGCAGCACGGTAGGTCGCCTCGCCCGCACCAGAAGCCTCCAGCGCGGCGTCCACGCCCGCACCGCCGGAGTGTTCCACCACGAACTCGAGCACGTCCGCGTCCCGCGGGTCGACCGTCACGGCACCGAACGCCTCGGCTTTGCTCCGCCGAGCCGGGCTCGGCTCGCTCACCACGATGTCCTCGACCCCGATCGCGCGCAGGCAGAGCAGGACACCCAGCCCGATCGGACCGCCGCCGAGCACCAACACACGTTGCCCGGCGGCCACGCCGGACTGTCCGACCGCATGCCAGGCCACGCTGAGGGACTCGACAAGCGCACCGACCTCGGGGCCCACGCCTGGAGGCAACCGGTGCACCTGTGCCGCGTCGACGGCGACGAACTGGCTCAAGCCGCCTCCGCCGCCGTCAACGCCGACGAAGCCGCCGTTCACACACAACTGTGTCGACCCGCTGACGCACATCCGGCAGGTCCCGTCATAGACGTGCGGCCGGACCGCGACCAGGTCGTCCACCGCGATGCCGGCGACACCCGCACCCACCGCGGCGATCCGGCCCGCGAACTCGTGCCCCAGCACCCGCGGGCCGGGCTCATGCAAGACCGGCGCCGGTCCCCGCGCCTTGCCCACGCCATATTCGTAGAGCGCGA
>DASZVT010000212.1:0-6436 GCA_035546915.1 Mycobacteriales bacterium | reverse complement strand
CGCGCTGTCGCTGGATAACGTCGCGGTGTTCGCCATCGTGCTCGCGGCGCTGCGGGTCCCGGCCGCGCGGCGCGAGGGCCTCGTCGTGGTCGGCGTCGGGGTCGCGCTCGTCCTGCGGATCGTGCTGATCGGCGGCGGGCTGGCTCTGGTCGACGCGCTGCACGCGACGCTGTACTTCTTCGGCGCACTGCTGCTGCTGACCGGGCTCAAGACGATCCGCACCGGACTGCCACACGAGCACGCCCCGGTCGAAGGCACTGCCGCGGGCGAGGACGAGCCGGAGACCAGCGTGTTCGCCCGGCTGGTGAGCCGCATCGGCGGTGGTCGGTCGGTGCTGCTCGCGCCCGTTCTCGCACTCGCCCTGGCCGACGTGGTTTTCGCGGTCGACTCCATCCCGGCCGCGTTCGGGGTCACCCGCGACGTGTTCCCGATCGTCGCCGCGAACGGCTTCTCCATCCTCGGCCTGCACGCCGCGTACGTACTGCTGGCGGGCGGCATGGCACGGTTCCGGCATCTCGACACCGGTCTCGGCGTAGTGCTGACCCTGATCGGACTCGAACTACTCACCGAAGACCTGGTGCACCTGCCGTCCTGGCTGACGCTGACGGTGGTGGTGGTCGTGCTCGGCGGGTCGATTCTGCTGTCGCTCCGGTACGATCGGGCGGATCGACAGCACGAGGCCCCGGCCGACCAACCCACCGGACGACCGACCGACCAACCCACCGTCGCCCCGCAGGCGCCGACAACCGGCCACCACTCCGGGTAGTTCGCGGCCCGGCGTGCCGCCGGCCGCGAACTACCCGGAGGCAGCCAGCTCAGCCCTCGCTGTTACGCGGGGCGCGCTTGACCGGGGCCTTCTTGGCGGTCTTCTTGACCGCCTTCTTGACCGGAGTCCCCTCGGCAGCAGCACGACGGGGTGACGCCTTCCTGGCCGGTGCCTTCTTCGCGGCTGCCGCGCGGGGTGCCGCTACCGCCGGGGTCTCGGCGTACTCGACGATCTCTGCCTCGACCTCAGCCCCGGCCTCGACCACCACGACCGCGACGTCCGAGTCCTCGTCGAAACGTGAACCCGACTGCTCGGTGCCGGCCCCCGGGATCTGGGAACCACCGGCGGGCGGGGTAGTGCCGAGTTCGACCCGACGCCGCTTGCTGATGATCAGCGCACTGGCGATGACCACCAGCGCGATCACGCCCACCAGCACCCGGACACCGACGTTCGCGTCGTTGCTGCCGACTCCGAAGCGCACCACGGAGGGAGCGATCAGCACCGCCACCAGGTTCATCACCTTGATCAGCGGGTTGAGAGAGGGACCCGCCGTGTCCTTGAACGGGTCGCCGACGGTGTCACCGATGACGGTGGCCGCATGCGCCTCAGAACCCTTACCACCGTAATTGCCGTCCTCGACCAGCTTTTTCGCGTTGTCCCAGGCGCCGCCGGAGTTGGACAGGAATACCGCCATCAGCACACCGGTCGCGATGGCTCCGGCCAGGTAGGCGCCGAGCGCCTCGTATCCCAGGAAGAAGCCGGTGGCGATCGGCGCCATCACGGCAAGCAGACCGGGCGTGGCCAGTTCGCGCAACGAGTCCTTCGTGCAGATGTCCACCACCGCGGCGTAGTCCGGCCGCTCGGTGTAGTCCATGATCCCGGGCTTGGTGCGGAACTGGTCGCGGACCTCGTTCACCACTCGCCCGGCGGCGCGCGCCACTGCGCTCACCGCGAGGCCGGAGAACAGGAACACCACGCAGGCCCCGATGATCAGGCCGAACAGCACGTTCGGCTTGTTCACCGACAAGCTGAACGCGGCGAGGCCGCCGGTGCCGACGTCGAAACCACGCCGCGCCTGCTCGCTGAGCACATCCTGCCCGTACGAGCCGAACAGCGCGGTCGCCGCGAGCACGGCGGTCGCGATCGCGATGCCCTTGGTGATCGCCTTGGTGGTGTTGCCGACCGCGTCCAGCTCGGTGAGCACCCGAGCGCCGTTCTCGTCGATGTCGCCGGACATCTCGGCGATGCCCTGCGCGTTGTCACTGATCGGGCCGAAGGTGTCCATCGAGACGATGACACCCACGGTGGTCAGCAAACCGGTCCCGGCAAGCGCCACGTAGAACAGCGCGAGCAGCACCGACCCGCCACCGAGCAGGAACGCGCCGTAGAGCGCCCCACCGATCAGCAGTGCGGAGTAGACGGCGGACTCCAGGCCCACCGAGATGCCGCCGAGAATGACCGTCGCAGCCCCGGTGAGCGAGGCCTCGCCGATGTCACGAACCGGCCGGCGGTTGGTCTCGGTGAAGTAGCCGGTGAGCAACTGGATCGCCGCGGCCAACACGATGCCGATCAGCACCGCAAGCCAAGCGAACAGGCGCGGACTGCCGTCCGCCCCGGCGACCGACTCCCCCAGCGAGCTGTAGTGCGCCGGCAGGAAGGTGAACGTCACCACCGCGGTAAGACCGGCCGAGACCAGCGCGGAGAGGAAGAAACCACGGTTGATTGCGACGATCGCGTTGCGATCGGAGGGCCGGAAGCGCACTGCCAGGATGCCGATCAGGGCGGTGATCACGCCGACGGCCGGGATCAGCAGTGGGAGCACCAGGCCCTTCCCACCGAACGCCTGCTGCCCCAGGATGAGCGCGGCGACCAGGGTCACCGCGTACGACTCGAACAGGTCGGCGGCCATGCCGGCACAGTCACCGACGTTGTCACCCACGTTGTCCGCAATGGTCGCTGCGTTCCGCGGGTCGTCCTCCGGGATGCCCTGCTCCACCTTGCCGACCAGGTCGGCACCGACGTCCGCTGCCTTGGTGAAGATGCCGCCGCCGACCCGCATGAACATCGCCAGCAACGCAGCGCCGAAACCGAAGCCCTCGAGCACGGTCGGCGCGTGGTTGTTGAAGATCAGGGTGACCAGTGCGGCACCCAACAGCCCGAGCCCGATGGTGAACAGGCCGACCACGCCGCCGGAGCGGAACGCCAGCCGCAGCGCCGGCTTGGCGCCGGTCTCCTGCGCGGCGGCCGCGACCCGCAGGTTCGCCCGGGTCGCGAGCGTCATCCCGACGAACCCGACCAGGGCCGAGAAGACGGCACCGACCAGGAAGAACAGACTCCGCCCCAGCTTGACGTTGAAGCCACCATCGACCGGCAGCAGGAACAGCAGGCCGAACACGATCACGGCGAACAGCACCAGGGTCCGGAACTGCCGGGCCAGGAACGCCCCGGCCCCTTCCTGTACCGCCTTGGCGATGTCCTGCATGCGCGGCGTGCCCTGACCCGCCACCAGCACTTCGCGGGCGAAGCCGCCGGCTGCGACCAGCGCGAGCAGTGCGAGCACCGCCACGCCGATCACGAAACCCCGCTGGTTGTCTGTCAGGGAACCGACGTCCACGGCGGCAAGAGTCGCGTGGGCAGACGACGACATGCATCCTCCAGAGCGTCATGTGGCGATCAGCCACCACAACGGGAGCGGACGGAGCGCCCGACCGCGGCTAACGCGCGAGTCACGGGTTGTTGTGATGTCGAGCACAAGCCTGCCGCATCGTAGCCAGCGGTCGGGAAGCAGGATGAAACCGGCACGGTCATCGCCGCGGCTGGGGCGCTGTCAGCTACCCCGCGACGTGTTCCCGACGCTGGTCGCGCAGCAGGCGGAACGCCTGCGGCTCAACGCTTCCAGGCCAGCACGACGACGGTCCCACCGGTGGCAACCGGACGCACCTCGAAGTCGTCGACCAGTCCGGCGGCAATGGACAGCCCGAGACCGGACGGCAGTGCCAGCTCGCCCCCATCGCCCGCACCGACCGCCGCCGGATCACCGGTCACGGCCCCGTCGGCGGGGCCGTGATCCGGCTCGTGCACCGCGGCCGGGTCGCCCTCGTCCTCGACCCGGGCCTCGAACCGGTGCTCGTCGTCGGTGAACTGGACCTGCACGTGCCCGCTGCTACCCAGCTTCGCGTGCACCGCGACGGCCCGCGAGCATGCCTCGCCGACGGCCAGTCGTACCTCGTCCACGATCTCCTCGGGCAGCCCGCACCGACGGCCGAGCGCGACCCCCAGCAGACGCGCGGTACGCACCCGCGCCGGGTGTGGCGAGAAGGAGAGCCGGACAGTAGCCATCGCGAGGCTCGGACCGAGGCCGGAGCCGGATCAGGACGCGGCAGACAGCGCGTCCGCCACCGTGTCGTAGATCGGGAACACCTTGGTGAGCCCGGTGATCCGGAAGATCTTGAGGATCCGTTCCTGCGTGCACACCAGCGTCAGTGAACCGTCGTGGGCCCGCACCCGCTTGAGCCCGCCCACCAGCACGCCCAGCCCGGTGGAGTCCAGGAACTCCACGCTCTCCATGTCGATGACCAGGTGGAACGCGCCCGCGGTGACCAGGTCGATGATCTGCTCACGGAGTTTCGGGGCGGTGTAGACGTCGATCTCGCCGCCGACGATGACGACGGTGACGGCACCCTCGGTCCGGGTGGAGAGGGTCAGATCCACAGCTTCTCCTCGAGTCCGGCGATCGGTCGACCGCGCCTTACTGCAAGACCACTACCTTGCCACCTTTCGGCGTGGCGAGGCGGGCCGGGCAGTCGAGGTCGGTCGGGCGTGCCACCGTAGTCGGGTGGGCACGACCAGACGAAGCACTCGCCCGGCGCGGGCCGAGCCCGACGGCCTGCTGGAGCGGCTGCTGCGCTCACCCCGACGAGCAGACTGCGTCACCCATGTCGAGCGGCGTGACGGGCGACCGGCCGAGTACGCCGACTGGCCGGGGTGGGCGCCGCCGGAACTGGTGCGCAGCTTCCGCGCACAGGGCGTCGTGACGCCGTGGCGGCATCAGACGGAGGCCGCCGAGCTGGCCTGGGCCGGCGCGCACGTGGTGATCGGCACCGGGACGGCCAGCGGCAAGTCACTCGGGTACCAGCTCCCGGCGCTCGCTGCGCTGCTGACCGACCCGTCCGCGCGGGTGCTCTATCTCGCTCCGACGAAGGCCCTGGCCGGTGACCAGCTGCGCACCGTGCAGCAGCTGGACCTGCCGGGGATACGAGCGGCCCGTTACGACGGCGACACGCCACCACCGGAGCGGGACTGGGCCCGTCAGTACGCGTCGCTGTTGTTGACCAATCCGGACATGCTGCACCGCGGCGTGTTGCCGCAGCATGCCCGGTTCCGATCGTTCCTGCGAGGCCTGCGGTTCGTCGTCGTGGACGAGTGCCACAGCTACCGGGGCGTCTTCGGCAGTCACGTGGCGCAGGTGCTGCGCCGGTTACGCCGGATCTGCGCCCACTACGGCGCGACCCCGGTCTTCGTGCTGGCCAGCGCGACCGTTCGCGAACCGCAGCGATCGGCGCAGCGACTCACCGGGCTGCCGGTATGCGCGGTCACCTCCGATGGCGCGCCGCGGGGACCGCTGACCTTCGCGCTGTACGAGCCGCCGCTGTCGGCGATCGGCGACGACGGCGGCACAGGAGTCCGTCGGTCGGCCAACGCGGAGGTCGCGGACCTGCTGGCGGACCTGGTCATCGACGGGGCCCGCACCCTCGCGTTCGTGCGGTCCCGGCGCAGCGCCGAGACGGTGGCGGCGATGGCGCGCCGTTCGGTCGCCGAGGTGTCGGCGACGCTTGCCGACAGTGTCGCCGCGTACCGCGCGGGTTACCTGGCCGAGGAACGGCGGGCCCTGGAGGCCGCCGTGCAGTCGGCGGAATTGCTCGGCGTCGCCACAACCTCTGCGCTCGAACTGGGCATCGACGTCGCCGGCTTGGACGCGGTGCTGCTGACCGGCTGGCCGGGCACGGTGGCATCACTGTGGCAGCAGGCGGGCCGCGCCGGCCGGGACGGAGAGCCGGCGCTGGCTGTGTTCGTCGCCCGCGACGACCCGCTGGACACGTATCTGGTCACCCATCCGGAAGCGCTTTTCGGTCGCCCGGTCGAGGCCACCGTGCTGGACCCGGCCAACCCGTACGTGCTCGGCCCCCAGCTCGAGTGCGCTGCCGCGGAACTGCCCCTGGCGGAGGCGGACCTGGTGCTGTTCGACGGCGCCGAACCCGTACTGGCGGACTTGGTGGACCGTGGGCGGCTACGCCGCCGGGCCAGCGGCTGGTTCTGGACCCGCCACGGCGAGCGGCCGGACGTCGACCTGCGCGGATCGGGCGGCGGGGTCGTCACCCTGGTGGAGCAGGAGACGGGGCGGCTGCTGGGCAGCGTCGACCATGCTGCGGCCGACCACAGTGTCCACACCGGTGCGGTGTACCTGCACCAGGGCGTCAGCTACGTGGTGCAAGAGCTGGACTTGGCGGCGCAGGTAGCCCTGCTGGCCGCCGACGAGCCGGACTGGACCACCGCCGCCCGCTCGGTCACCGACATCGCGCTGCTACGCACCATCCGGTCCGTGCCCGGCGACGGCGTCACCCTGGGATTCGGTGAGGTGGAGGTCAGTACCCAGGTCGTCTCGTACCTGCG
>DASZVT010000211.1:0-27111 GCA_035546915.1 Mycobacteriales bacterium | reverse complement strand
GTCACCGAGCGCGGCGGCCGCCGACGGGACGAAGCCGTGCTCGGAGAAGTCCAGGACCTTGATGCCCTCCAGCGGCCGGCTCACGCGTGCACCCGGATACGGGCCCCGAGGCTGTCTGCGTTCGGTCCGGACTGGGTCATGCGCAAGCTCCCGTCGATCGGAGATCTGTCGACGTCAATTATGACGCGAGATAGAGCGTAATGACGACGCGGACGCGTTGGCCGACTCAGCGCCCCTTCCAGTTGGCAGCGCGGTGCTCGGTGAACGCCCGTGCCCCTTCGAGCGCGTCTTCGGACGCGGCAACCGGCGGGGCGACCGCGTCGACGCTGGCCCACGCTGCGGCCGCGTCCGACTCGGCGGCGATGCGCATCGCCTTCTTCACTGCCTGCACGGCCAGTGGCGCGTTGGCGGCGATCTTGCGGGCAAGGGTCATGGCCGTGGGCAGCACGTCGGGGCCCGGCACGACCGCGTTGAGGAGCCCGAGTTCCAGTGCGCGTGAGGCAGGCATCAGCTCCCCGGTCAAGGCCAGCTCGTAGCCGATCGCCGGTGGGATCACGCGTGTGAGAAGGGTGCCGCCCCCACCGGGAACCAGACCGACCTTGACCTCGGGAACGCCGAACCGGGCATGGTCGGCGGCGATGGCCATGTCGCAGCCGAGCATGAGTTCGAAGCCGCCGCCCACGGCAGCGCCGTTCACGGCGGCGATCAGCGGCTTGTGGGTTCCGACCCGGGCGAAGTCGATGAACCGTTGGTCGATGTCGAGATCCTCGCCCTCCTTCGTCTCCGCGAACGCGCGCAGATCCATCCCGGCGCAGAAGATCTTCTCGCCGGCCGCGGTCAGCACGATGACTCGGACGGTGGGATCGTCGTCGGCGCGCTTCATCGATTCGCCGAAGCCTCGGGCCAGGGACGGATCGATGCTGTTCGCCGCGTGCGGTCGGTTCAGCGTGACGACGGCGATCCCGTCGACGACCTCGTAGCGCACGGTCTCGTTCTCTGCCGTCATGTTTGTCTGCTCCCCGTCGTTTCGCGGTGTGGGTGGCCCGGTGCCGCGAGTGTAGGGACCGGCGCGCTGCGGCGTGCCGACCGCTACGGTGGGGCCATGCCTGCAGTCGTACTCGACACCGTCGAAGACGGTATCGCCCGCATCACGTTGAACCGTCCGGAGCGTCTCAATGCGATCGACGGCGCGCTGCTGGACGGCATGGATGCTGCGCTGGACGCGCTGAGCGAGCCCAGCCGGTTCCGGGTCGCGGTGCTGACCGGCGCGGGGCGCGGCTTCAGTGCCGGCGCCGACCTCAGCGGGACCGGCCAGCCGTGGACCGTCCCGGCGCGGGCGGAATTCAAGACCATGTATGACGCGCAGATGCGCCTCACCGACCAGTACACCCGGTTGTACGAGTTGCCGATCCCGGTGATCGCAGCGGTGAACGGCGTCGCCGTCGGCGGCGGTCTCGCGTTCGCGCTGCACTGTGACATTCGGGTCGCAGCCGAGTCGGCGCGTTTCGGCTCGGTGTTCATCAAGGCCGGCCTGTCGTCGATGGACATGGGCACCAGCTACCTGCTGCCCAAGATCGTCGGTGCGGGAGTGGCGCGGGAACTCATGCTCACCGGCCGGATCATCGACGCGGCGGAGGCGTATCGGGTGGGTCTGGTGCACGAGGTCGTGCCGAACGACGGGCTGATCGACGCGGCGCTGCGGATGGCCCGGTTGATCGCGGCGAACAACCCGTTCGGGGTCTGGCAGACCAAGATCGGGCTCAATGCCGCGCTCGACGCACCGAGCCTGCGGCACGCCAAGGAGATCGAGAACCGCACCCAGATCCTCACCGGGTTCACCGGGAATCCGGCGGAGGCGGCAAAAGCGCACCAGGAGAAACGCGATCCGATATGGGAAACGATGTGAGCGCAGGACGGCTGGCGGGCCGCACCGCGATCGTGACCGGGGCTAGCCGCGGCCTCGGCCGGTCGATCGCGATCGCCCTGGCCGCGGAAGGGGCGGCGGTAGCGGTCGCTGCCCGCACCGAGCAGGTCTGGGACGAGCGGCTGCCCGGCACCATCGGCGAGACCGTCGGTGCGATCGAGGCTGCAGGGGGCCGGGCGGTCGCGGTGCGCGCGGATCTGCTGGTGCGCGAGGATGTCACGCGGCTAGTGTCCGACGCGCGTGAGGCGCTCGGGCCGATCGACATCCTGGTGAACAACGCGGCGTTCACCGCTCCGGGGCGCCCGCCGGCGCCGAGCGCGCCCCGCTCCGCGCCGTCAGGCAGCGGCCCGAAGTCGAAACCGGGGCCGGCGGCGAAAGCGGACTGGCCGGCTTTCGTCGGTACACCGCTGCCTGCGTTCCGGCGGCACTTCGAGATCGCGGTCTTTGCCACCTATGAGCTGATGCAACTGGTCGCTGCGGACATGATCGAGGCGGGTGGGGGCTCGATCGTCAACGTCACTTCGGGAGCGTCCCGAATGCCAGGCGATGGTCCGTACACCGACCGGACCGGTGGGATGCTTCCGGGGTATGGCGGCTCGAAAGCCGCGCTGGAGCACCTCACCCAGTGCGCCGCGTTCGACCTGCAGCCGCACCGCATCGCGGTGAACGCGCTGTCACCGTCGCTGGCGATCATGACGCCGGGCCTGTCCTACTACTCCCACGAGTTCGACGAGCAGGGCTCGCCCGACGATTTTGCCGAGGCCGCGGTGCGGCTGGCCCTGGTCGACGCCGACGCGGTCACCGGTAGGACCATCGGCCACCTCGAGGTGCTCGACGGCAGCTTCCGGCCCTGGGCTTCCTGACCGCACCGGCGGTCCCGGTAGGCTCCACGGCGCACGGCCTTGCGGGGCAGGCCGGGTAGCCGTTTCGAGTTCCGAGGATCGTCCGGTGGATGTCAACGACCTCATCTTGATCAGCATCGATGATCATGTGATCGAGCCGCCGGATATGTTCAGCGCGCAGCTGCCGGCGAAGTACCAGGAGGTCGCTCCGCGGGTGGTCCGGGACGGCGACGGCATCGAGAGCTGGGAGTTCCAGGGCGCGGTGAGTGGCTCGATGGGGCTGAATGCCGTAGTCAGCTGGCCGAAGGAGGAGTGGGGTTGGATCCCACTACCTTGCCGAGATGCGACCAGGCGCGTACGACGTGCACGAGCGTATCCGCGACATGAACCACAACGGCATCTTGTCGTCTCAGGTTTCCTCGATTGCTGCGCAGGATCTGCTGTGGGGCGGAGGTGGCCTGGTCCGAGGGCGGGGTCGGCTGGATCCCGTTCTACGACCCGTAACGCGGCGGCATCGACGCTCAGGACGTTTCCACCCGGTCTTTCGGCGCGCTCCGAGCCCGAGCCCGGGCGCGGGCTTCCGCCGGGTCCCGGGTGATCGGTTCGGCGAGCCCCTCGGTGTCACACGCTTCCTGCCAGCGAGCCAGCGTCGCATCGAGACCGTCACCGAGTCGGGCGCCGGAGGCGAAGGTCGCGGGCAGGTGTTGCATCCCGTTGATCACGCCGATCGACTCGTAGTGCACCGCGCCGGTCGCATCGCAGGCATAGTCGGGCATTCGCTCGAGAACGTGGGTGAGCATTGTCTTGAACGTCATCCGGGCCATGTTCGACCCGATGCACCGGTGGATGCCGAGGCCGAAGCTACTGTGCCGGTTGAGCTTGCGGTCCAATTTGATCGTGTCCGGGTCCGGGAATACCGACGGGTCCCGATTCGCCATCGCCCAGGACAGCCAGAGCCGGTCACCTTCCTGGAACGTCTGGCCAGCAATCTCGCAGTCCTGATTGATGGTGCGCCCGTCACCGGGCGCCGGCGTATAGAAGCGCAGGAATTCCTCCGTGGCCGAGTCCAGGAGTTGGTCGAGTTCGCGGCGTAGCCGGCTGCGCTCCGCCGGGTTCTCGAAGAGCCACTCCAGCGAATGCGCGGTCAGCGCCGTGGTGGTGTCGAAGCCGCCGCCGATGAGCAGGAACAGGCAGTCGACGATGTCCTCGTCCGACGGAGCTGCGCCGACGATCTGCGCGTTGATCAGCGCATCGATCATCCCCGCACGCGGCGTCACCCGCAGTTCCTGGACGGCGGCCAACAGCTTGGCGTACATCTGCAGCGACTGCTGGACCACACGCGGCAGGTCGGGGGAGTCCGGCGCGGTATAGACCGTCGCGTGCGCCGGCTCGCAGTAGGTCTGCCAGTCGGCGAGGGGCAGGCCCATCATGGCGAGAGTCAGCACTGCTGGCACGATGTTCGCGAGGTCGTCGACGAAGTCGATGTGCCCCGACTCGATCCGCTCGTCCAGACAGGCCCGCGTCACGTCCTCGACCAGCGGCTTCCATCGGGCGACCGCGGCCGGCGACAGGTACGGGTTCAACACGCTGCGGTACTCGCGCTGCTCGGGCGGATCCATCTCCAGGAAGCCGGCACGGATCGGGGCTGCTTCGGGGATCCCGATGCCGCCGTAGCCCTTCCGCACGCCTTTCACGTCGTGGTCGTTGGTCAGCAACTCTGCGCTGCGCGCGATCTCGAAGACCTGCTGGTGTCCGCTGGCGACGAAGTGGCCTCCGTATGTCTCGGTCCAGGCGAGCGGGCAGCGCTGCTGCAAGTCCTGGGTGATCTCCTCGAAGTGTTGGCGGTAGTCAGGCGTATGCCGGTCGAAGTGCACCGGGCAGGCACCGCGCGCGTGAGTTCCCACGTTCGTCCCTCCGTCCGTCAGGACCCCATGTTACCCAGGTCACATTTTCTGGGATACTGATGAAGCCGACCCAGGCGTTCGAATCGGCAGGTTACGGAGGCGCACGATGAAGGCGCGAGTGGACGAAAGTAAGTGCCAGGGACACACGCTGTGTGCCATGGCCGCACCGGATTTCTTCGTGCTCAGCGACATCGACGGGCATTCGACCGCGGTTACCGAGGACGTCCCGCCGGATCAGGAAGAAGCCGTCCGCGAGGCGGCCGGATCCTGCCCCGAACAGGCCATCGTCGTCTGGGACTGAGCAGTGGACGAACGGGTGGAGCTGAATTACGCAACAGAGGTATCGACAGCACCCGCCAAGATCGGTGTCCTGCTCGACCAGCTACTGCCTCCTACCAGACGGTTCGATCAGCTTCGCGACCTGCCTGACGGCCTGACACTCACGGCGGACGAGGCGGTCGAGACCGACAAGCACCATGCGGCCGAGCAGCTACGTGAGGCGGCACCGGATGCGATCGTGGTGTTGGGGTTCGGTTTCGCAGTCCCCCAGTTCAACGAGGCGTTGGCATCCGTCGCCCGGGTACTGGGCGCGCCCGCCGGCAGTAGCTACCGGGCAGTCCGTGCCACAGCGACCCAGGCCGCCCAAGTCTCGATACGGTTCCAGAACAGCTCGCGGGTGCCGGCGAAGTTGTGCATGTGACCCATACGGGGGCAGATGAACAGGTCCACCGAGGTAGCGGACTTGTACGCGCGGGGTTCACCCTTCGGGTCGGCGCACACGTCGCGCTCACCCATTGCGACCAGCACCGGGGAGGTCACCGCCGCCGCCTCCGGTGCGACGACCCCGGGCGTCAGCGACGACATCGCGACCGCAGCCGGCAGGGTGCCGGACGCCCAGGGCGGAACATTGCCGTTCCTGGTGGGGAAGTCCGTCACGTCGGCCCTGACGAGTTCGGTGTCGACGTCGTCGTAGAAGAAACCCCAGGCCATGTTCGGGCCCTGATCCACCACGTCGCCGCCATGTGACGTCACCCGCTGCGCCTCGGCAACCTGAGGCCCGTTCACCACTACCATCGGCTCGTCCAACAGGGTGTCGCGTGGCAGCCATGGTGCGACGATCGGCGGTTCACCCGGGCGGACCGGCGGATGCGTGTGCACTGCGCTGTAACCGAGGATGCCGATCCCGTCGTAGCAGTGATAGCGCCCTTGCTGGATCACGGTCATCATGCCGCCCATCGACTGACCGATACCGAGCAATAGTGGGTTGCTCAGCTTGCCCACCCCCGACGCCAGGTCGCCGGCGACGAGTCGTTCCAGGATCTGTTGCTCGGCGCTCTGCGCGGTGGCGGCCAACGTGGTCAGGTCCATCCGGGCCGGCTCGTGCGCGGTGCTGCTGTCCCCGACCCCGAGATGGTCCACCGACACGAAGATCCAGCCGCGCGCGGCGTGCCACTCGGCCTGCGATCCGGGACCGGCGCCGGGGAGATCCACGGTGTAATAGCCCTTCGAGTACCCACCCCCGGGTTTGCCGAAGCAGACGATCGTGCCGTCGTCGATCCGGTCCGGCAGGTGCACAGTGGCCGCGATGGTTGCGGGCTCACCGAGACGCGCCGCTTCGGTGACGTCCAGCTTCAGGTCGACGTGACGCATGGCAGGCCTTTCACGTGGCGGGCGCAGCTCACCCGAGCAACGAAATGGAAGCACACCTATATCAGATATAGTTGCGCTACTGTGCACTGCGGTTCGTGCCGTCGTCAAGGCGTTGCCCTCGGGAGCGAAAAGTAACTATTGATGCCTGCGAACAACACCGGACGCACGCCTCGACGGGGGGCGATCACCCAGCGGGAAGTGGTGGACGTCGCCGCCGAGGTCGCCGAGCATGGACTCGCGTTCCTGACGATGCCTGCGGTGGCCGAGCGGCTGGGTGTGACGCCGATGGCGCTCTACCACCACGTGGCCAACAAGGAACATCTGCTCTCACTGCTGATGGACTCGTTGCTCGCCGCGATCGAGATTCCCGGTCCCGCAGCGGGGCCGTGGGATGAACGACTGCGGGCGTACCACCTGCAGGTGGTGGCCGCCATGACTCGCTACCCGGGCCTGTCGGTAGAGGTCGATACGCCGAACATGGCCCGGCTGCTGGACGGTTACTTGCAGATCCTGCTCGACGCCGGCTTTGATCCGGTGACAGCGGGCCAGGCATATACGGGCTTGTATTTCCTGGCCATGGGGAATCAGCACCGGCGGCATGGAGTCGCGAGCCCCGCCTCGCTCCCCCCCGCCGACGCCGTCCACCGGGCTACGGCTGTGGTGGCGAATGCGGTGGCTGATATCGGCCCGGATTCCTGGCACGAGTTCGCGCTCGACGTCTACCTCGACGGTCTTCGCCGGCTGCACCGTTCGCTCCGGCCTCGACGTGCTGATCGGGCGATGCGAGGCTACGACCAGACGCGTTGACAACAACAGAAGGAGTGAGAAGTGGTCACAGCACGGGCGACAGGTGACGTGGCTCAGCCGGCGGAGGCCGTTTGGAAGGTGATCGGAGAGTTCGGGAACATCCGGCGCTGGGCCAGTGCCGTCACCGACGAGCGAGTCGAGGACGACCCGGCTGGGCCGGTGCGCGTACTGACCATGCCGAACGGCGCCGTGCTGCGCGAACAACTCGTCGCTCAGACTGACCTGTCCTTTTCCTACCGGGTGCTCTCCGGCGGGCGGAACCTGGACGCGGTCGGCACCGTCGCCGTCGTCTCGACCGGTGTCGATTCGTCCCGGATCGAACTCACCAGCGACTTCACGCCCCCGGCCGATGTCGCGGAGGACGAGGCGTTGGAGGCGCAGACGAAGTTCTTGCGCGGCAACGTGAAAGCGATGACGAGGGCGGTCGAGGCGGAGTCCTGACCGGGCCGTCAGCCGTTCTGCCGCTTGTTCAGCGGCGGAACGGCTGACAGACGTGGTGCGTGGCCATCGCGGATCCGGGCGGCCCGAGCGTCGTCTTGTGCCGCAACTGGCGGCGGTAGAACAGTTGGCAGAGTTCCTCGTCGTGGCGCCCGGCGTCCGCGATCACGTACTGCTCGAGTTCCGCGTCGCCCTGCTGCCAGGTGCCGGGCCGGTGGCCCAGGAACGGAACCAGGTCGTCGAGGTCGGCTGCCTCCAGCGCTACCCCCACCTCATCGTCGCGCTGCAAGTGGCGTGCCAGCCGGAACGCGATCCGCAGCCGGTACTGCACGTAGTCGTCGTCGATTTCCACGCCACGCAGCATCCGGACCAGCTGTTCGTACGCGACGGCGGTCCGGCTCGGCTCCACGTCCGGCAGGTCGGGCGCCACCAGGTCGATCCCGAGTCGCTCGCCCAACGCCTCGATCGCGTGCAGGTTCGTCTCGCTGCACCACTGCATGTTCGTCATGTAGTCCGAGTCCGGACTCGGATCGCTCAGCGAGTTGCGGAACGAGAGCTCGTTGGTCAGCGTGAAGGCGATGTGGTGCATCTGAATCGCGTCCATGTCGACGGTGAAGCCGCCGGCCTGCTCGTACTGGGCGTAGAGCTGGTCGAAGTCGCCGAAGTGCAGGACGGTGTCGCGCATCCGCGGCGCGGCGAGGTCCATCATCGGGTCACCGATGTGCCCGATCTCCACGTCCAGCACCGCGACAAGCTTGCCGTCGAGCTGGTGAAACTGTCCGGAGTCCCAGACGATCGCGGCCTCCCGACCCTTGCTGTCGACCGGGTTGCGGTGCAGCCAGCCGAGCACGTATTCCAACAGCGGATTAGGTACCTTCTTGCCGGCCCGCCAGAGGTCCTCGAACTTCTGCATGCCGAACTGTCCCGACTGCGACGGGTCCGGTGCCCGCTCGATCCCGGCTGCCACGAACGGTTCCAGCGGAAGCCGATGCAGGCGCGCCAGCGTGCTCATGTAGTCACGCATGACCTCGTCACGCTGCGCGGTCGTAACGGCGTCGAACCCAGGCACGCCGGGGACGCGGTCCATGACGTACGCCGGCACACCGTCCACCCAGCCGTACACCTTCGGCACCGGGATGCCCTGCTCGGACATAACCCGCTGCAGCGTCATCTCGTGGCGCAGCGGGAACTGCAGTGGGGTGTCGATACCTCGCTCGCCGCGCACGATCAGTGGCAGCGGCTCGCCATCGCGCTCGGCATCGACGAGCCATACCGGGCGCCACCGCGACTGGCGGGTCATGTTTCCGACGCGCGCGCCGAGGTGCTCGCCGATCCACCGTTCGATGACAGCCTCGTTAGATTCGGTCATGGGCCGAAGATACTCCTCATGCCCGTGACCACCCAGACCGCCCCGTCAGGCTCGGAGTCGGCAGATGCGAGAATCATGTTCTCGATGATGTGCGCTGATCGATCAGACGATGGGAGAGGATGGACGCGGCTTGGCTTGGGGGAGATGCGTTGAGTTCTACCCGGATCGGCATGTTTCGAGAACGACAGTTTCTGAAGCCTCGCGGGGCCTGGGCGTGAGTAGGCGCGAGGATGCGCTTGCACGCAAGTCAGCCCGGGAACAGAAGTACCTCGCCGAGCGTGAGTCGATCATGCGTGCTGCGTATCGGCTGATCGGTCAGGATGCGAGCGCGACAACCTCGATCGAAGACATCCTGCGCGCGACCGGGTTCGCGCGACGGGCCTTTTACCGGCACTTCCCGTCCAAGGATGCGTTGGTCCTCGCGCTGTGTCGGCGTGACGGCAACGCAGCCGCCGCATTGTTGCGGGACAAGGTCGCAGCGGCGCGCACGCCGCGGTTGGCGCTGGCGGCATGGGTGGATACGGGGCTATGGGTGGCCTACGACCCTCGTCGTGCGCGGCGCGGCCGGTGGTACAACTCGATCGAAGCGACGTCCGCGCAGGGAATCGGGGATGTGCTCGAGGAAGGCTATGCGGCGCAGCGAGCGCCGTTGATCGAGCTGCTCGAGTCAGGCAGGCGGGAAGGCGTGTATCCCCGGGCCCGCCCTGAGCCGGACGCCTTTGCGATCCAGGCGTTGGTGAACCGGTACGTCGAGCGGGTCTACCTCGGGCGCCCGTTCAGCGAGCACAGCGAGGCCCGCCAGGCGATCCTCGAGCTCTTCGAGCGCGCCCTGGGTCCTGACTAGTCCGAGACTGGTGACAGTCTAGTTTAGGTCAGGCTAAGCTAAGCGACCGTGGAATCCCAGGTGGTCGATCACCGCGGTGTCGCGGTGCGCGCACGCCGGACTCCGGCTGGCACCCCGTCTGGTGTTGGCGTGGTTGGCCGAGGCCAGACTGCCCGGGCGCTGTTCCTGCTGCTGGCGATGGTGGTCCTCGCCGCGGTCGCGGTGCTGAGTGTCGCCGTCGGTTCCAAGGGCATCGGCTTCGGCACCGTTCTGCACGAGCTCTTCCACTACGACGGCTCCGACGACGGCGTGGTCATCCGCAGCCTGCGGATACCGCGCACGGTGCTAGGTCTCGCCGTCGGCGCCGCCCTCGGCTTGGCGGGCGCGCTGATGCAGGCACTGACCCGCAATCCGCTCGCCGACCCGGGGATCCTGGGCGTGAACGCGGGCGCTGCTGCCGCGGTCGTTATGGCCATCGGGGTCTTGCACCTGCAGGACCCGTCTTCGTACGTCTGGTTCGCGCTGCTCGGCGCGGCGGTGGCTTCGGTACTGGTCTACGTGCTCGGTTCGCGCGGCCGGGCGGCCGCCACGCCGGTCCGGCTTGCACTCGCCGGCGCGGCGATCAGCGCGGTGCTCGGTGCATTCATCTCGGGGTTGGTTCTGCTCGACCAGAACACGTTCAACGACTACCGGTTCTGGTCTGTCGGGGCGCTTGCCGGCAGGCCGCTGAGCGTGCTCTACCAGACCGGGCCCTTCCTGCTCGCCGGTGGGCTGCTCGCGTTGGGTCTGGCCAGACCGCTGAACGCACTCGCACTCGGAGACGACCTCGGTCGCGCCCTGGGCGCGCACCTGTTGCGCACCCGCGCACTGGGCGTGCTGGCGATCACATTGCTGTGCGGCGCCGCTGTCGCCGCAGCCGGACCGATCGGATTCGTGGGTTTGACAGTGCCGCACATGGCCCGGTCGCTGACCGGGCCGGACCAACGCTGGGTCCTGCCGTACTCGATGGTGCTGGCGCCGATCCTGCTGCTCGGTTCCGACGTCGTCGGCCGGGTCATCGCGCGGCCGGGTGAGATCGAGGTGGGCATCGTCACGGCGTTCGTCGGCGCACCGGTGTTCATCCTGCTCGCCCGCCGGCGGGTGGCGCAGCTGTGACCACGACGCAGCTGTTGCCCGCGGCACGCAGGCCGCCCCGGGTCCTGCACAACCGCAGCGGCCGGCTGGCCATCCGGATGGATACGCGGTCCTGCGTTGTCGCGCTCGGGCTGTTGGTCGCCATCGTGATCGTCAGCGCGATCACCCTGACGACCGGCGATTACCACATCCCACTGCTCGACGTGGTGCGCACCATTGTCGGAGGCGGTACCGCGACGCAGCACTTCATCATCGAGACGCTGCGGCTTCCACGGTTGCTGACCGGTCTGCTCGTCGGCGCGGCGCTGGGCGTCGGTGGTGCGATCTTCCAGAGCGTCTCGCGCAACCCGCTCGGTAGCCCGGACATCGTCGGTTTCAACACCGGCTCCGCCACCGGCGCGCTCCTGGTCATCCTGGTGTGGCACGGCTCGATGTCGCAGATTGCGGCCGGCGCGGTCGTCGGTGGCGTGGGCACGGCGCTGGTCGTGTACGTGCTGGCGATCAAGCGGGGTGTGCAGGGCTACCGGTTGATCCTGATCGGCATCGGGATCGCAGCAATGCTCTCCTCGGTCAACTCCTACCTGCTGACCAGGGCCGACGTGACCGATGCCCAAGCTGCCGCGGTGTGGCTCACCGGAAGCCTCAACGGCCGTGGCTGGGAGCAGGTCCGGCCGATAACCCTCGCGCTGGTGGTACTACTCCCCGCTGCGGCATGGCTCGCTCGTAACCTGCGGATGCTCGAGTTGGGCGACGACACCGCGCGGGCACTCGGAGTCAGCGCCGAGCGGACCCGGGTGACCGCGGTGGTCGTCGGCGTGGGACTCACCGCCGTCGCGACGGCGAGCGCTGGACCGATCGCGTTCATCGCGCTGTCCGCGCCTCAGGTGGCACGCCGGCTGACCCGGGTCGCAGGGCCGAATATCGCAGTCTCGGCACTGACCGGTGCGGCGCTGCTCGCCGCGAGTGACCTTGCCGCGCAGCGGGTCTTTGCGCCCACCCAGCTTCCGGTCGGAGTGGCGACCGGGGCAGTCGGTGGGCTCTACCTCGCGTGGTTGCTGAGCCGCGAATGGCGGAGGGGGCGCGGATGACCCGGCTGCGTGGCGAGCGGCTCACTCTCGCGTACGACCACCGCACCGTTGTCGAGAACCTCGACGTCCGTGTTCCCGACAACGGGTTCACCGTGATCGTCGGGCCGAACGGCTGTGGCAAGTCAACGTTGCTGCGCGGCCTCGCCAGGATGCTTTCGCCGAAGACCGGTGCGGTGTACCTCGACGGCGACCGGATCCGGTCGATGCCGTCGAAGGAGGTCGCACGCCGGCTCGGACTGCTTCCGCAGGGACCAACCGCCCCGGACGGGATCACGGTCGCAGACCTCGTCGCCCGTGGGCGCTACCCCCATCAGGGGCTCCTGCGTCAGTGGTCACCGGAGGATGAAGCGGCCGTCACCGAGGCGATGGCGGCGACGAACGTCCTGGACTACGCCGACCTCCTCGTCGACGAGCTCTCCGGTGGTCAGCGGCAGCGTGTCTGGCTCGCGATGGCGTTGGCCCAGCAGACATCGATCATGCTGCTGGACGAGCCGACCACGTTCCTGGATATCGCCCACCAGGTCGACGTCCTCAACCTCTGTGCAGACCTGCACGAACGCCGTGGACGCACGTTGGTCGTGGTGCTGCACGACCTCAACCACGCGTGCCGGTACGCGAGCCACCTGATTGCCATGCGGGCCGGCAAGGTGGTGGCCGAGGGAAGGCCCGCCGACGTGGTGACGGCTCGACTTGTCGAGGACGTGTTCGGCCTCGCGTGCCGGGTCATCGACGATCCCGAGACCGGGACGCCGCTGGTCGTGCCACGAGCCCGGGTCCGTGACGTCGAGGACAGCGCAGCCGTGAGCGCGAACGCGGACGTGCCCGCCGTCACCGAGGGCCGCGCGCTCAGAATCCTTTCCGGCTCCGACGGGGGTACCCGATGAGCCGAACTGCGGAAACGGTCGCTGTCGGCCGACCGCCGATGAGTCTGTACCGGGTTCGAGTGCGTCGAGTCGCGAGGGTCAGCCCGAACTTGCGCCGGGTGACCCTCGCCGGCGCAGGTCTCGATTGCTTTCCCTTCGCCGGCCCCGATCAGCGGGTGAAGCTCATGCTGCCCCTGCCTGGTCAGGAGCGCCCGGAACTGGACGGCGTCCAGAGCATTCCCGAGTTCCTCGCGCTGCCAGTGGAAACCCGACCGATCATGCGTACCTACACGGTTCGTCACCACCGACCGACTGCAGCCGAGGTGGACATCGACTTCGCCCTGCACGGAGACCTCGGCCCGGCATCGCGGTGGGCGACCCGGACGCGGCCCGGGGACCACGTCGCCCTCTACGGCCCGGCAGCCGACTACGCCCCCCAACCCGACTCGGGGTGGCAACTCATCGTCGGCGACGAGTCGGCGCTGCCCGCGATCGGAAGCATCGTCGAGCACCTGCGTCCGAGTGACCGGGCACGCGTCCTGATCGAGCTCGCGGATCCACGTGACCAGCAGCAACTGCGCACCGAAGGGGAGATCGAGGCCGAATGGATCCATCGCGCGGCCGGCGTCTCCGCGCATCGAAGTCGGCAACTGCTGGATGCGGTCCGGTCGATCGAATTTCCTGCCGAACCGATCTACGTCTGGCTCGGCGGTGAAGCGTCCGTGGTCACCGGGATCCGCCGCCACCTGGTGCGCGACCGCGGCGTCGAGCGCAGCCGGATTACCTTCACCGGCTACTGGCGTCACGGCCGCACCGAGAACGACGACTAGCCGAACAGCCCAGGGCCATTGCCAGCACATCCCTGCTTCCATGCCCGCCGACAGATCTTGGAGCACATCGTGATCAGCACCATTTCGCCGTTGGCGCCCCTGCAGCGTCGGATTGACGAGGAGTTCGCCCGGATCGCCTCGGAGCTGACGCGGCGGGGCTTTCTCGCCGGAGCAGCAGGAACCGCGCTGCTCGCCGGACTCGCTGCCTGCGGGGATGGTGGATCTCCGTCCGCGGCGGTGCCGACCACGCGCACGATCGACACCGGTCGCGGCCGGGTCACCGTCCCAGCCGATCCGCGACGAGTGGTGTGCATCGACTACTTCACCGCCGTCTTCTTGATCGAGCTCGGCCTCACGCCGGTCGGAGGGATCGACTACTCGTGGGTGGACCGGACCACCATGTTTCCCAGCTACGTCGCGCCGTTGAAGGCGCTGCCCGACATCGGCGAGATCACCTCCACCAACATCGAGAAGGTGGTGGACCTGCATCCCGATCTGATCCTCGGCCCTACACCGGGAAGCCGTTACGACAACTCCAAGGGAGCAATGGGCAAACTCGGCTCGGTCGCCCCGGTGGCTTCGGTCGACTTCGGCAAATCCGGGGACTGGCGCGGGCCGTTCGCACAGACCGCGAACATCGTGAACCGCCAGCAGCAGCTGGCACCGCTACTCGCGTCGTACCGCGACGCAGTGAAGAAGACCAAGGAAACCTACCGCGGCCTGCTCGCCCGGATCGTGGTGAGCGTGGTGGACTACGCGCAGTCCGGGCAGTACGCGGTGGATCTGCCGCGTTCCGGCAACGGCGTGGTCTTGGCGGATCTCGGTGTCCGCTTCGGCAAGGCCAGCGTCGATGACGGAACCAACAGCCGCGAGTTGTCCTTCGAACGCGTCGACGCACTGGCCGACTCTGACCTGATCCTGTACCGCGCCGATGCCGACGGGAAACCGACCAGCGGTTTAGCCGACGTCTTCGCGTTGCCGTCGTGGAAGTCACTACCGGCGGTACGAGCCGGGCACGTCTACCCGATCGGTTGGGCGGACTTGTGCACGTATCGCTGGGCGGAGCTGGCTATCCGTGATCTTTCCTCGATCTTCGACCGATACCAGGGGGTTGTCTGATGACCAGCACGCTGCTGTCCCGACCGACCGTCGACACGGATCTCGAGTTCGTCCGTATCGTCGACGAACTGAGCCGGCGAGGCTTTCTGGCTGGGACCGCGGGTGCGGCCGCGTTACTCGGTCTCGCGGCCTGTGGTGACAGCGGATCCGGTCCGGCGGCCTCGGGCAGCAGTCCCGCGGGATTCCCGGTCACGGTTACCGACACGTTCGGAACCGTCACGATTTCGAGCCCGCCGAAGACGGTCGTGTCGGCTGGACGTACTGACCACGACGTGCTGCTCGCGTTAGGCGTCGTCCCCGTTGCGGTGTACCGCTTCGTACCGGTGATGAAAAAGGGCGTCGGGCCGTGGGCGCTGTCCCGGTTAGGTGACGCCGACCCGAAAATCTTGACCAACCCCCTGAATTACGAGCTGATCGCATCGCTGACGCCTGACCTGATCCTGGATGTCCAGTCGTTCGCGGACAAGAAGCAATACGACACCCTCAGCGATATCGCCCCCACGGTGGGTCTCCCGAAGGGAGCGACACCGAACGCGGTGCCGTGGCAGCAGTCCACCGAGTTCATCGCCACCGCACTCGGTCGGCAGCAGGACGGCCAGAAATTGGTCGCCCAGACGAACAGTTTCCTGACCGCACGCGCGAAGGCACATCCCGCGTTTGCCGGCAAGACCGTCTCGGTACTGCTCACCTACGGAACCGAGGTCGGCGCCTATGCGGCGAGTGACACCCGGATGCAGTTGCTCACGGCGCTTGGCTTCACCCCGTCGCCCTTTGTGAAAGGACTCGGCGACAAGACGTTCTTCACCCAGCTGTCCCCCGAGCGGCTCGCCGACGTCGCGTCGGACGTCGTGGTGGTGCTCAGCCAGACCGGCCAGTCGCAAAGTCAGCAGCTCGCGGCATTCCCCACGCTGGCGTCGATACCGGGGTACGGGGATGGACGGGTGCTTTTCGTCTCCGACCTGAACGTCGCGCTGGCGATGTCGAGTGCCTCCGTGCTGAGCATCCCGTACGCCGTCAATGCCCTCGAACCGCTGCTGGCCGGGGCCACCCGATGACCAGCAGACCGCCGTCCGTACCCTGTCTCCCGTTTGGAGCCACGCCATGACCCCCGACTTGCTCGACCGTCAGGCCACCGACACCGAGTTCGCCCGTATCGTGGCCGAGCTCACCCGGCGCGGATTTCTCGCCGGTACGGTAGGGACCGCCGCGTTGCTCGGGCTGGGCGCGTGCGGTTCTTCCAGTTCGGGTGCGGACAGTGGCACGCAATCCGCCGTAACGACGCGGACGGTGTCGACGATCTACGGCGACGTCGAGGTTCCTGCCGACCCCAAACGGGTGGTGGCGCTGGACTTCCCCGAGGGATGCGCGCTGCTCGACCTCGGCCTCACCCCGATCGGCGTCCCCGACTACATGCCGGATTTTTCGGCTTATACGACGGCGCTCCGCGGGGTACCGGTCGTGACGGACGTCGACGGAAAGCCGTTGGTGGAGAAGGTCGCCTCCCTCCAGCCGGACCTGATTGTCACCGCGGACTGGGCCGACTCGAAACAGCGACAGATGCCCTACGCCCAACTGCGGTCGATCGCGCCGACTGCCGTGTTCACCTGGGAGCAGGCCGCTGGGAACTGGCAGGAGCAGGCCGCGGCGACCGCTGACGCGGTGAACAAGACCGCGGCGCTGGCGGCACTGAGAGCCAAGTACGCCGAGAAGGGCGCGACGATCAAGAAGACATACGGCAGCCTGTTCGCCCGGACGCGGTGGGATGTCATCGACTGCAGTCAGAACGTCTGGGATCTCTACGGCAAGGCGTCCTCGCACGGGCAAGTGCTTTCCGATGCGGGGGTGCCCCTGAACGCAGCGCGGACACAGACCACCGGCTACCAGGAGTATTCGTTCGAGCGCTTCGACCTGCTCGCCGGCACAGACGTCATCGTCACCACCAACGCCAGTCTCCCCTATCTGAACAAGCAGGCGGCGTTCACTGCGCTACCTGCCGTCAAGGCAGGGCAGGTCTATGCGACCGACCTGTTCTTCCCGGCGAGCTACGGGATCGCGCTGGCCCTTCTCGGCGATCTCGACACGATCTGTCGCAAGGTTCAGGAGGGCTCATGAGCACTCCGTCGCTGCTCGACCGAGCAATCACTGACGCGGATTTTGCCCGGATCGTCGACGAACTCACCCGCCGTGGCTTCCTTACCGGCGCTGTCGGTACTGCGGCGATGCTCGGCCTCGCGGCCTGCGGATCGTCCGGTTCTGACGCTGTCGACGGTCCGGGCACCCGGGACATACCGACGATCCACGGACCGGTCCGAGTGCCCGCGCACCCGACCCGGGTGGTCACGGTGAGCTTCGTCGGCACGGCCAACCTGCTTGACGTCGGCGTCGTCCCGATCGGCGGCGTCACCGCGGGCGTCGAGTTCCTGCCCCAGTACGCCGCCGCGCTCAAGTCGATGCCCTTGGTGGCGAACGAGGCTGGCGACGTGCAATTGGAGACGGTGGCCAGCCTCAAGCCGGACTTGATCGTCGGCTCGGATTGGGCGGACGCCGGCAAGTCGCTGCTTCCGTATGCCAAGCTCAGCGCCATCGCGCCCACCGCGTTGTTCGCGCAGGCCGCTTCGGTCGGGAACTGGGCTGACCAAGCTACGGAATACGCCGACGCAGTAAACCGAACGTCGCGACTCGGACCACTGCGCAATGCGTTCACCGAGAAGCAACGGGTCATTCGGCGCAGTTACCCGGAGCTGCTCGCGAGTCAACGCTGGGAGCTGATCAACGCAGCGAGCGGAGGCTGGTACCGGTACTCGGCGCAGGCCTCGCACTCGCAGGTCCTCGCTGCCGCGGGAATCACGTTTGCCCCCGGCGCCGTGGGACAGAAGGAGGCCTTTGCCAAATTGTCCTACGAGCAGTTGGGCCGCCTCGAGGACGCCACGGTCATCGGTATGGGTCGAGCGGTCGACCCTGCTTGGGCGAAGACGCTCACCGACCAGCCCTTGTTCACGCGCTTGCCCGCAGTGCAGTCCGGCCACCTATACGACCTGCAGTGGTTCTTCCCCAGCAGCTACGGCACCGCAACCGCGCTGCTGGAGCAGGCGGAGGGCATCCTTCGGCGGCTGCAGGGAACTCGATGAATGTGCATGCTGCCGCCGCGCTGCTGGATCTCGGCGTGGACGTACTAGGCGTTTATGACGAGGGTGCCCAATCCGTGTCGCCGCGCTACCGCGGGAAGTGGCAGACGGCCACGAAGATCGGAACCGCCGGTCAGATCAGCGTCGAAAAAGTCGCCGCAGTACATCCTGACCTGATCATCGGCGTCGACTACGACTACAACACCAAGGTCTACGGGCAACTGAGTGAACTGGCGCCGACCGTCATCGCGGCCGCGACTGGCTGGCAGCAGATTGCGCGAACCGTCGCGAACGCGGTCGACCGGACCGCGAAGCTGGCTGCCCTGGCGCAGCAGCTGACCCAGCAGAGCGCAGCGATCAAGAGCAGGTACGCCGGCACGCTCGCGCGATACCGCTGGGACATCCTGCAGGGCGGCGTCGGCACCGGCCAATACTGGCTCTACGGGCCGGGTTCGGATATCGGCCAGATCCTCGCGGGCGCCGGGGTACGGTTCGCGACCGGAACCGCGCAGACCCGGGGAACCGGCAACCGCGCTCTGTCCTACGAGAAGATCGATGCCCTCGCCGACGCGGACGTCCTCGGCTTCTATTCGAACTACGACGGAACGCCGAACAACGAGGCGCCGCAACTGTTCGCCCAACAGGCGTTCAAGAATCTCGCGGCGAGCAGGAACGATCGGCTGGTGCCATTTCCGGACTTCCTGCCCGGAGGCTACGGCGATGCGCTGGCCGTACTGGACGAACTCGAAGCCGGCCTCGAGAAGCTGTCGGACTGAGCGCGAATATGACAACCTCCCGCACCGTCCTGCAGCGCGCGGTTACCGGCCAAGCCGGCTTCGTCGCGGGTGCGGCAGCGCTTTTGATGAGCTGGCAAGCCTGCGAGTCGCTGGTGCCGGTGGCGATAGGCCGGGTCATCGACCGCGCGATTACACCTCACGACGGCGGGGCAGTACTGACCTGGATCGCCCTGCTCGCCGGGCTCTTCTTGGTGCTCTCGCTGTCGTTCCGGTTCGGCTCCAGGCTGTCGCGTCGCGCCACCGAGCAAGCTGCTCACCAAGCCCGTGTGTCGGTAGCGTCCAGCATTCTGGATCCCCGCGCCCGGCCGGACCGTAGCCGGATGACCGGAGCCGTCGTCTCGATCTCGAACTCGGACGCGGACCGGGTCGGTGCGTTCTGCGCGGTCCTTCCTCGCACCTGCGGGGCGTTGATCTCGATCGTCGTCGCCGCGGTCGTGTTGCTACATATCTCGACCGAACTCGGGTTGCTGGTGTTGCTCGGCTGTCCGGTGCTGCTGGTCGCGGTCCACCTGCTCGGTGCGCCGTTGGAGCGTCGAGCAGGCATCGAGCAGGCGCACGCCGCGGAGGCGGCGGGGCTGGCTACCGACCTGGTCAACGGCTTACGGGTGCTTAAGGGCATCGGCGGGGAGGGCGGTGCTGCAGACCGGTACGAGGCGTCGAGCCGGCGGTCGCTACAGGCGACGATGCGGGCGGCGAGAGCTGAATCTGCTTACGACGCAGCGACCCTGCTGTTGACCATGTGCTTCCTCGCCCTCGTCGCCCTTGTCGGTGGCCGACTGGCGGCCGACGACCGGATCAGCGTCGGTGATCTGGTCGCCGCGGTCGGTCTCGCCCAGTTCCTGCTCGGCCCGCTGTCCCAGCTGTCGGCCACCGGTGCCGCGTTCGCCCGCGCCCGCGCTTCGGCCGTCCGAGTGGCGACCGTGCTCGCTGCCCCCCGACACGAGAGCGGCGACGACCGGTTACCTGAGCCGGCTCCGGGCGCCCTTGCTGTGGACACCGGGTTGATGGACCTCCGCATCGACCCGGGTGAGTTTGTCGGCGTCGTCTCCGACAGCGCAGAGGCCGCCGAGATCGTCACACTGCTCGCTACTTCCCGTTACAGCGACGCGTCGTCAGTGCGGGTGGACGGCGTCCCGGTCGGTAGCCTCGACCCGGCTGTTGCTGCGAGTGCGCTGCTCGTGGCCGACCGGGGCGGCCACTTGTTCGCCGAATCCATGCTCGACAACGTCCTGGCGGGGCAACCGAACGCCGAACGGATCGGTGTCGCGATAGAAGCAGCCGATGCCGACCAGGTGGCGGCGACGCTGCCGGAGGGGCTGGATACGGTGCTGGCCGAGCGCGGCCGTTCGTTGTCCGGCGGCCAGCGCCAGCGCGTGATGTTGGCACGCGCTCTGGCCGCGGATCCCGAGGTCCTCGTGCTGCACGACCCCACCACGGCTGTCGACGCGGCCACCGAAGCACGGATCGCGGCCGGGCTTCGAGCGCTGCGTACGGGTCGTACGACGGTGATAGTGACGACAAGTCCGGTGTTGCTCGCCGGGTGCGACCGGGTCGTCCTGCTCCGCGACGGCGCGATCTATGCCGAGGGAACGCATGCTCGGCTGGCGGAGACCGAACCGTCCTACCGCGAACTGGTGCTGACGTGACGGCGACCGGCGCCGCTGTTGGCGCGGTAGACGACCCGCGCGGCGGGACCGCGCTGCTGCCGACTGCTGCCGCCGGCGCTACCTGGACCGCCTTGCGCGGCCTCGCCCGGCCGCACCGGTTGCTGG
Organism: Mycobacteriales bacterium; assembly: GCA_035546915.1. Taxonomy (GTDB): domain Bacteria; phylum Actinomycetota; class Actinomycetes; order Mycobacteriales; family CAJCIY01; genus DASYGP01. The sequence continues at coordinate 6,626 of DASZVT010000211.1, read as the reverse complement.
CGGTTGCCGCCTTCACCGCTCTGCTCGCGGGAACCGGCGCAGGCCTGCTGGTACCGCCGATTCTGGGGCACATCGTCGACCTCGTACTGGATCAGCATGGGCCGGGGTCGATCACCGCGCCGGTGGTCCTGCTCGTCGTCGTGGCGGTCGGACAGTCCGTCTTCACCGGGCTGGGTGAACTGTGGGTCGCGCGACTGGGCGAGACCATGCTCGCGACATTGCGGGAGCGTGTCGTGCGACGCGCCCTCGGCCTGTCACTGGAGCAGGTCGAACGGGCTGGTTCCGGTGACCTGGTGGCCCGGGTCAGCGGCGATGTCTCGGTCATCGCGGCGGCGGTCCGGTCGGCCGTGCCGGCGCTGGCGGCCGCAGGACTGACGGTCGGCCTGACCGTGGTCGGTCTCGGCGTGCTCGACTGGCGCTTCGCCCTGGCGGGACTGCTGGCGACTCCGATCCAGCTCTACACGTTGCGCTGGTACCTCACCCGTTCCACCCCGGTATTCGCAGCGGAGCGGATTGCCGAGGGGGCTCGGACCCAGCAATTGCTCGACTCGATCGGCGGATCGGAGACCGTACGGGCCTTCCGGCTCACCGACCGGCACGTCGACGCGGTCCGAGGCCGGTCGCAGCATGCACTGGACTACGCGCTCACGGCCAACCGGCTTGCCACCCGGTTCTTCGGTCGGCTGAATCTGGCCGAGTTCGTCGGTCTCGCGGCGATCCTCGCTGTCGGTTACTGGCTGGTCGGGGACGGCGCGGTCACGGTCGGTGCCGCCGCCGCGGCCGCGCTGTACTTTCACCGGCTGTTCGATCCCATCAACACGTTGCTCGGGTTGTTCGGCACCGCCCAGGAAGCCGCTGCCGGGCTGGCCCGGCTCGTCGGGGTCGCCGAGACGCCGGAGCCCAGGCCCGTGGCCAACTCGCGAGAACCCCGCGACGCGGCGATCCGGCTGGAATCAGTCCACTTCGGTTATCTGCCCGATCATCCGGTGTTGCACGGCATCGACCTCACGATCGCGGATGGTGAGCACGTCGCGCTGGTGGGGACCAGCGGCGCCGGCAAGACCACCATTGCCAAGCTGGTCGCGGGTATCCACCCGGCGACGCGCGGCGTGATCACACTCGGCGGCGTGCCCGTCGCCGAGATCCCACCGGACCAGCTGCGCCGGACCGTTGCGCTCGTCACCCAGGAGGTGCACGTCTTCGCGGGGACGGTCGCAGACGACCTGCTGCTGGCGAAACCCACTGCGTCCGAGGACGAGTTGCACACCGCGCTCGAACTGGTCGACGCGCTGGGATGGGTGGAGGCCCTTCCGGAAGGCCTGCGCACCGTCGTCGGTGAGGGCGGGTATCCGCTCAGCGCCACCCAGGCACAGCAACTCGCGTTGGCTCGTCTTGCTCTAGCCGATCCTCGGCTCGTGGTGCTCGACGAGGCGACCGCGGACGCGGGCAGCGCCGGTGCGCGGCTGCTCGATCGTGCCGCCACGCGTGTCCTGGACGGCCGCACCGCGCTGGTGGTCGCGCACCGGCTGAGCCAGGCCGCTGCCGCGGACCGCATTGTCGTGATCGAAGACGGCAGGGTCGTCGAGCAAGGAAGCCAGGCAGCCCTGGTAGCTGCCGGCGGCACCTATTCCACGCTCTGGCAGGCGTGGTCCGGTGCGCGCGCAGATGGCGGTGCGACGGCTGCTGTGCGGTAGCGACACGGGCGATCGAGCTGATCACCGCTGGAGCGGCCGCCCGGGCGGGCAGGCCTACGCCACTGCGACGATCGTCGCGTCCAAGATCACGACGAAGACACCGGCGCAGGCCAGAACCAAGGCAGCCTTCGGAGAGCCGCCGTTCCGCCCAGTCCGCACGGCGCCGGCAAGTGCTCGGCGCACTCACCCTGCTGCCTGCTCATCCGGTGCCAGCGCGGTAGCCGACGGTCAGTCGGTGGTCACCTGGTCTGCCAGACCTCGTGACCACTTGTCCTCGACCTTGCCGAGATGCCAGATCGCGACGGCCACGGCCCAGACCAGTGCGAACAGGCCGACGATGCCGTATCCGACGTAGTTCAGGTCGAGATCCGCGACCCAGGTCGTGACCGGATTGACGACGTGGGCTTGGTCGTGCAGCACCCCGATCAGTTCGATGGTGCCGATCAGGAATGCCACTGCGATCGACAGTCCGGTAATGGTGAGGTTGTAGAAGACCTTACGAACCGGCCGCGCGAAGGCCCAGTCGTACGCGAAGTTCATGAAGGTCCCGTCGATCGTGTCGAACAGGCACATGCCGGCGGCGAACAGTACCGGCAGGATCACGATGCTGTACCAGGGCAGCCCGGAGGCGGCGCCGCTGCCGGCCAGTACGAGTAGCGCGACTTCGGTGGCTGTGTCGAAACCTAATCCGAACAGCACCCCGATCGGGTACATCTGGCGCTCGGAGCGCACCGAACGCATGGCCTTCCCGAAGAACCGGTTCAGCAGCCCACGGTTGGCCAGGTGTTCTTCCAGGCTGACTTCGTCGTACCTGCCACGCCGCATCTCCCGGAAAATCTTGAGGATGCCGACCAGGATCACGACGTTCAGCGCGGCGAGCAGGTAGAGGAACAAGCCGGATACGCTCGCGCCGATCGTTCCGGTCACCTGGTGCAAGGTGGACCCGTCGTCGGTGATGGAGTGCGCGATCCTGGCGCCGCCGGCGAGCACGCAGGCCGCGACGAAGACGATCGTCGAGTGGCCCAGCGAGAACCAGAACCCCACCGACAACGGCCGCTTGCCTTCGGCGAGCAGCTTGCGGGTGGTGTTGTCGATGGCAGAGATGTGATCGGCGTCGAACGCGTGCCGCATCCCCAGCGTGTACGCGGTCACGCCAATGCCGACGCCGAAAACCTGATGGTCCAGGTTCAAGTGCTGCGGGGCCACCGCAAAGATCAGTGTCAGCCAGCCCACCAGGTGCAGCGCGACGATGAAAGCGACCATGCCGCCGACTCGTAGCCATTCCCGCGGAGTCAGCGCGCGCGCAATGCCGGTGAGGCCGAGGCGGCCACGCCGCGGGGGTGTAGCAACAGCCACCCAAGCCCCTCTCCGGACCGTCCGATGAATCAGATGCGAACCATATGCAGCTGCAGGCTACTCGCGGATGGGCAGTGAACGAGGGACGGGCCGGGCACCCGGGTAGCTGTCTTGCTGCCCAGGTGCCGTCTATCGTGACGGTGATGGCTGTCCGGAGTGCGGTGGATGCGGCCGCACTGTTGCGGTCGGCGGGGCTGCGTGCCACCGGGTCCCGGCTGGCGGTGCTGCGAGTGCTGGATGTACGGCATCACGTCACCGCCGAAGAGGTCGCGGATGCCGTGGCGGAGCAGGGCATCGTGCTCAGCACGGTCTACCGCACGCTGGAACATCTGGAGCGGGTCGGCGTGGTACGTCAGGTCGACCTCACCCCGAACCGGCGCAGCTACCACCTGGTGTCCACGACCGAGCACCTGCACCTGCGTTGCACCGAGTGCGGGCAGATCAGCGAGGCGGATGCGGTACTGCTGACCGGAGCCGCGGCGAAGATCGAGCAGGCGACCGGGTTCGTGGTGGACACCCGGCACCCGGTGCTCGCCGGCCGCTGCCGCCGCTGCCAGTCCTGACCGGCCCGGTGCCTTACGACTCCTCGTCCAGCCAGCGGTTGAACTGTGGTGGCCGGCGCTCCCGGAAGGCGGCAACGCCTTCGGCGGCGTCCGGGTGCGGGTCCGAGAGCGAGGCGCGCAGCGCGATGTCGTCGAGGGAGTCGTCCAGCGTGCCATGCGCGGCGCGCCAGAGCGCGCGCTTGAGCAGCCGCATCGACACCTGTGGCCCCTCGGCCAGCTCGGTGGTCACCGCGATGGCGCGTTCCATCAGGTCCATCGGCTCCACGACCTCGCTCACCAGGCCAAGTCGGAGCGCCTCCTGCGCCGGCACGATCTTCTTCTGTAGCAGGAACTCGAGCGCGCGTGGCGCGCCGAGGTACTCCGCCAGCAGGTAGTGCCCGCCCTCGTCCGGCAGATAGCCGAAGCGCAATGTGGCGCTGCCAAGCCGCGCCGTCGTGGACGCCACGCGATAGTCGCAGCCGAGCGCCAGTGACAGCCCGCTCTGGATCGCGGCGCCGTTGACCGCCGCAACAGTGGGCTTGTCGAAGTCGCGAAGCGCTCGGGTGAGGGCCTGTGAGACGGTCCGCAGTGACGCGTAGCGCCGGATCGCCTGCTCGCCGGTCGGCGGAAGCAGGTTCGACCGCGTCGGTGCGTGCGCCGGTGCGTGGTACTCGCCCGAGACGTCGTCACCGGCGCAGAACGCGCGGCCGGCGCCGGTGAACAGCAAGGCTCGCACGCCGTCGTCGTTCTGCGCCTGGATCAACATCTCGACCATGTCCCGCTTGAGTCCTTGGGTCATGACGTTGAGCCGCTCGCTGTCGTTGAGTGTCACGACGCGCACCCCGGACGGGTGACCGGTGATGGTGAAACCCTGCCACTGTTCGTCGTCCACGACAGCTCCCTCCTGCGATCCTCGACCGTTATGACCGAGCCCGCGCCGCTGGGCTCCGTAGCGACTGGATCAGTCGGCACAGGTTCCGTGAGACCGCACGTTCATCGATCGGTGCTCGCAGGGTACGCAGGTAGAACCAGGTCCGTTCCAACGCTGACGAGACGACCATGCCGACCGCAGCGGCTTCCTCGTTGCGCTGCAGCTCCGGGCACAGACTCACGCCGATGGTTTTCCAGGCGTGGTTCCACTGCCGTAGCCCCTCGGTCCGCAGCGCCTCGTCCGAGACCGCTGCCTCGTTCCACACCTGCGCGAAACTCTGATCGGCCTCGAGGAAGGCGAAGAAGCGCCCGATCCACGCCGTCACCGCGTCGTCGGCGAAGTCGGGACCGAGGCTCGGGAACTCCTCCACCAGGGTCTGCATCAGCTGGTTGCTCTCCGCGCCGAGCACGATCAGCAGGTCCCGCTTGGAGCGGAAGTAGGTGTAGACACTCGCCCGGGAAACGCCGGCGTTCTTGGCCACCGCGTCGATGGACGTCCCGTGGTAGCCACGCTGCGCGAAGACCCGGCGCGCGCTGTCCAGCACGGCGTCGCTTGTCCCGACTGCCCGTGGCCCGGACGTTGCGGCGTGACTGCGGGTCTCGGCGACCACCGCCATCCGCGGCCGTGCCGGGCGCCGAGCGGGACGAGATGCCGCAGCCTTACCGGGTTCGGTCAACGACATCCCTCCTCCCTTGCCACCGTCCGCATTGACAGTACTGTCATTGCGTCATCGGCGACATACCCGTAGGGACCTGTCGGAGAGGCTGTGATGGACGCGAGTGACCTGCCGTCCGGATTGCGACTGACCGAACTTGGCGAGCGCCGGGTCGCGGTCGAGAACCTCGGGGACGCGGGCGTCCGCGATGTCGTCTTCGGCGGCCAGCTGCTCGCCCAGTCGGTGATCTTCGCGCATCAGTTGCACCCCGGCCGGTCCGTCCGGACCCTGTACTCGGTCTTCGCGCGTTCGGCCCGGGTGAGCGCTCGGACCGAGTTGGTCGCGGAACCGCTGCACGGCGGACGGTCGCTGGCAGCAGAGACGATTACCGCGATGCAGGGGGATCGGCTGTGCTGCCGGTCTCTGGTCATGCTCGACACCGGTGACGAGGATCTGATCGCGCACGCGGCTGCCGCACCTGACCTCGGCCCACCGGAGCGAGCGCCGGAGGGGCAGGGTTTCATGGCATACCCCGGCACCGAGGTGCGCGTTGTCGACGGCGTCGACACCTGGAGCGTGGACGCGCCCACTGGCCCGCCGGCCCTGCAGGTCTGGCTGCGCTGGACCCGAGGCGAGGCCACCGGCGCGCTCGGCCAGGCATTGCTCGCATACGCCACCGACGGCTTCTTCATCGGGGCGGCGATGCGGCCGCACGCAGGAATCGGGCAGGATCTGTCCCACCAGGACATCTCCACCGGGGTGCTCGCGCACAGCATGACGTTCCACGCACCGGTGTCAGCGCACGAATGGTTGCTGGTGGCGTTCGAAAGTCCGTACGCCGGAGCGGGTCGCAGCCATGGCCGTGGTCAGGTCTTCGACCAACGAGGTGGGCTGATCGCTTCGATCACCCAGGACAACCTGATCCGCCGGTTGCCCGAGTCCCATACCGCGAACCGGGTCCGCACGATGTGACCTGACGAGGGCGTGCCGGCGCTCGGACCGTTGACGGACGAGCGCGGGGCGACCTAGCCTGACAGTACTGTCAAAGGCCGTCGGGCGACGGCGCAAAGGGCGTCGCGGGAGCAGATCCGCGGACCGACGGGCAGGAACGTTGATGGACTTGCAACTCTCGCCGGAACAGAAGCAGCTGGTGGACGCGTTCGCGGGGTTGTACGCCAAGTGTTCGACGGGGGAACGGGTACGGCAGGCCGAGCCAGCCGGATTCGATCCCGAGTTGTGGTCGGAGCTGGTGGACAACGGCGTGCTGCAGATGGCGCTGGCAGAGTCCGCCGGTGGCTGGGGAGCGTCCCGGCTGGACCTGGCCCTGGTCGCCGAAGTGCACGGCGCGCACGTCGGGTCGGCGCCGTTGGTCGAGGCACAGGCCGCGGTGCAGATGCTCGCTGCCGCAGGTGAACCCGCCGCGCCGTTCCTGGAGCGGGTCATCGCCG
>DASZVT010000210.1:0-6647 GCA_035546915.1 Mycobacteriales bacterium | reverse complement strand
CGGCCGCCCGGCCCCGCAGTATCCGGTTCGTCGACGTACTGGTCACGCAGGGAGAGAAGATCGTGCGGAGCGTCTCCGGTGAGCGGTGACCGCAGGCTGCGCACCGTGCTGGTGACCGGCGGCAGTCGCGGACTCGGGGCGGGGATCGTGCAGTCGTTCCTCGACTCCGGTGACCGGGTGGCGACGTGTGCGAGGTCGTCGACCCCGGAGATTCAGTCGTGGTCGACGGATCCGCGCTACGCCGACCGCTTCCTGTTCCAGCCGGCGGACCTCGCCCGGTCCGCCGACGCCGAGTCGGTCGTCCGGGCCGTCGTCGAACGCTTCGATCGGATCGACGTGCTGGTGAACAACGCGGGGGTGGCGCGGGACGGGATCCTGTCCCTGTTCTCGGACGAGGACATCGACACGGTCGTCGATCTCAACCTGAAGGGCACGTTCTACGTGACCCGGCTGGTGTCCCGCCGGATGCTCGCGCGCGGTGGAGGGCGCATCGTGAACGTGTCCTCGATCGTCGGCCGGTCCGGTTATCGGGGGCTGGCGGTGTACAGCGCGACGAAGGCCGCACTGGACGGATTCACCCGTGCGCTCGCCCGCGAGCTCGGGTCCCGCAATATCACGGTGAATGCGGTCGCACCCGGTTACCTGCGCACCGAGATGAGCCACGGGCTCGACGACGGGCAGCTCGAGCAGATCGTGCGCCGGACGCCGGCCGGCCGGCTCGGTGAACCGGAGGATGTGGCCCGCGCCGTGCAGTTCCTCGCCGCGGAGGACAGCGACTACATCAACGGGCACGTACTGGTCCTCGATGGCGGCCTGACGTGCTGAGCCGTACCGAGGCGCGGGTCAGTGATGGCTGAGGTGCTTCCGGCCCGGATGCGGGTGCTGGTCAAGGGCGCCTCGATGGCCGTGTGGATCTCGGACATGGGCGGTCCTCGCACCGACTTCGCGTTCCCACGTCGTACCGAAGCCGCCCTCCGGCAGGCCGGTATCGACGCGGACGTGCGCACCTCGGCAATCCCGGCGGAGTGGGCGAAAAAGGCGATCCGGTGCTGGCAGCAGGAGGTGCTGGCCTGGTCGCCCGACGTGGTGGTGCTGTTGTATGGCCACGTCGAGTGCATCCACTTCCTGCTGCCCTGGCGGCTGGAGCGGCACGCGAACAGCCTGCTCACCCGCCCCGGGCGCTGGCGTGAGGCGTACCGGAAGCTCGTCATGGGACCGTTGTGGATGGCACTGGTACGGACCCAGGCACGGGCCGATGCCGCGCTCTCCTCCCGCCGGCTGGCGCACCGAGCTCGGCTGGTCGTGGCCGACCTCGAGCGCTACATCACGCGTACGAAGCAGGTCGGCAGCCCCCTCGTCCTGGTGATGGACATTGTCGAGCCGGGTCCGCGCTGGCAGTCCTGGTTCCCCGGCATGCCGGCTCGTGTCGCGGTCATGAACCGCGCTCTCGCCGACATGGTGGAGCGGATCGGAGATCCGAACGTCAAGCTGTTTCGCACCACCGAGGTCGCGAGCGAATACCGTCGGGAGCACGGTGAACCGACCCCGGACGGCGGCCATTTCACCCCCGAACTCCATGCCCTGATCGGGGATGCGCTGGCGCGTGAGATCGGGGCATGGGCGGCGACCCAACCGCACGTCGCACGCGCGCAGCTGCGCTGAAAGCCCTCAGCCGCAGGGAATCCGGCTGGCAATCTGGTCGCGGACATAGCGTGCCCAGCGATCCGTGGTCAACTGCGCGGCCATGGTCTGACTGGCGCGCGACATGACCGCCAGCTGCTCGTCGTCGCAAGTGGACATCCGCGCCATCGCGGCCGCGAGCTGGCCCGGATCGCCGGTGGGGACGCACCATCCGTTGTAGCCGTCCTGCAGCAGGTGAACCGCAGCACCAACCTCCGTGGTGCAGATCAGGCTGGTGCCGGCGCAAGCACCCTCGTGCACGACGACGCCCCACGGCTCGTACCGGCTCGGTACGACGAGGCAAGTGGCGCGTTGCATCACGGCCGCGAGCTGCTGCGGTTGCTGGAAACCGAGCATCTCGACACCTGGCAGCCGTTCCAGTCGTGTCGGCTCCGTCCCGGTGCCGCAGACCAGTAACGGCCACGGCTGCGTCGCCGCCTCGCGGTAACGGGCGTAGGCGGTGGCCAGGTCGTCGATCCCCTTGTAGTCGATGAGACGGCCGGTGAACAGGAAGGACCTGCCCTGCTCCAGGCTGGTCGGCGTGCGCGGTGCGCCCCGGAACAGTTCCGTGTCGGCGCAGAGCAGTCCGCGCAAGATCTGCCCGTCGTCAAAGCCGAGCTTGCGGGCAAAGATCGCCTGTCGCTCACCGGCGACGAATGCGCATTCGTACAGCGGCTGGATGTAACGGCGGGCGGTCAGGCTGCCCAGCCGCTGGCGCGGAGTGCCACGCCACTGGTTGTCCATGCAGACGATTCGCAACGCGCGGCCGGCGAAGGCCCGCAGCACATGGCGGTAGTGGGCGAGATGCCAGGAGGTCACGATCAGGGCATCCGGCTGGAACGCCTCGACGGCGGCGAGCACCTCGTCCTGGTCGGCGGGATCAATCCAGCCGAATCCCGAGCCGGGGATCTGCTTGGCCTCGTCCCCGTAGGGGGCCCACGGATTGGGCGATGCGCGGTAGGCGACGAAGACGTCGACGCCGTCCAGCGCATCCAATGCCTGCAGCGACGCCGTCCAGAAGCCCGCCAGCCGGGACCACAGCACTGCGACGCGCACGACGACTCCGTTCGATCTGTCAAGCCGCCGGCGGCGGCGGCACGGACGCATTCTGCCTGTCGTCGATGGCGTCCAGCAACCGGTCGGTCGCTCCCAGTTCGGTGACGGCGCCGACCCGCTCGACCGACCGGTGCCGCAGGGCGCACGAGTCGACTGCCTCCCGCGGAATCAGGTCCGCCATCAGGTTGCGGTCGCTGCCGGCGAGTTCGCGGTGCACCTTGCCCGGTACGACCGCGGCAAGGTCCGGCACGTTGAAGGTGCGGCGTTGCGCGTAGGTGTCCAGGTCCGGGCAGTAGAAGAGCACCGGCCGGTCGAGCGCGACGAAGTCCGACCAGACGCTCGAGTAGTCCGTGATCAGCACCGCGCAACGCGCCAACAGCCGGTAGAGGCCGATGCCGCGCGCGTCGAGTTCGCGTTGGTGCAGCACCTCGAGCCCGGCCGCCTGGTAGGCGTCGACATCGAGGGGATGCGGCTTGACCCGCAGCGTCACGCCGAGCTCCCGACACATCGCCACCAGCTGGCGGGCGTCCCGGCGGAACGCCTCGCTGTGCAGCAGCGCGTCACTGTCGGACCAGAGGTCGGTACCCGCCGCGGACGCCTGCCGGTAGGTCGGCATCCACAACGCCAGTGGCGCTTGCGGGTCAAGGTGCAGGGCGGTGAGTTCTGCGTCGGTAGCCGGTCGTGCGAACTGGTCGACGCGGGGATTTCCGGTGAGGAGCAAGCGGTCCGGCGTGATCGCGAAATGGCGTGCCTTGTCCTGGCCCCACAGCCGCGTGCCGGACACCAGCAGCGAAGACCGGGCGTATGTGGTGACGGCGCCGGCATCGATCGCCTTGGGTCCGTCGCCGTGCCACAAATTCACGTGCGTCTTGCGCCGGGTGCCGCCCGGACTGAGATAGATCCCGTGCGTGAACAACACCAGTTCCGCGGTGAGGAAGAACCAGACCCCACGCCGGTCGCTGTGGGCGACCACCCGCAGCCGGCTGGTGTCGGTGTCGGCCGGCAGCTGCGCGTACATGATCGGCTGCTGGCTCTGCGGGCCGTCGGCGAGCCACACGACCTGGCCCCGGTACCGGTCCAGCAGCCCGCGCACGACCTCGACCGCGTTGCCCTCGGTGGACGGATTGCCGTACACCACGGCGATCCGGCGGGTCGGCAACAGCCGCAAGAGCAGTCGCAATGCGACCCGCACCAGCGCCGCCAGGAGCCCGCGCCGGCCGGAGCCGGGTGCTGCCATCAGGCCGGCGTCCTGGCGGCGAGTACGTCGAGCGCAGCCGGGTCCGCGACCGCGACGAAGTTGTACCCGCGGTAGGGCAGCGCCTTCACGGTGTCCAGTTCGCGCACCGATCGGATACGGGTGAACGATCCGTCCTCGCCCGGGGCGGCGACGTGCATGCCGAGATCGAGCAGGTGAGTGCTGACCCGGTGGGTCCGGTCGTGTCCGTGGTCCTCGTAGAGCAGGTAACTGCCGCTGCGCGCGAGAGTCTCGCGGGCGCCGTCGATCGCGGCGATCTCAGCCCCCTCGACGTCCAGCTTCACCACCAGTGGCCCTTCTCGGGCGTCGGGCAGCTCAGCCGCGAGCGCGTCGACGGTGACCGTCCGGACCGGAACAGCGCTCGTGCCGGGTACGGCGAGATCTCCGACCACGGTGTTGCCCGCGTGCTGGCGACGGTCCTCGTGGATTCGCAACTGCTCGCCGCCCGCCGACCACACCGCGGCGGCCACGCAACTCCAGCGGCCGGCGTTGGCGGCGGCGTTCCGGGTGAGTTGCTCGTACATCGCCGGGCTCGCCTCGACCGCGAGAACGTGGCCGGCCGGCAGGTACGACGACGCGACCAGGCTCCAGTAGCCGATGTTCGCGCCACAATCCAGCAGGCACCCGCTGCCGGCGCCGAGCAGGAGGTCGATCACCCGCCGCAGTTCCCGCTCGTACTGCCGTCCCGGCAGGATCTCCCGAACCCAGTACCCGTCGTCGAGGTGAATCCAGATCCTCCCCTCGGGCAGCGCCATCAACGCGCGGTTCGCGCGCGGGAAGGCGCGGCCCACCGCCCAGGTCACCCGCTGCATGCCCCGGAACTGCTGGTGTCGGGTTGCCGCGCACGCGGTCCGCAACAAGCCGTACTGGACAGCCGCACCGCGCCCGGACAATCGCAGCAGGCGTGACATGGGTTGCAACCTAGCGGGAGAGCGGCGGCTTGACCGGCCGGTCGGTACCCTCCCGACGTGATCACCGTCCGGACACGGCTATTGCGGGCCATCGACCGTGCTGGCTTCGAGCTGCGCCGGCACCCGGCGCATCGCCGGGTGCAGTTGCTGCACGCGCACGGCGTGGACCTGGTGCTGGACGTCGGCGCTGCGCGGGGCGGGTACGCGAGCGAACTGCGCAGGTTCGGGTACGGCGGCCGACTCGTCTCCTTCGAACCGCTCGGGCAGGCACACGAGGCGTTGGCTGCTCGGGCCGCCGGGGACCTGCGCTGGACCGTGCATCACACCGCGTTGGGCGACCGTCCCGGCACGGCCCAGATCAACGTTGCCGGCAACAGCGACAGTAGTTCGCTGCTGCCGATGCTGGATCGGCACCGCAGCGCGCACCCGCCGGCCGACTACGTCGGGACCGAACAGGTCGCGGTATCCACGTTGGATGCGTTCGCCGCCGAGCTCGACGGCGCCCGAGCGCCGTTCCTGAAGGTGGACACCCAGGGGTTCGAGCGCGCCGTCCTCGACGGCGCCCGCACGGTGCTGCCCGCCCTGGTCGGCGTGCAGCTCGAGCTCTCGTTCGTGCCGCTCTACCAGGACGGAATGCTGGTGCAGGAGGCGATCGACCGGATGGTGGGCGCGGGTTTCGTGCTGATGCGCGTCGAACCTGGATTCACCGATGCCAGCAACGGCCAGATGCTGCAGGCGGACGGGCTGTTCTTCCGGCCGTGACCGGCCGTGGCCGGATGACGAAACGGCGGATTCCGTTACAGTCCTGGCTGCGCAGCGGCGCTGCCTGCGTTCGTGCGGCGCATCATCCGGGTGGGAGAGCGCATGACCAGTGCCGTGGTCGCCGCGCCGCAGCGGCGGTGCGAGGTCTGCGGATCGCCGCGCACCAGGGTGTTGCGGCACTCCGCGGCGTGGGGGTTCGATGTCGCGCGCTGCCGCGACTGCGACATGGTCTTCGTACTGGATCCCCCGTCGGCGCAGGTGCTGGAAGAGGCCTACAGCGCCGGTGGCGATGTCGACGCGTACGCGAATGCGCAGCGCGGTGACGAGGACTTCCGGATCGGCGTGCTGGCACGGATCCGCGGCCTGTTGGGCGTCGCGGCGGGGACTGCATCGGAGCCGTTGCTGTTCGACGTGGGGGCGGGTACCGGTGACTTCCTGTTGCTCGCCCGCGCGCACGGCTTCCAGGTCGCCGGCAACGAGCTGGGGCCGCGCGCGATCGCGTTCACCCGGGACAGGCACGGGATCGAGCTGAGTCCGCTGTTGCTGGGCGACCAGCCTCCCGCGAGCGTCGACGTGGTCACCATGTGGTGCGTGCTGGCCCACGTCAACGACCCGGCCGCCTTCCTGCGCGAGGCGCTCGCGATGCTGCGTCCAGGAGGCGTGCTCTTCCTGCGTACACCGCGATGGTGCCTGATCGACACCCTGGGTACGTTCGCCGCGCGGGCGTCCCGCGGCGCGCTCAGCCGGATCGCGGACCGTCGGGTCACGGCGGCGCACATGCACCTGTACACGGCGCGGAACCTGGCGCAGCTGTTGCGTACCACCGGTTTCGCCGATGTCGACGTGCAGCCGGCCTGTCACTTCCCATTCCGCACCGGCGTCTACCTGGACTCGACGGGCATCTCCGGCCGGCTGCTCCGCCCGGCGGAGCGCCTCTTCGATGCGCTGATCACCCGCGAGTGGTTCGTGCGCAACACGTTGCT
>DASZVT010000209.1:0-3791 GCA_035546915.1 Mycobacteriales bacterium | reverse complement strand
GGACGGCGAGGCGTACGAGAGCCAGGTCGCCGACCTCGCGCTGCGGGGAGTCGAGCTGGGCGAAGCCGTACGCGCCATCACCACCGCGGACGTACGGGCGGCGTGCGACGTGCTGCGTCCGGTGTACGACGCGACCGGCGGGCTGGACGGGCGAGTATCGATCGAGGTGGATCCCGGCCTCGCCTACGACACCGACGTCACGGTGGCTGAGGCTCGCGCGCTGTGGTGGCAGGTGGACCGACCGAACCTGTTCATCAAAATCCCGGCCACCGAAGCGGGCCTGCCCGCGATCAGCCAAGCACTCGCCGAGGGCATCAGCGTGAACGTGACGCTGATCTTCTCGCTGCAGCGCTACCGGGGGGTCATGGACGCATTCCTGACCGGTCTGGAGCGCCGCCGCGCAGCCGGTGGCTCACTGGACGGGCTGACCAGCGTGGCGTCGTTCTTCGTCTCTCGGGTCGACACCGAGGTCGACGCACGGCTGGACAAGCTCGGCACCGACGCCGCCCGGGGGCTGCGCGGTAAGGCGGCGGTCGCGAACGCGCGGCTCGCCTACCAGGCGTACGAGGAGGTGTTCGGCTCCGCCCGCTGGAAGCCGCTGGCCGCGGAGGGCGCTCGCCCGCAACGACCGCTGTGGGCGAGCACCGGGGTCAAGGACCCCAGTTACGACGACACCCGGTATGTGGTGGACCTGGTCGCGCCAGGAACGGTGAACACCATGCCGGAGGCCACCATGGAGGCAGTGCACGACCACGGTGAGGTCCCGAAAGACAGCGTGCGCGGGACCTACGCGGAGGCCCAGGCGGTGCTCGATCAGCTCGCCGAGACCGGGGTGGACTACGACGACGTGGTGGCCCAGTTGGAGCGGGAAGGCGTGCAGAAGTTCGAGACCGCCTGGCGCGGGCTGCGCGATGAACTGCACGCGTCGCTGGCGGCGGCGAAGGCCAGCGCGTGACCGACGGTCCCGGCCTGCAGCCGCCCGACCCGGGCCTGCAGGCGTCGGCCGGTGCGGTTCAGGTCCGGGTCGGTCCCGCGCTTGCCGGCCCGACCCGGCAGGTGCTACGGCAACTCGGCCAGGACGCAGTCGCGGCGAAGCTTGCCCGCGCGGACGCGTCGCTGTGGGGCCACGACGCCCAGCAAGAAGCGGCGCACCGGCTGGGTTGGCTGCGGTTGCCGACCACGTCGCAGGCGTTGCTGGGGCCGCTCGAGGACGCCGTGGCGCACCTGCGCCATCACCAGATCGACCGGGTGGTCCTTGCCGGGATGGGCGGGTCGTCGCTGGCCCCCGAGGTCATCTGCGCCGCCACCGGGACGGAACTCGTGACTGTGGACACCACCGACCCCGGCCAGGTCGCGGCGGCCATGATCGACCTCGAACGCACCGTACTGGTCGTCTCGTCCAAGTCCGGCAGCACGCTGGAGACCGATAGCCACCACCGCGCGTTCCGGGCGGCTTTCACCGCGGCGGGGCTGGAAGCCGCCCGGCACATCATGGTCGTCACCGATCCCGGCTCCCCGCTGGAGATGGCCGCGACTGATCACGGCGTGCAGGCCGTGTTCCGCGCCGACCCGGACGTCGGCGGGCGTTACTCGGCGCTGACCGCGTTCGGGCTCGTGCCCAGCGCGCTCACCGGGGTCGACGTGGCCGCGCTGCTCACCCAGGCCCAGGACGTCAGCGGGTCACTCGCGGCCGAGGACGGACCCGCGCTGCTGCTCGGAGCCGCACTCGGCGCGGCCGCGGTGGCCGGCCGGGACAAGCTGGTGCTGGCCGACGCCACCGGTCGGCTGCCCGGATTCGCCGACTGGACCGAACAGCTGGTGGCGGAGTCGACCGGCAAGCAGGGCCGCGGCATGCTCCCGGTCGTCGTCTCGGGGACGGATGCGCCGGGGACCGCCGGCCCGGACCGGCTACCGTGCCTGCTCGGCGACGCCGACGCCCCGGCCGACGGCATCGCCGTCGAGGGGCCGCTGGGTGCGCTGTTCCTGGTCTGGGAGTACGCCACCGCGGTGCTCGGCCGGTTGCTGCAGATCGACCCGTTCGACCAGCCGAACGTGCAGGAGAGCAAGGACAACACGAACGCGCTGCTGCGTGACGCCGGTGACGGCGCGTTGCCCCGGTCCGAGCCGGCGTTCGTCGCGGGGCCGGTCCAGGTCTTCGCCGACCCCGACCTGCTTGCCGGCGCGAGCACCGTGACCGCGGCGATGACGGGCCTGCTCCGACAGGTCCCGGCCGGCGGTTACCTCGCCGTGATGGCCTACCTCGACAGGTTGCGCGACACCACAGCGAGGGGCCTGCGCGACGTGCTCGCGCACCGCACCGCGGCGGCTGTCACGTTCGGCTGGGGACCTCGCTTCCTGCACTCCACCGGCCAGTACCACAAGGGCGGCCCGGCACGGGGCGCGTACCTGCAGATCACCGCCGAACCCGAGCAGTACCTGGACATCCCCGGCCGGCCGTTCGACTTCGGCGAGTTGCAGCGTGCCCAGGCACTCGGCGACCAGCAGGCGCTGCAGGGACGCGGCCGCCCGTTCCTGCGACTGCACCTGACCGACCGGGCAGCCGGCCTCGAGACCGTGCTGCACGCGGCGGAGGGTGCTGGATGACCCCTGGTAGCTGGACGAACCCGCTCCGGGATCCCCGCGACAGGCGGCTGCCCCGGGTACCGGACCCCTGTGCGCTGGTCGTGTTCGGCGTCACCGGCGATCTGGCACGCAAGAAGCTGATTCCGGCGATCTACGACCTGTCGAACCGGGGCCTGCTGCCAGCCGGGTTCGCGCTGCTGGGCTTCGCTCGCCGGGACTGGAGCCACGGCGACTTCGAGGAGCTGGCTCGCGACGCGGCGCAGCGCGGAGCGCGCACGCCGTGGCGCCCGGAGGCCTGGGCCCGCCTGGCCGAGGCGGTGCGCTTCGTGCCGGGTAGCTTCGACGACGACACCGCCTTCGACCTGCTGGCCCAGACCCTGCACGACCTCGAGAGCAGCCACGGCATGGGCGGGAACGCGGCGTTCTACCTGTCGATCCCGCCGGCATCGTTCCCGACCGTGCTCAAGCAGATGGAGCGGACCGGGATGGCCTCGAACGGCCGATCCGGGGGCTGGCGCCGGGTGGTCGTGGAGAAGCCGTTCGGCAGCGATCTGACCACGGCGCGGGCGCTGAACCGGCTCGTCGACTCGGTCTTCACCGCGAACGACGTGTTCCGCATCGACCACTACCTCGGCAAGGAGACGGTGCAGAACCTGCTGGCGCTGCGCTTCGCCAACCAGCTGTTCGAGCCGATCTGGAACGCGCACTATGTCGACGCGGTGCAGATCACCATGGCCGAGGATGTCGGGATCGGGGGCCGCGCCGGCTTCTACGACAGTGCGGGGGCCGCGCGCGACGTGCTGCAGAATCACCTGCTGCAACTGCTGGCGCTGACCGCGATGGAGGAGCCGGTGTCGTTCGACGCCGAGAGCCTGCGGACCGAGAAGCGCAAGGTGCTCGGCGCGATCGCCCTCCCCCGGGACCTGAGCGTCGGCGCGGTACGCGGGCAGTACACCCAGGGATGGCTCGCCGGCGATCGGGTGAAGGGCTATCTGGACGAGGAGAACGTGCCGCCGGATTCGACCACCGAGACGTACGCGGCGGTGCGGCTGGAGATCGAGACACGCCGGTGGGCCGGGGTGCCGTTCTACCTGCGCACCGGCAAGCGGTTACCGCGGCGAGTCACCGAGATCGCGGTGCAGCTCGCGCGGGCGCCGCACCTGCCGTTCGCGGTGACCGACACCACGGAGCTCGGCCACAACCAGATC
>DASZVT010000208.1:0-2802 GCA_035546915.1 Mycobacteriales bacterium | reverse complement strand
TTCCAGAGCGTGGGAATCCTGCTGCTGTTACGCGGCGTCGTGGACACGTCGAACGCGCTCAGCAAGCAGCAAGTGGTCGCCGGCGCGACCGTGCTGGTGGTGGCGTTCGTCTGCCTCAACCTGCTCGCCCAGCGGCTCGGTGGACTTCGGCACGACGGCAGCCTCGACTACTACGCGGCGCTGGACGTACCTGGCGCCGCGGTGGTGCTGGGCGCGGCCGGGTCGTACGCCGCCTTCACCGTGCCGGGCTCGATCGTGACGGCATTCGGCGGTGCTGCGCTCTACGACCTGCCGATGTCGCGGCTGTGGGTCCTGGTCCTGGTGCTGCCGCTGGCGGCTGCGTCGCTGGCCGGTCTCGGCGCACTGCTCGGCCTGCTGGCGCCGAAGCCGGAGCTCGCGACCATCGCCGGACAGCTCGGGATGAGTGCGGTGATCTTTCTGAACCTGATCCCGGCTCATCGGATGCCGGAGGCAATCCGATGGCTACGGGCGATCACCCCGAGCACCTACGCGGCGGACGCGCTGGCGGCCAGCTTCGACTCCCGCGTCGACTGGGGCTCGATCTGGGTGGACCTGCTGGTATGTGTAGCGGTGTCGGTGGTGGCACTCGGCCTGGCCGGCGCCCTGTTCCGCCGTCAGGTCGCCCGGTGACGGCGCGGGCGGTTCCACGTCGCGTCACCCCGGTGGCAGACGCACGCGCCGAGGTCCGGCACGGGGTGCTGGTCACGGTGCTGCTCGTCCTGGCCGGTGCCCCACTCGGGGCGATCTGGGCTGCGAGCGTGCCGGACGTCGGAGTCTTCCGGGTGGGCAGCTATCTGCTCCCGTCGTACACCGAGGACAAGGCATCGGCGGCGGGTGACCTGGTGCTGTTGCTGATCCTGGCGATCGCGGGCCTGGTCGCGGGGGGCCTGGTCGCGTGGTACGGCCGCCATACCCCGGTCGGCGGGGCGTGCGGGCTGCTGGTGGGTGGGCTGCTGGCCGGGGTGATCGCCATGGCCGTCGGGCACGTGCTGGTGCACGGCGATTACCACGCGATCCAGCATCACAAGGTGGACGGCACCACCTTCCAGGTCCGCCCCTATATCCGGGGCAGCGGTGACTTCGTCCTCCTCCCGCTGATCGCGCTGATCCTGTTCGGCGTGGTGCAGCTCTCGCTACGCCGCGGGACGCGCCAGTCCTGGCCGTTCAATTCGGCGACTGCGGCGCCCGCGTCAGATCCGGCGCCGGTGTCGCGGCCACCGCGCTGAGCAGCTGGGTCTCCCGACGCATCAGCGCAGTCTCGGCGGCCAGCAGCGCGGCGGTGTCCGGTTCCTCCAGCAGCTGCTGGCGTACCGGCAGGTCCACCAGCACGGTCGCCGCGACCAGGTGCGCGACCAGGGTCGGGTCGTCCGGGAGCTCTGGCACCTCGATCACCGAGCCCCGGCGGGCGCCGAGTGCCTGCAGGTAGGTGCGGAAGGTCGCCGCCGTGGTCGGCAGCGTGGCCCGTGCCGCGGCCGCCCGGGACGCGTCCCCCAGCGGGTCGCCGAGCAGCACCACGTCGCCTTCCGGGTACGGCGCGTCGCCGCCGAGGCTGAGTACCCGGAACCGCTCGGTGCCGACGGCGACGACGCGGAAGCGACCGTCGGGCAGTTCGTGCGCTTCGCTCAGTAACGCCACCGTCCCGACCGGGTGCAGCGCCTGCACGGCTCCGGTCCCCACTTCGCGGCCGCGACGGATCGCGACGACACCGAACCGTCGCCGCTCGGGGTCCGGCTCGGTCAGCAGCTCGCGTACCAGGGCGCGGTAGCGCTCCTCGAAGATGTGCAGCGGCAGCACCACCCCGGGGAACAGCACCGTCCCCAGCGGGAACAGCGGGATCCGCACCGATGGACCTGACATCCCGCGAGCGTAATCGCGTGGGGGCGGCTTCGCGGCGCCGGTAGCCTGGAGGGGTGCTCACCCGCCTCGACCTGACCGCGGGCCTGCCGGCAGACCTGCGTGGTGCGCTGCCGCGGGCCGCCTTCGACGTCGAATCCGCGCAACGGGCGGTCCGCCCGGTGCTGGACGCGGTCCGTACCCGGGGCGATGCGGCAGTACGTGAGGCCACCGCCCGGTTCGACCACGTGGACGTGACGCAACTGCGGGTGCCGACGGGCGTGCTGACCGCCGCGCTGGACGGGCTCGACCCGGCGGTGCGTACCGCGTTGCAGACCGCTATCGAGCACGCCCGCCGGGTGCACACCGCACAACTGCCCACCGGTCACACCGTCGAGGTCGTCCCCGGCGGCCAGGTATCGGAGCGCTACGTGCCGGTCGAGCGAGTCGGCCTGTACGTGCCGGGCGGCCGGGTGGTCTACCCGTCGTCGGTGGTGATGAACGTGGTGCCCGCCCAGGTTGCCGGGGTGGGGTCGCTTGCGGTGGTGTCGCCACCGCAAGCGGACTGCGACGGCGAGATTCATCCGGTGGTGCTGGCTGCCTGTGCGCTGCTCGGTGTCGACGAGGTATACCGGGCCGGCGGTGCGCAGGCGATCGCGATGTTGGCGTATGGCACCGAGTCGTGCCGGCCGGTGGACGTGGTGACCGGCCCGGGGAACGTCTACGTGACCGCCGCGAAGCGGCTGCTGCGCGGGCAGGTCGGCATCGACGCCGAGGCCGGCCCGAGCGAGGTGGCGATCCTCGCCGACGGCGGCGCTGAGCCGGCCTACGTCGCGGCGGACCTGATCGCCCAGGCGGAGCACGACGACCTGGCTGCCTGCCTGCTGGTCACCGACAGCGTCGAACTCGCAGACGCGGTCGACGTCGAGTTGAGTAAGCAGGTGCCGG
>DASZVT010000207.1:0-10257 GCA_035546915.1 Mycobacteriales bacterium | reverse complement strand
GCGACATGAGCGTTGCCGGGGCGTCGCTCATGTCGCACAACCGGCGCCAGCGCCAGGGCCGGCATGTCGTTTAGGGCCGGGCCTCGAGGACCAGGTTGAACGGCGTCTCGGTCGCTCGTCGGAAACGGGTGAACCCGGCCTGCTCCGCGACTTCGCGCAACCGGCGTTCACCTGCTTGAGCGCCGAGCCCGGCACCGACTTCCTGTGCGAGCGAACACGGCGTGCAGATGATGGTGGACGCGGCGTAGAAGACCCGGCCCACCGGGTTCAGGTTGTCCGTGAGCGAATCGCCTGCGTACGGCTCCACCAGCATCACGGTGCCGTCCGGAGCGAGGGCCTCGTGGGTGTGCCGTAGTGCGCCAACCGGATCACCCATGTCGTGCAGGCAGTCGAAGAAGCAGACCAGGTCGTAGCCGTCACCGGGGTAGTCCTTCGCGGAGGCCACGCCGAACGAGGCGTTCGCCGCCGCACCTTCGGCGGCCGCCAGTGCGGTGGCCCGCTCGACGGACGCCGGGTGATAGTCGAATCCCCGGATCGTCGAGGCCGGGTAGGCCTGCGCCATCAGGATCGTGGAAACCCCGTGGCCACAGCCGATGTCGGCGACCGTCGCGCCCGCGCGCAGCTTCTCCTCGACCCCGTCTAGCGCTGGTATCCAGGCGCTGATCAGGTTGCTGCGGTAGCCCGGTCGGAAGAACTGTTCGGTGCCCAGAAACATCTCCGGGTCGTGCTCGTGCCAGCCGAAGCCGCGACCGGCACGCATGGCATCGACGATCCGGGGCCGGTCGCGGTAGAGCGCGCTCACGATGTGGTAGCCGCCGACCAGGTAGGCCGGGCTGCTCTCGTCCGCGAACGCGAGTGCCTGCTCGGGCGAGAGTGTGAAGGTGCCGCGTGCCGCGTCGTAGTCGACGTAGCCGCTGCCCGCCTGGGTGGCCAGCCACTGGTGGACGTACTTCTCCGGGATGCCGGCGCGCTGCGCGAGTTCGGCCGCGGTCAACGGGCCGGCTCCCATCAGCCCTCGCCACAGACCGAGCTCGGAGCCGAGCATGACCAGCACACCGTTCATTGCCGCGCCCATGTCGGTGACCGCCTGGCCGAGCAGCTGTTCCAGTCGTCCTTCATCGACCGTATGGGTGTCTGTCGTCGTCACGGGGACCGCCTCCTCCTGCGTCCCGCAGCGTGTCGGAGCTCCGCTGATGAACCCGGCAAGCTAACCTACTAGTAGATAAGTAGCAAGAGGCAGGGGACAGTACGTTGGTGCTAAGGCGCAGCGCGTGACACCGGTAGCGGATACGAACACCCGGATGCGGGTCCTGGACGCAGCAGAACGGCTCGTGCAGGAGCGCGGTTTCAATGGCTTCAGCTATGCGCACGTCGCCGGGGAACTCGGGATCACCAAGGCGAGCTTGCACTACCACTTCGCCGGCAAGGCGGACCTCGGGCGGGCGCTGATCGACCGTTACGTCGCCCGGTTCAGCCATCAGCTCGACGAGATCGATACGTCGTCTCCCGACGCACCGAGCAAGCTCGCGGGCTACGTCCGTCTCTACGAGCGGGTGCTGATCGACGAGGGCCGGATCTGCCTGTGCGGCATGCTCGCGGCGGATTACCGCACGCTGCCGGCTGCGATGCGCGAGGCGGTGACGGCGTTTTTCGAGGAGAACGAAGCTTGGCTGCTGGACGTGCTCACCGACGGCGAGGCGGCCGGTCAGCTGCACCTGACCGGATCACCGCGGGTGGTGGCGCAGGCGATCGTCGGCGGGCTGGAAGGCGCAATGCTGCTCGCCCGGCCGTACGGCGACGGGCTGCGGTTCCGTGCGGTGGCCGTCGGTCTGATCCGCGGCCTGACCGGCACCGTGCTCGATCTGGCGGCGCCCGTCCGCCGGCCGCGGACCGAGGCCGCATCCTGAGGCACGGCTCACCCCCGCGTGACGCGGCCCGCCCGGCGCTCGCTCGCCGCCGTCTTACGGTTGTCCGTGAGCAGCCGCTGTAGCCCGTGCACGAGGGTGTCGATGGCGCAGTGGCGGAACTCCTCCTCGGAGATCGCGTCGGGCAGGTCGCCGGAGACCCGGAGCGACCGGTATTTCGCCTCCACGACGAGGCCGATGATGGTTGCCGAGACCAGCGCGTTTCCCAGCGCGGCGCACCGCGGGCTGAAGCCGCCCCGCACGAGCACCTCCCGGGTCCGGTCCAGTCCCTTGCGGACGTTGGGGGTCTCGGCGCCGCGATTCTCGTAGCGCTTCAGCATCACGTCCGACACCCACGGGTGGTGGTCCTCGAGGTAGAGGTTGGCTTGCACGATCGCCCGGATCTGGTCGGTCCAGTGCTGGCCGGAGCGGGCCGGCAACAACTGCTGCGCGATCATCCGGTCTGCTGCGAGTTCGAGCAACTCGTCTTTGCCCAGCACGTGCTTGTAGGCGGCGGTAGTCGAACAGCCGATCCGGCACGCCAGCTGCTTCATCGTGACGGCGCTGATCCCGTCCCGCTCGATGAGCTCGAGTACGGCGGTGACGAGCTTCTCACGGGTGAGATCGGCCGGACGGGATCTAGTTCCACTCATTTCCATGATCACCCAGGCCTGTCTGAAGCAGAACGCCGTACTCCTGCGCTGGAGGCCGCACTATAGCCCGACCATAACTGGTTGCGCGCCGGGGTATCTCGTGACGTCCGCACTCGACGCGCCGGAGAAAAAGTCGGGGTTGCGGTGAACGCGTTCACTGTGTCAAGGTGCGAGCGTACGTGATGTAGGACACTTAATTGCCAGCGAGGGCGCGTGTTCGGGAAGGGCGAGAGGGCCTGCACGTGAAAGAACTGTTGCCGTTCATCATCAGCGGTATCACGGTCGGTTCGCTGTACGGCATGGCAGGCACCGGTCTGGTCCTGACGTACAAGACCTCCGGCATCTTCAACTTCGGGCACGGGGCGAACGCCACCATTGCCGCGTACGTCTTCTATTGGCTGCACATCGAGCATGGCTGGAGCTGGTGGCTCGCGCTGATCGTCAGCGTGTTCGTGGTCGGGCCGATCCTCGGCCTCATCATGGAGCGAATCGCTCGCCAACTCGCGCTGCAGCGCACGTCGCACAAGATCGTCGCAACGGTCGGACTCATCGTGCTGGTCCAGGGCATCGCGACGATCTGGTACGGCAGCGACACGCTGCCGGTGGCGCAGTACCTGCCGAAGGGAAGCGATTCGTTCGAGGTCGGCGGGGTGTTCGTCTCCTACGCCCAGGTCACCTTGACGGTGATCTCGATCATCGTGGTGGGCGCGCTCTACGTGCTGTTCCGGTACACCCGGCTGGGCATTGCGATGCGCGCCGTGGTGGGCGATCCCGACCTGGTGGACATCATCGGTGCGAACCCGATCTCCATCCGCCAGATGTCCTGGGTGATCGGCACGACGTTCGCCGCGCTGTCCGGCGTGCTGTTGCTGCCGTTGATCGGGCTGCAGGCGATTGCATTGACCCTGCTGGTGGCCCAGGCGTTCGCGGCCGCCGCCTTCGGCGCGTTCAACAACATCCCGCTGACCTTCCTCGGCGGTCTCGGTGTCGGCATCCTGGCCAACGTCTCGAAGAAGTACGTGTTGGACGTGTCCTGGCTCTCCGGCTTGCCGAGCAGCCTGCCGTTCCTGGTGCTGATCGTGATGCTGTTGTTGCTGCCGAAGTGGCGGCTGGTGCCGCCATCATCGGTGGAGCGACGACCACCGCTGGCCTACCGCGCCCCGCTGCGTTTCCGGCTCGGCACGGCCGTGCCGGTGCTTGCCTTGTTCCTGCTGGTGCCCACCTTCGCGGGCATCCACCTGAGCTACTTCACGCTCGGGCTGACGCAGGCAATTCTGCTGCTCTCGCTCGGGTTGCTGGTGCGGACGTCCGGGCAGGTCTCGCTGTGCCACACCACGTTCGCCGCGGTCGCGGCGGTGGCCTTCTCCCAGTTCTCGGTCGACCACCACATGCCGTGGCTGGCCGCGGTGCTGCTCGGGGCGCTCGTCGCGGTGCCGATCGGGGCGCTGGTCGCGATCCCGGCGATCCGGCTGTCCGGGTTGTTCCTGGCGCTGGCCACCTTCGGCTTCGGGATCATGGTCGAGAACCTCTTCTACCCGCTCGGCTTCATGTTCACCCACCTCGCGGACGGCCGGAGAATGCCGCGGCCGGACTTCGCCACCGGTGATAAGGCCTACTACTACGTGGTTCTGGCGTTCCTGGTCGTAATCTGTCTGGTGGTCGTCGCGATCCACGAGAGCCGGATCGGCCGGATCCTGCGCGGTTTGTCCGATGCGCCGCTCGCGGTGGCGACGATGGGGCTGAGCACGAACGTCACTCGGGTCATCGTGTTCTGCATCTCGTCGTTCATTGCCGGCTTGGCCGGCATCCTGTACGGGTCGAGCGCGAACTTCGCGACATCGGCGGATATCCGCTACACCGCGTTCACGTCGCTGACGCTGATCGCTATTCTCGCGCTGGCCCCGTTCCGGGAGCCGTGGTTCGCCCTCTTCATGGGCTTCACCGCCATCATCCCCGGCTACATCAGTGGCGAACACGTCAACGATTACCTGAACATCATCTTCGGCTTCTTCGCCGTACAGGTGTCGCTGCAGGGCGGGCCCACCCCGATGCCACAGAAGCTGCAGGCGTACTTCAACCGGTTCGGGCGCAAGCCGGCAGCGGTTGCTACGCAGGTGGAGGCGCCGCCGCCGGTCGCCGCGCCCGAAGGCGGCCCGGGGCTGGCTATCGACGGCCTCACCATCCGGTTCGGCGGGCTGGTGGCGGTCAAGGACGTGAGCCTGCGCGCGCCACTGGGCACGATCACCGGGCTGGTAGGCCCGAACGGCGCGGGTAAGACCACGACGTTCAATGCGTGCAGCGGCCTGAACAAGCCGAACGCGGGCAAGCTCACGTTCCAGGGCAGGGACGTGTCCCGGCTGGCGCCGGCTCGGCGGGCCCGGCTCGGACTCGGCCGCACCTTTCAGCGGATGGAACTCGGGGAGACGCTGACCGTCGTCGACAACGTCGCGCTCGGACGCGAGTCGTCGATGGCCGGTGGAAAGATCTTCTCCCAGTTTGCGGCACGTCCCGCCGAACGCCGTGTGACGCACGCGGCGGCCTGGTCTGCGATGGAGACGTGTGGCATCACCCATCTCGCCGAACTGCAGGCGGGCGCCCTGTCGACCGGACAGCGCCGACTGGTCGAGCTGGCCCGGTGCCTGGCGGGTCCGTTCGACCTGCTGCTGCTTGACGAGCCGTCATCCGGCCTGGACCGTGCCGAGACCGAACGCTTCGGCGAGGTGCTCACCCGGGTGGTGCAAGAGCGTGGTTGCGGCATCCTGCTGGTCGAGCACGACATGTCCCTGGTGATGAAGGTCTGCAGCTACCTGTACGTGCTGGACTTCGGTCAGCTGTTGTTCGAAGGGGATCCGCAGGCCGTTGCCGGCAGTGAAGTGGTGCAGGCGGCGTACCTGGGCGGCTCGGCCGCCATCCCGGCCGGGGCCGAACCGGAGGTGCAGTCGTGAGCACGACCGCGGCCGCCGCCCCCCTGGTTCGCACCGCACCCGCCGTCGAACTCGTCGACGTGTGCAGTGGCTACGGAGCCACCCAGGTGCTGCGGGGCGTGTCGTTGACGGTGCCGGAATCGTCGATCACGGCGTTGCTCGGCCCGAACGGTGCCGGCAAGTCGACGCTGCTCAAGACCGTCTCCGGCCTGATCCGGCCGACGCGCGGCGCGGTACGCGTCCGCGACGCCGACGTGACCCGGTGGAGCGCCAACCGCCGGGCCAGGCGTGGGTTGTGCCACATCCCCGAGGGTCGGGCGATCTTCCGCAACCTCACTGTTCGGGAGAACCTGGTCATGCAGGCGAACGGCGGGTCGGAGGCCGACGCGATCGAGAAGGCCTCGACCGCGTTCCCGGTCCTCGGCAAGCGGCTCGGTCAGTCCGCCGGCACTCTCAGCGGCGGCGAGCAGCAGATGCTCGCGCTGATGCGCGCATACCTGCACAACGACCAGGTGGTACTCGTCGACGAACCGTCGCTCGGCCTTGCGCCGATCATCGTGGACGTCATCTTCGAGTTCTTGCACACGATCACCCAACAGGGCTCGGCGTTGCTGCTGGTGGACCAGTTCGCGACCCGGGCGCTGGCGATGGCCAGTGCGGTGTACGTGCTCAATCGCGGCGAGGTCGTCTTCCAGGGCAAGGCCGGCGAACTCGAACGCAGCGAACTGTTCCAGCGGTACCTCGGCGACGGCTGACCGGCGCGACGCTACGACAGCCCGCTCACCAGCGCACCAATGGTCGGCGCGAGCCGCCTCAGTTCCTCCAGATGCAGCGCGGTCAGCTCGGCGAGGCGCGCCGCCCCCGCCGGCGTCAGCACCAACCGCACCACTCGGTGGTCATCCCCGTCCCCCTGTCGGCACACCAGGCCGAGCTTCTCGGTGCGGTCCGCCAACTCGACGGCGGTGTGGTGCCGGACCATGAGGTAGCCGGCGAGCTGCCCGATCGTCGGCCCCCGCGCGTCGTCGTGTCCCCGGATGGCCAGCAGCAGTTGGTGCTGGGTCTGCGTCAGGCCGTGCGCCGCGGCCTGGTCGCTGCTCCACTTGTCGAACTGCCGCAGCTGGTGCCGGAATGCAAGCAGTCGCTGGTAGTCCTCATCGGACAGCCGGGGAGGAGGCACGACGACAGCATCCTCTCCGGTCCCGCCAAGCCAGCCTCGCGGCGGCTGGGGCAAGCCGCGTTGTCGGTGTGGGGAGCGGTCGAGTGCGTCCCCGCGCTAGGTGTATCGTAACGCGATATTCCCCGCGAGATCTTGACGAGGCACCTCTATGTCGCAGCCACCGGCGCAGCGTCGGCATGCGCGCAACCTGAGTCACCTCGGGGACTTCACCGTCCGCCCCCGGATGCTGCTCATCGCTGCCCTGGCGGTGCCCGTCGGGGCGGTGAGCGCGTGCGTCGCGTGGGCCCTGCTCCGGCTCATCGGCCTGATCACGAACGCGGTGTTTTACCAGCGCGTCGACACCAGCCTGGTCGCGCCGGGGGCGATCCATCACAATCCTGCGCTGGTGCTGCTCGCCCCGGTAGTCGGTGGTCTGGTGATCGGGTTGATGGCGCGTTACGGATCGGAGAAGATCCGCGGGCACGGCATGCCGGAGGCGATCGAGGCGATCCTCACCGGCGGCAGCAAGGTGCAACCTCGGGTCGCGGTGCTCAAGCCGGTGTCCGCGGCGGTCGCGATCGGAACGGGTGGTCCGTTCGGCGCCGAGGGCCCGATCATCATGACCGGCGGTGCCATCGGATCGCTGTTCGCACAGTTGCTGCACCTGACTGCGGATGAGCGCAAGACGCTGCTGGTCTCCGGCGCCGCAGCCGGTATGGCGGCGACCTTCAACTCGCCGCTGGCGGCAGTCATGCTCGCCGTGGAACTGCTGCTGTTCGAGTGGCGGCCGCGCAGCTACGTCCCGGTTTCGGTCGCCGTCGTCGTCGCCACCGCGCTGCGCGGGCCGATGCTCGGGACCGCCGCCCTGTTCCCGGTCGCCAGCGAGTTGCACCTGAACGGTTGGGTGTACCTGTGCTGCCTGGCTTCCGGCGTGATCTCGGGCCTGCTCGCGGTGATCGCGACGCAGCTGGTGTACGCAGCCGAGGACGCGTTCCGAAGGCTGCCGATCCACTGGATGTGGTGGCCCGCGATCGGTGGCCTGATCATCGGGATCGGCGGCCTGATCACGCCGGAGAGCCTCGGTGTGGGCTACAACATCATCGACAAGGAGCTGACCGGGCACATCACGATCGGCCTGGTCACCGGGATCCTGATCGTCAAGACCTTGATCTGGTCGCTGTCGCTCGGGTCCGGGACGTCCGGTGGCGTGCTCGCTCCGATGTTCATGATCGGCGGTGCGCTCGGGGCGGTGGAGGCGGAGTTCTTCCCGCATGCCGGTGTCGGGCTGTGGGCGTTGGTCGGTCTGGCCGGCGTGCTGGGTGGCGTCATGCGCTCGCCGTTCACCGGCGTGGTATTCGCGCTCGAACTGACGCACCAGGTCGGCGCGCTGCTGCCGTTGCTGATCGGTGCCTCCACGGCATACGCGGTGTCTGCACTGGTGCTCAAGCGCTCGGTGCTGACGGAGAAGGTGGTACGGCGCGGCTTCCACCTGACCCGTGAGTACGACGTCGATCCGCTCGAGGTGCTGTTCGTGGACGAGGTCATCGAGCCGGAGGTGCTGACCTTCGATAGCAGCGCGCCGATCGCGGATGCCCTCGCCGAGGTGCGGCGTGGCGCGGCCGCCTTGCGGCAGCGGCTCTACCCCGTGCTGAACCAGGACGGCAACCTGATCGCGGTCGTCAGCCAGAACCAGTTGGAGGGCGCGGTACACGACGGCCGGCAGCGCGAACCGGTGTCGTCGATCGCGCGCCGTCAGCCGGTGTGTGTGTACGCGGACGACACGCTGCGCCAGGCGGTGGTGGTGATGACCGAGAGCGGCTTGACGCGACTGCCGGTCGTGGATCGCAGCGCGCCGAGCCGCGTGGTCGGCCTGGTGTCCCTGCAGCAATTGCTCGCCGGCCGACTCAAGGACCTGCAGGAGGCACGGGAATCCGAGCGCGTGCTGCGGCTGCGGCTGTTCCGGTTCGGCCGGGACACGCGGGACGGCGGCGAACCGGAGCCAGCCACCCATGTCGCACCGAGCTGACGCCGGGACGTTACGTGCTGGGGAGCCCGTTCCCGTCCATCCCGCGACCGGCCAGGATGGCCGCCGAGGAGACGACGCCGGTCGGCGGGTAGTCGGGACCTTTCTCGATGATCTGGACGAGTACGCCGTGGGTCGCCTTGGGGTGCAGGAAGAACTCAGACTGGACCGCACCGACTCGGCTCAGCCCATGGACCTCCAGGCCGGCGGCGCGCACGATCTCGAGTGCGCGCTCGATGCTGGGAACACGGAAGGTCACGTGGTGTAACCCACCCTGCGGGTACCGCGCGAAGAAGCTATCCAGGAAGCTCGACCCTGCGAGGGGCTCGAGCAGTTCCACCAGGCCGGCGCCGAACTGCACCTGCACGGCGCGGAAACCGGTCTCGCGGTGGTCGCCACCGACGACGCCCACGCCCCCCAGCACTCCCTCGTAGAGGGCGACCAGGTCGCGAAGTCGCGGCGCCGCAACCGCTACGTGATCGAACTCCGCGCCCATCGCGGCGACCGTGTCCTGCAGTTCCGCGCCGATAGTGCCGGTGCCGTCGGCCCGTTCCGGCTCGTGGCGTCCGTATGCTCGCGTCATTCCTGGATGATCGCAGAGGGGCGAGGGGAGGCCCGCGGGTGGCAAGCACCGATCCCGACGCGTTCCCACTGGAGCACCCGAACCTGCTGTCGGCACTTGCCGGCTGGGTCAGCCGTGGGCCTGGACGTCCGGCACTGCGCTACCGCGGCCGGACGGTCACCGTTGCGGAACTCGACACGCTGGCGCAGGCCGTGGCGGCTGGCTTGCGCCAGCGCGGCGTCGTGTCCGGCGACCGAGTGGCCCTGTGCGTGCAGAACGTCCCGCAGTTCCCGGTCGCGACGCTGGGGATCTGGCGAGCGGGCGCGATCGCGGTATCGGTGAGTCCACTGCTGCGCGCACACGAGGTTGACAAACTGCTCATCGATGCCGGCGCCGTCGCGTTGGTGGTGGACGACATCCACTGGTGCCAGGTGATCGGTACCGGAGAGGTTGCGGACACGTTGCGGTGCGTGCTCACGACTGCGGCCGACGATCTGCTAGCGGTGCAGCCAGCGCCGCCGGCCGCGGCTGACAGCCATGCCGTCCCGCTGTTGCAACTGCTGGACGAGCAGGACGGTGTCCGGGTGCCCGACCCGGCAACGGGTCCGGATGACCTGGCATTCCTGACGTATACCTCGGGGACGACCGGGCCGGCTAAGGGCGCGTGCAACACGCACGGCAACATCGTGGCCGGCGGTCAGGTCTATCGGGACCTCGCTGGCATCGGACCGGACGACGTGATCGCCGGCCTGGCACCGATGTTCCACGTCACCGGGATCACGGGGCATCTCGCACTGGCCGTCGTGTCCGGTGCGGTGCTCGCGCTCGACCAGCGGTTCGACGCGGCGTCCGCGCTGGCGATGCTCGAGCGGGAGCGGGCGACGTTCACGATCGCCGCCATCACCGCGCTGGACGCGCTCCGGCATGACCCATCGGCCGCGCAGACGGATCTGCGCCGGCTTACCAAGGTGTGGTCCGGCGGTCAGGCCATCCCGGCCGCGACCGCGGATGCGCTGGAGTCGTGGGGGGGGGGGG
>DASZVT010000206.1:0-3279 GCA_035546915.1 Mycobacteriales bacterium | reverse complement strand
GAACACGTCGCAGCGGCCGGCCAGCCACTCCACCGGCGGCCGGTCCGCGCGCATCCAGGCCCGCTGCAGCGCCCGCGCGGGCACCGGACGGTGTCGGCGCGCGACCCCCTGCGGCAGCGACGCCAGCCCACCCCGGTTGCGGAGCGAGAACGCGGCACCGGCGAGCGCGAGCCCGCCGCGGCCGGCGGGCAGGCCGGCGAGCGCGCCCAGCAGCGCCTCGACGTACCGGCCCACCCCGGTACGCACACCCAGCAGCGGGGTGACGTCGAGACAGACCCGGAGCGGCACACGCCGATCCTGCCAGTTCACCCGCTCCGGGAGGCCCTCGCCGGGCGGTCGCGGCGGCGCGCCGGGAGGCGAGGGCCCCGTCTATTGCAGCTATCGTTCCTTGCTGTGATGCGAACCCTCGGGGTGTCGCGGTGACGGCAGTCCAGCAGCCGCCCGCGTCGCCGACGCAGACCCCGAGGCCCCCCCGCCGCAGCCTGCATCGCGCCAACGCACCGACCTCGTTGCGGGCGAACCGCGAGCTGCTGATCAACCTCACGCTGCGTGACGTCCGGTCGAAATACAAGCGGACCGCGCTCGGGCACTTCTGGTCGCTGCTCAACCCGCTGTCGACGATGCTGATGTACACCATCGTCTTCCGCTACCTGCTGGGGGTGACCTCGCCGAAGGGCGACCCGAGCGGCGTGGACATCTACGCGCTGTTCCTGCTCTGCGGGCTGCTGCCGTGGACGTTCTTCCAGAACTCGGTCAACGGCGGCATGGGCTCGCTGGTGGACAACTCGAACCTGGTGAAGAAGGTCTACTTCCGCCGGGACGTGCTCGTCGCCGCGACCGTCGGCTCCTGGCTGGTGACCTTCTGCATCGAGATGGTGGTGCTCATCGTGGCGCTGCTTGCGGTCGGCGGCATGCCGCTGCTGTACATCCCGATGGCGCTGGTGGTGATGGCGCTGCTGACCGTTTTCGCGCTGGGCCTCGGGTTGATGCTCTCGGTCGCGAACGTCTACTTCCGCGATACGCAGCACTTCATCACGATCCTGTTCCAGCTGTGGTTCTACCTCACGCCGGTGCTCTACCCGCTGTCCACGGTGCAGGCTCAGGCGGACAAACACTCCGGGTTCCCGATCATGGACGTGTACAAGCTGAACCCGATGGAGCACTTCGCACAGGCGCTGCGGAACCTGCTCTACGACAACCGGATGGCCGACTGGCAGGACCTGGTGGTGTGTCTCGGCGCGGCGGTCGTCACGCTGTGCCTCGGCGCGATGGTGTTCCGCCGCTTCGAGGGCCGGCTGGCGGAGGAACTGTGACCGGCCAGTCCGAACCGGCGATCGTGGTGGAGGACGTGTCCAAGCGCTTCCGGCTCTACAAGGAGCGCAACGAGTCGGTGAAGGCCGCGCTGATGCGCGGGCGGCGGGCGCGCTACGACGAGTTCTGGGCGCTGCGCGGGGTCAGCCTGCAGATCCCGGTCGGCGCGACGTACGGGCTGATGGGCGTCAACGGGTCGGGCAAGTCGACGCTGCTCAAGTGCATCGCGAACATCCTGCGGCCGGACACCGGGAGCATCTCCTACACCGGCAAGATGGCGGCCCTGCTGGAACTCGGATCCGGCTTCCACCCGGAGCTGTCCGGCCGGGAGAACGTCTACCTCAACGGCTCCATCCTCGGCCTGTCCAAGCGCGAGCTGGACGCCCGTTTCGACGAGATCGTCGACTTCGCCGGGGTGGAGAAGTTCATCGACCAGCCGGTGAAGAACTACTCCTCCGGGATGTACGTGCGGCTCGGCTTCTCCGTCGCGATCAACGTCGACCCGGACATCCTGCTGGTGGACGAGGTGCTGGCCGTCGGTGACGCCGCGTTCCAGGAGAAGTGCAGCAAGAAGTTCGCCGAGTTCAAGAAGAACGGCAAGACCGTCGTCATCGTCAGCCACGCGATGGCGTCGCTGCGGCAGATGTGCGACGAGGTCGCCTGGCTCGCCAGCGGCCGGGTGGACGCGGTCGGCAAGCCGGGCGCGATCATCGACCGCTACATCGACGAGGGGCACCAGGCGGTGGCCGCGGAGGGCGGTGGCCGGCGCTGGGGCAGCGGCGAGGCCCAGATCGTCAAGGTGACCATGCTGGACGCGTCCGGCGAGGCGACCAACCAGGTCAAGACCGGCGCCCCCCTCACGATCCGGTTCGAGATCGTCGCCGACGAGCCGGTGGAGCTGCCGGTGTTCGGGATCACCATCACCACCGTCGAAGGCACCGAGGTGTGGTCGCAGAACACCCGGGACACCGACTTCGCGATGGACAAGATCCTCGGCCCCCACGTGGTGGAGTGGACCGTGCCCAGTTTCAAGCTGCTCCCCGGGTCGTACAACATCAACGCGTCGCTGCGGGACGTCTCCCGTACCCACGTGTACGACTTCCACCGCGACTGCCACCCGTTCTTCGTGGAGACCGGCAAGATCGTCGAGCGGGGGCTGGTGAGCCTCGGCGGGACCTGGCGTGAGGCCGGAGTCCCGGCTTCGCGGTGAGCAACTCGCTGCGCGCCGGCTCGCTGCGCCCGGGTGTCTGCTCGGTGCTGGTGCTGGACTCCGGTGCCGGTACCGCGGCGGCCGAGCAGTCGCTGTCGCGGTGCGGGCTCGCGGCCGAGCGGGTGCAGCTGGTCCAGGTACCTGCCACGAGTGGCGGGGACGGTTCCGGCGGCGACGACGGGGCGGGGTGGAATGCCGCGCTGGAGCGGGCCGACGGGCAGTTCGTGGTGCTGCTGCCGGGTGACCAGGCCGTGTCCCACGGGCTGCTCGCGCTGCTGGTCGGGGTGCTGGACCGGCGACCGCCGGTCGCGGCGGTCGGCCCCGGGGATCCGGCGGGATCGCGTAACCGCCTGTGGCTGGGGCGGTTTCCGCTGGTGCTGCGCCGCTCCGCGCTGCGCGATGTCGGCGGTTTCGGGGCCGGGCTGAGCCGGCCCGCGCTGCTCGCCGAGCTGGG
This sequence comes from Mycobacteriales bacterium, assembly GCA_035546915.1. Lineage (GTDB taxonomy): Bacteria > Actinomycetota > Actinomycetes > Mycobacteriales > CAJCIY01 > DASYGP01. The sequence goes on along the minus strand of DASZVT010000206.1, from coordinate 304 downwards.
GTGGCGGCTGCAGCTGCGGGGCCACCTGCTCGAAGCGGTCCAGGCCGGCCGGGGCACGGCCGATCCGGCACCGGCACCGGCGGCGGAGCCGGTGCCCGCCCCGGAGAGCCTGCTGCTGTGCCGGCTGCTGCTGGACGACGAGTCGCTGCCGCGGCTGATGCCGGCGCTACGTGCCGGGGTCGCCGCCGACGCGCTGGCCGCGGCGCAGCGACGGCTGGAGGCCGCGCGTGGCGGCCTGGACGTCGTCCGTAACGAGGTCCAGGGTCGGCGGGTCGTGCCGGATGCCGTGCTGCTCCCGCGGGTA
>DASZVT010000205.1:0-6910 GCA_035546915.1 Mycobacteriales bacterium | reverse complement strand
AATCGAGCGGCATATCCGCCCGCGATGCAGAACCCTCTTGCGCGACATCAGCGCCTCCGTGTTTGTGCGACATCAGCGCCTTGTGCGACATCAGCGTCTTGTGCGAGCAGCGCACAAGACGCACGGGTGGGAAACAACCCGGGCTTGCGCACCAACACTTAACTTAGGTTAACCTTCGTCACTTAGGTTAACCTTCGTCCACGAGGACGGAGGCGGGATGCGCACGAAGCTAGGTGCAGTGATCGCGGCGGGATTGCTGGTGACGGTTGGGCTGTCCGCTTGTGGCTCGAGCAGCCCGTCTGCGTCGGCGACCCGACCGAGCGGCGCGTCCACCGGCGCGTTCCCGGTGACGATCACCTCGGCGCTCGGTACGGCAACGATCAAGTCCGTCCCGGAGCGGGTGGTCACGATCGGGTGGGGCAGCCAGGACGCAGCCCTCGCGCTCGGCGTTGTCCCGGTCGGCATGCAGGACTTCTCGGCCGACTCCGGCTCACCGGACGGGATCTTGCCGTGGGACCGGAGCAAGCTCGGGGACGCGAAGCCGGCGATGATCAAGGCATCGACCGGGTCCGTGCCGTTCGAGCAGATCGCCAGCCTGCACCCGGACGTCATCCTCGCCGTCTACTCCGGCATCACCGCCGAGGAGTACGCGCGGCTCTCCCAGATCGCCCCGACGGTCGGGTATCCGGACAAGGCGTGGCTGACGTCGTGGCAGGACCAGGTGACGCTGGTCGGCAAGGCCCTGGGCAAGTCGACGCAGGCCGCCGAACTGATCGACAAGACCGACGGCCTGATCGCGGCGGCGGCCGCGGCACACCCGGAGTTCCAGGGCAAGACGATCGCGTTCGGGAGCGGTACGAAGCCGGGCAGCTTCAACTTCTACTACGACGACGACCCCCGCAGCGCGTTGCTCCAGCAGTTGGGCTTCACGCCGTCACCCAGCGTCTCGAAGCTGGGTGACGGCGGCAGCCCGAACTCGTTCGCCAAACAGGTCAGCCTGGAACTGCTGCCGGGCGTGCAGACGGACGTGCTGGTCGCGTGGTATCTCGCTCCCGCGACCCAGCACGAGATCGAAGACAACGGCTTGTTCCGGTCCCTGCCCGCGGTGAAGTCCGGTTCTTACGTACCGCTGACGGACCCGCCACTGGTCTACGCGACCAGCGCGGTGAACGTGCTCAGCCTGCCGTGGATGCTGGACAGGTACCTCCCGCTCCTGAGCAAGGCAGCGAAGAACGTCCCGGGCTGAGCGGTCGGGGCAGAGCGGCCGCGCTAGAGCTGGGGCGCGATGCTGAACTGGACGGATCCGGCCTCGTCGACCTCGGCATCCAGGGTCTGGTTGTCGAGGACGACTGCGGCCCCTTCTTCCAAAAAGACTCGGGCACCGAGCGATTCGACCACCTGGTCGCCCGGCTGGGGCGCTTCGACCGCCGCGACGGCCAGCGAACTCTGATCGACGCCTTCCCGGCTGAACCGCAGGCCTGCGCCCGGCGCAGCGCCGCTGCGCTCGGTGATCGTCTTGACGATGCTGCTGGCGTTCTCGGTGAGGGTAAGCACGAGCTCTCCTTTTCCGATGACGTGCAGGACTCCTCCACGCTCCTCCGGTCTGCTCGGCGATACAAACCCCCAGGTCGGCCAGCGGGGACGCCCCCGAGCGATCGGCCCGATACTGCCGCGCTACCCAGCGCGCTGAGCGATTGGCGCGGGCTGCTGTGGTCGGTCCCGCGGGCTCCATCCCGGCGGAGCACCGCGTACGCCGCCGGGTCGAAGCGGCGCAACCGGCGGCGGAACCGGAAGGTGAAGTCCGGCCACAACGTGCTGTTGCGCCCGGTGGCATCCAGGTACCAGGAGGTGCAGCCGCCCTTGGCCCACACCGTGCCCTTCATCCGTTCCTGCAACTCCCGGTGCGGATGCCATCCGCACGCACCTCCTCGATACGGTCAGTGACGAGCTCGACGTTCTCGCGCGACAGCGCCGGGTAGTAGCTGTCGGAGAACAGGATCCGCTTGCAGCCCAAGGCGAATCGCGGTCGCAGCTTCTCCCGTAACGCCTGGTCCGGGACCCCTCGGTACAGGTGCCGGCGGCCGGCGCACTCCAACAGCGCGAACAGCCCGGTGCGCCCGTTCATCCCGGGTACCAGCGCCTCGGCGGTGCCGTACACCATCCCGCGCGTCAACGACTGTGCGCCCGGAATGCACCGGTACGCCCACCGCGGTAGCCGGCCGACCTTCTTGTTGGCACGCGGCAGCACCCACGGCGCGGTCCGCTGGAACACGGTGAGCTGGCCTACCTGTCCGGCGATCTGCGGGACGAACTGGATCGCGGACGCACCGGTGCCGATCACGCCGACGCGCTTGCCGCGCAGGTCGTAGTCGTGATCCCACTGGGCGGAGTGGAAGGTGCGGCCGGCGAAACTACATCTTACTCAGGGTAACGGATATGTCCCACCCACTACCGTTCAGCGCGGGTGACATCGAACCCATCACACGTCGTCGGGAGAGTGCTGTGGGACAAGGGCCGCTGCGGGGCATCCGGGTCGTCGAATTGGCGGGCATCGGCCCCGGGCCGTTCGCGTGCATGCTGCTGGCAGACCTCGGCGCCGACGTCATCCGGGTCGCGCGGCGCGGTGCCCAGGTGCTGCCCGGCAACGCCCTCAACCGCGGCCGTCCCGCGCTCGCCGCCGACCTGAAGAACCCGCGCGACCTGCAGCGGGTGCGCACGCTGGCGGATCGCGCAGATGTCCTGATCGAGGGCTACCGGCCCGGCGTCACCGAGCGACTCGGGTTGGGCCCCGACGAGTTGACCACGCGGAACCCGCGGTTGGTGTACGCCCGGATGACGGGCTGGGGCCAGCAGGGACCGCTCGCACAGCGAGCCGGGCACGACATCAACTACCTCGGGCTGACCGGCGCGCTGCACGCGATCGGTGAGGCAGGCGGCAAACCGATCCCGCCGCTCAACCTGGTGGCCGACTTCGGCGGCGGCGCGCTGTACTGCGTGGTCGGCATCCTGTCCGCGCTGCTGGAGCGCGCCGGCAGCGGCCGCGGACAGGTGGTGGACGTCGCGATGGTGGACGGTGCCGCTTCCCTGATGGCCATGACGTACGGGATGTTCTCCGAGGGTGTGTGGGCCGACGAGCGGGGCGCGAACGCGCTCGACGGCGGAGCGCCGTTCTACGGCACGTACGCTTGCTCCGACGGCAAGTACGTCGCGGTCGGCTCGCTGGAGCCGCAGTTCTACGCGGCGCTCGGCGCGACGCTGGGCGTCGAACTGCCGGACCAGCAGGACCGCAGCACCTGGCCGGCGCTGCGCAAGACCCTGACCGAGACCTTCGCGCAGCATCCCCGGGACCACTGGGCCGAGGTGTTCGCCGGCGTCGACGCGTGCGTCACGCCGGTGATGTCACTGACGGAGGCGGCGACCGGTGCCCACCTGGCCGCCCGCGGCACCCTGGTGCAGACTGGCGAGCGCACCGAACCCGCTGCGGCACCGAGGTTCTCGCGTACACCGGGGCGGCACGGCGCGCCGCCCGACGAGCCGGACGAACTGCCGGCCGAGGTGCTGAGCGACTGGGGTATCGACCCCGGGCAGTGGCCGACGACCTGACGGCTATTCGGGGCGAGGTGCCCAGTCGATGCCCCAGCGGCCGGACCACTGCTCGCCGGGTGCAAGCCGGATCAGGCCCTCACCGGTTCGGAACGCGTCCGGCGGGCAGGTCATCGGCTCGACCGCGAGTGCCGACCGCCGCCGCTGCGCTGCCGGGTCGGTGTCGCCGGTGAAGACCTGTACGTATCGGAACGCGCCATCGGCCCAGACCCGCGAATCGTCCACGTCCACGGTGACGCCGCCGCTCCCGGTGGCATAACAGGTGTCCAGCACGGTCGTACCGACCAGCCGCCCGTCGCGGAAGTCGGTGCCGGCGTCCACCTCGGCCCAGCGCACCGGCAGTCCCCCGTCATCGACGAGCAAGCGGCGGTCGTACGGGATGGTGACCACGGCGTCGTCGACGCGACCGGACGCGACCGCGAGATACGGGTGCATGCCGAAGCCGAACGGGCACGGCTGCGGTCCCGCATTCCGCGCGGTCACCGATACCGCCAGCCCGCCGGCCCGCAGCCGATACTCGATCGCCAGCTCCAGCCAGGTCGGCCAGCCAGGCTGCGGCGCGAGCACCGTGGACGCGCGCACGACGTCCTGGGTGTCGCCCGGCTCCAGATTCCACCGTTGCCAGCGCACCAGGCCGTGGATCGCGTTCCCGGCGGGCAGGTCGTTGACCGGCAGCTGGTACCCGACGCCGTCAAAGCGGTACGCCCCGCCGCCCAGCCGGTTCGGCCACGGAGCGAGCACCTGGCCACGGCCTGCCTGGGCTCGCTGCTGCGCCGGGTAGCCGTCCAGCACCTCGCGCTCGCCGTCTTGCAGCGTGCGCAGCCCGCCACCGACCTCGACCACCGTCGCCCGCGCGCTGCCGGCACGCAGCTCGCACTGCGCGCCAGACGGTGACCGAGCCTGCACCGCGACAGCCCGTTCGCCGGTCAGGCCGTCGGGGTGGATGCGGCCAACGTCACCGTCACCTCGTGCTGCTGCCCGCTACGCAGGTAGGTGATGGTGATCTTGTCGCCCGGGTCGTGGTTCTTGCGCACCGCGACGATGGTGGCGTCCGGGTCGGCCACCTTCTTGCCACCGACCCCGACGATCACGTCTCCGACCTGCAGGCCCGCACGCTGCGCCGGGCCACCCGGGTTCAGCGCGCGGATGAGGGCACCGCTACTGCCGTCCTGGGTGCCGCTGACCGACGCACCGATGATCGGGTGCACCGCGTGCCCGGTCTTGATGATCTGCTCCGCGGTATCCATCGCCTCGTTGATCGGGATCGCGAAGCCGACGCCGATGTTGCCGGACTCACTGCCCTGCACGCTGGTCCCGGTGGTGGCGATCGCCGAGTTGATCCCGATCACTTTGCCGGCGCCGTCGACCAGTGGACCGCCGGAGTTACCTGGGTTGATCGCCGCATCGGTCTGGATGGCGTCGATCGTCGCCTGGGTGCTGGCGCTCCCGTCGCTGCTGTCCTCGGTCGAGACCGGCCGGTCCAGTGCGGAGACGATGCCGGACGTCACGGTGCCCTGCAGGCCGAGCGGGGACCCGAAGGCCACCACCGTCTGGCCTACCTTGAGCCCGTCACTGTCGCCGATCTGCGCCTGCGTCAGATTGTCGAGCTCGATCTGCACTACCGCGATGTCCGAGCTCGGGTCACGCCCGATGATGGTGCCGGGCGCGTCTCGCCCGTCGTTGGTGGTGACCACGATCTTGCCGCGCCCGGCCGCGGCCGCGGAGACGACGTGGTTGTTGGTCAGGATGTAGCCGTGGGTGGCGTCGATGACCACGCCGGAGCCGGTCCCCTCCAGCTGCGAAGTCCGCTCGGAGATGGAGACGACGGCGGGCTGTACCGCCGCCGCAACCGCCTCGACGTTGGTGGTGCCGCTGGCGGTGACCACCGGCGCGGTCGCCGTCTTGGCGGACTTGTTGACGGTGAGGTCAGCGTTGTTGGAGTTCCCGTCGTCCCCGACCTTGACACCGATGGCGGCGCCGATCCCGGTGAACAGCACGATGCCAGCGATGACCGCGAGTACCAGCAACGGTGTGCGCATCCCGCGACGATGCCGCTGGTGCCCGCCGTTGCCACCACCGTCCGCGGCCAGCACCTCCGTGTCGCCGCCGGCGGGCGGAACCGCTGCCGACGCGGCGGTGACGTCGGCGCCGCCCTCGCCCCAGGGCTCACCCCACCACGGTCGCGCCGGGCCCACATCAGGCTCGGACTGGGCCACTTCGCTCACCTGCGGCGGCACCCCCGGCGCGGCGGCATCGCCAGCGCGTGGATCATCGTCGAACTCGTGCTCGCCTCGCGTCATATCTGGCGCCGATCCCCTTCTCCCGTGTCGTACCACTGTGCGTCGGAGCACTGAGCCGGCACTGAGCCGGTGCTGAGAACAGCCTGAGTCGGACGCGACCGGTGCGGACCGCGCCGCTGCGGTGGCAGGCTGGGACCATGCATGTCCTCGTCGTCGATGATGAACCTGCCGTCCGTGACTCGCTTGCCCGTTCACTCCGGTTCGAAGGGTACGAGGTCAGCCTGGCATCCGACGGGGAGCGGGCGCTGGCGGCGATCGGCACCAGCCCGCCGGACGTGATCGTGCTCGACGTGCTGATGCCGCGCCTGGACGGTCTGGCGACATGCCGCCGACTGCGTGCCGACGGATCCGATATTCCGGTGCTCATGCTCACCGCCCGCGACGGCATCAGCGACCGGGTTGTGGGGCTCGACGCCGGGGCGGACGACTACCTGGTCAAGCCATTCGCGCTGGAGGAGTTGCTCGCGCGGCTGCGGGCGTTGTTGCGGCGGCGCCCGTCCGGGGACGATGCCTCCACGGTGCTGGAGTTCGCCGACCTGACGCTGGACCCGGTCACCCGTGAGGTACGCCGCGGCGAGCGCCCGCTCAGTCTCACCGTGACCGAGTTCAACCTGCTGGAGATGCTGCTGGAGCATCCACGACAGGTGCTCACCCGCGCACAGATCGTGGAGCGGGTCTGGGGCTTCTCGCTCGAGTACTCGAGCAACTCGCTGGAGGTCTACATCGGGTACCTGCGCCGCAAGCTCGAGGCCGAGGGCGAGTCCCGGCTGATCCACACCGTGCGGGGGGTCGGCTACGTGCTGCGCGACACGCCCCCGTGAGTACCGACCACGTCAGTGCCGACCCACCGGCGGCGCTGACCAGCGGGCGCGTCGACGGCGCGCGGGAAGGCTCGCGTCGGGTCCGGCTGCCGCCGTTCGCGCTGCGCCGCCGTATCGCGGCCCTGGTCGCGATGGCGGTGCTGGGGGCCGTCGTGCTGGTCAGCGTGGCCGCGTGGCTGGTGATCC
>DASZVT010000204.1:0-2288 GCA_035546915.1 Mycobacteriales bacterium | reverse complement strand
TCGGGTCATCGGCGACGACGATCGAACTGGTGACAGGGGACGTGCTGGGCATCGGAGCCTTTTCGGGACGTGGGTTTCGATGCCCTCAAGGCGTGACTTCTGCCGTCACACCGTTCCGCCGGTCGTCACCTCTGGGGCCGTCTCGGGAAGCTTGTTGCGCAGCTCGCGGAGCGTCATCGACCTCATGGAGCGCAGCTAGGGCGATTGGTCGTCCGGATGCGGTGTCAATGCGGCGTCGGCGGCACTCGGTCGGCCATCCGGCCTGATCCGGAAATAGGTTGCGGGCCGGCAGGTTGTACCCCCTAGGGGTATATGTTGCCGGACGCTCGCGGGAAGGACCGAAGCATGACGACCCAGGCTCACCAGCACCACGCGGGTGCGGGCGACCGCGGACTGACGCGCACCGCCGTTGCGGCCACCCTGCACTGCCTGACCGGCTGTGCGATCGGCGAGATCCTCGGAATGATCTTGGCGACGTGGTGGGGCTGGTCGAACCTGGCGAGCATCCTGCTGTCGATCGTCCTGGCGTTCGCCTTCGGCTACTCGCTCACCATGGCGCCGGTGCTCGGTTCCGGGGTCGGCTTGCGCCGCGCGCTCGCCCTCGCGCTGGCGGCCGACACGGTCTCCATCGCCGTCATGGAGCTGATGGACAACGCGTTCATCCTCGTGGTGCCCAAGGCCATCGACGCCGGGTTGAGCGACCCGCTGTTCTGGTGGAGCCTCGCGCTCTCGCTGGTGGTCGCATTTGTGATCACCGTGCCGGTCAACCGGGCGATGATCGCGCGCGGCAAGGGCCACGCCGTGGTGCACGAGTACCACTCGCGCTGAGGGCTCGCCTCGCGGTGCGATCCCCGATCTGCTGCTCCCCCGACTGGACTCGAACCAGTAACCCTTCGATTAACAGTCGAATGCTCTGCCAATTGAGCTACGGGGGAATGCCGTGCACCGCCTCATCGAGGCAGCCCGAACAGGATAACCCACCGCTCGGGCCGCTTCCCGCCGGGTTGACGGTCGCTCCCGGTGGTTAGGCTCCGAGGATCCCGGATTGCTGAGGAGATCGACGGTGAAGCTCTCCACCCTCGTCTACGCCGCCGCGGGCTACGTGCTGGGCGCGCGGGCCGGACGCGAGCGCTATGACCAGATCGTGCGCGTCGCCCGCCGTGTTGCCGGCAGCCAGACCGTCCAGTCGACCGCCGGGGTCGTGCAGGGGCAGCTCGACCAGCTGGCCACCGCGGCCCGCCAGGTGTTCGCCGGCAAGGTCGCCGGGCAGCCGCGGCCGCCGGCCGGGTCGGGCGTCAACGGCCACCGGCACTAGCCGGCCACCAGGCCCAGCTGGCGACCAGCACTAGTCGGCGGCCGACTGGGCCCGCAGGATCGCTAGCCGGGCCGCGATCGCCGAGCGCACGGCTGGCGTGTCCGGCGTGCCGTCCTCCAGCCGCGCCCACCACAACACCCCGTCGCGTCCGGGCCGTCGCCGCCCGACGAAGCGCACCGACCCGCCCGGCACCGCCAGCAGCTCGGTTTTCACGATGTTGCCCTCAACCCGCCTCCGGACGGTGGGCGGGAGGTCGCGGGGCACGGTCAACCGCACCCGCACCGGCGGACGGTCGACGAGCAGCAGATCGTCCACCACGTCGGCCTCGATGACCGTCAGCTCGCCCTCGCGCCAGACGGCCTTGTTGACGAACTGCCAGCCGATGCGCCGCGGCCCGGGCCACCAGAGGCCGAGCGGGGTCGCGGCGACGACGGCGCCGTCGGCGGTGTCGGCCCACGAGACGACCCGCTCGTCCTTCTCCAGGCCGGGCAGGACGGGCGGTTGCTCCCGCCGGCGGAACAGCGCCATCGCTCAGGCGCCCCCGATCGCCCGTTCCCGCAGGTTGCGGCGGAAGCTCTCCAGCGCGATCAGCTCACCGAACATCCGGGCGTGCTCGTCCGGCTGCTCCTGCGGGTTGATCCGCTGCAGCCGCGACTTCAGCGCGGCGATCTGCCGGCCGGCCACCACTTCGTGCATCCGCGCGAGGACGGCCCCGGCGTAGCGCTCCTGGTCGTCCGACCCGGCGCGCAGCGGCTCCACCGACAGCGCCGAGACGCCGCGGCGCACCCGCTCGTCCTGGATGTAGGACGTGACCTTCTCCGTCCACGCCGGGCCGGCCACCCCGGCCGCCGCACCCCCGGCGGCCGCGATCGCCTCCCGCACCGCGCGGTACCGCTCGACCAGGAACGCCGAGGGTTCCAGCGCGTCGAACTCCGGCCCGGCGACCCCCGGCAGTTGCAGCGCCACCTTGAGC
>DASZVT010000203.1:0-3085 GCA_035546915.1 Mycobacteriales bacterium | reverse complement strand
GCGGCGCTGCAGGTCGAGACGATGACCGGTCGGACGCTGGTGACGCTGCCGGTCAACCCCTGACCGGCCTTGATCAGCGACGGGCCGGGCGGACGACGAACTGGCGCATTCCCAGATCCGGGAAGGTGACCGGTCCGCGCGGACCCAGGCCGTGGTCGACGTTGATTCCGGTCTCGGGTAGCCCGAGCAGTTTGTAGCCGTCGATGATCCGGGTCGAGACGTTCCACAGGGCGCCGGTCCCGGTGTACGCCGCGAGGAACTCCTCGGCGGCCACGGGGTCCTCGGTACAAATGGTCGCGGCGAGGCCGCTGGTCTCCCGGTCCGCGAGCGCTGCGGCATCGGCCGGGCCGGTGACGGTTGCGACGGTGACGGTGGCCTCCGCGTCCGCGTCCAGCGCCCACTCGTAACCGAGCGGGTGAGCGTACGGCGGTTCGGACAGCGTGACGCCGAGGGCGGCGAGGGTGGCGCGGGCCCGGTCGGCGACGGCGGTCGGCAGGTCCGCGTCGAGCAGCAGCAGGTTCAGCCGGTTGCAGACCCCGAGCCGGTCCAGGCTCTCGCCGATCAGCCGGTCGACCGCGGCCGGGTCGGCGGCCGGATGCAGGTAGAGCACCCCGCCACCGTCCGCATGGCTGAGCACCTGGACGCCATGCGCCGCCCCGACCCGGGACAGATGCGCGGTGACCGGACCGCTGCCACGGACGACGACCAGCGGGATCAGGCCGGGCTGCGTCAACAGCGCCTCGGCGGTGCCGTGCCCCCCGGACCGCAGCAACTGCACGGCGTCGGTCGGCAGGTCGGCCTCGGCCAGGGCCGGTGCGAGCACGCTGTCGACCAGCGCCGCGCTGGTGACCAGCGCCGCCGAGCCGGTACGCAGGACCGCGGCGCTGCGTGCGGTGAGCACCTGCGAGGCGAGGTCGATCGGCACATTCGGCCGTGCCTCGAAGATCGCGCCGACCACACCGACCGGGACCCGGCGTTCGTATACCTGGCCACCGTCCGGCAGCTCGCGGATCAACCGCTCGACAGGCGGCTTCGGGGTGGCGACCAGCGCCTGGAGTTGCGCGACCATCGCGTCGATCCGACCGCTGTCGAGACGCAGCCGGTCGAGCAGCCCAGCGGAAATCCCGGCACGCTCGGCGGCCTGGAGATCGGTGGCATTTGCTGCCAGCACCGGGCCGGACTGTCGGCTGAGCAGATGGGCCGCCGCGCGTAATGCCGCGTCGACCGCTTCGTCCGGCGCCCGCCGGATCTCCCGCGCCGCCGCGGCCGCCCGTTCGCCGGCAGCGCGTACTTCCTCGCGCTCGGCGTCGGTGAACGCGGCGCTCTCATCCGCGCTGGCTTCCGCGGTCATGGCTGAAACTCCCTCGTCGCCGGTGCAGTCACCGTACCCAAGGCGGGTGTGGGCCCACATCCACGCGGGCCGGCAGGTAGCAGCGGCGTCGTGCCGCGTCAGCTTGCTTCGAGGATGCGCTTGAGAGTGGCCAGGTCGGCGCGCACCGCGTCCGCGTCCCGGGCGAAATCCTGGTCGCTCGTCCCGGCCGCGCGGCGCAGTGTGAAGACGACCTCGCAGCCCGCCCCGGCTGCGATCACCCGCACCGGGTTGTAGAAGGTCTCACCGGTCGGCAGCGTGACGTAGTGGTCGAGGACGCCGTAGTCACTGGGCTCGGCGAGAGCGACGGTGACCGTTCCCATCGGTGAGTCGGCGACCCACCGATCGGCGACGCGTCGTATCGAACTGCTCAGTCCGGCGGCCCACTGCGGCAGGTTGACCGGGTCCGAGGCGAACCGGTAGACCTCGTCCGCGGGCCGGTCGATCGGTGTCGCGAGATGCAGGGAATCCGATGCCATCGGACCATTGTGTCTGGGTAGCGCGGTCGGTCGTGGATACGTTGGCTCCAGTGCCTGAGCGACACAGTTCGACGAGGAGTATCGATGACCTGGGCGGCGGCGTGTGAATCCATCCGGCAGACCATCGCGCTGTACTGCCAGCTCCTCGACGATCAGCGCTTCGACGAAGTAGCCCGGCTTTTCACCGATGATGCGGTGCTGCCCTGGGAAGGTCGCACGCTCCGCGGGCGCACGGAGATCGCGCGGGAACTGCCGACCACGCAGCTCCCGCGCGGCCGTACCAAGCACCTGGCGTTCGGCCCGGTCATCGACGTCCACGGCACCCGGGCTACCAGCTGGACCGATGTCGTAGTCACGGTGAACGAGCCGAACGGGTCGGCGGCGATCGCCTGGATCGGCCGGTACTACGACACGCTGGAACTGGTCGACGGCAGCTGGCAGATGCGTGAGCACGTCGCCGTCGCCGTCGGGGAACCGCTACCGGACGGCGTCAGGCCCGTAAGCGTGCAGGTGCTCGGCGGTCACGGCGCACAATGAGCGGGCGCCGCGCCGCTAGATCTGTCGCCGGATCCTCCGGTCGCGACCCGGTGGCGGTGGAGGTGGGATTTGAACCCACGGACGGCTTGCACCGTCACACGCTTTCGAGGCGTGCGCGCTCGGCCACTACGCGACTCCACCGCGGGCGAGCCTACCGGAGCCGTTTGGTAGCGAAGAACTGCCGCAGCAGCGCGCCTGCCTCGTCCGCCAGCGGACCGGATACAACCTCCGGGCGGTGCGGCAGCCGGCGGTCCCGGAGCAGGTCGAACAGCGATCCGGCGGCACCGGCTTTCGGGTCCGCAGCGGCGTAAACGACGCGGTCCAGGCGCGCCAGTGATGCCGCGCCGGCACACATCGCGCACGGTTCGAGGGTGACGACCAGGGTGCAGCCGGTCAGCCGCCACCCGTCGCCGTGCACTCGGACGGCGGCTCGCAGCGCGAGCATCTCGGCGTGCGCGGTCGGGTCGCCGTCCCGCTCGCGGGCATTGCGGCCGGTGCCGATGACCGTCCCGGTGGCATCCAGCACCACCGCGCCGACCGGTACGTCACGGCTCGCGGCGCACGCGCGCGCCTCGTCCAGCGCGCGCCGCATTGCCGGTGCCCATTGCCCGGTCAGAGGCCGCGCACCGCTTCCAGCGCGTCAACGCAGCCGAGTTTCTCGCACAGGGTGTAGATCACGTCCGAGGGCAACTGGCCCTCC
>DASZVT010000202.1:0-29971 GCA_035546915.1 Mycobacteriales bacterium | reverse complement strand
ATCCCGACCCAGGCCGAACGCTGGGCCGCCGTGCGGGACAAGGTCGCCGCGACAGGACTGCGGAACTCACTGCTGATCGCGATCGCACCGACCTCGACGATCGCCTCGATCGCCGGCTGCTACGAGTGCATCGAGCCGCAGGTATCGAACCTGTTCAAGCGCGAGACGCTGTCCGGCGAGTTCCTGCAGGTCAACGGTGCGCTGGTGTGCGAGCTGAAAGCCCGCGGCCTGTGGACACCCCAAGTACGCGACGACATCAAACGGGCCGACGGCTCCGTGCAGGGCATCGGGGCCCTGCCGGCCGAGACGCGAGAGCTGTTCCGTACCGCCTGGGAACTGCCGCAGCGCGCCTTGATCGATCTTGCCACTGCCCGGGCACCGTACGTCGATCAGTCCCAGTCGCTGAACCTTTTCCTGGCCAACCCGTCAATCGGCAAGCTGTCGTCGATGTACCGGTACGCCTGGCAGTCCGGACTGAAGTCGACCTACTACCTGCGCTCGCGCCCCGCGACCCGGATCCAACAAGCCACCGTCGCTGCTGGCGAGGACACCGATCCGGCCGCGATCGCGTGCGCACTGGACAACCCCGAGCACTGCGAGGCCTGCCAGTGACTGCCGTGACCGTGCCCAGCGACCAGCGGCGCGCACTGCTCGACCCTGGAATGGACCTCACCCTGCGGCCGATGCGGTATCCACACTTCTACGACCGATTCCGCGACGCGATCAAGAACACCTGGACAGTCGAGGAAGTCGACCTGCATGCGGACCTGAAAGACCTAGCTCGGCTCTCCGCAGCAGAGCAGCACCTGGTCAGTCGGCTGGTGGCGTTCTTCGCCACCGGCGACACGATCGTCGCGAACAACCTGGTGCTCAACCTCTACCAACACGTCAACTCCCCCGAAGGCAGGCTGTTCCTGTCCCGACAGCTGTACGAGGAGGCCGTACACGTCCAGTTCTACCTCACCCTGCTCGACACCTACGTGCCCGGGGAGCAGGCCAGGTTCGCCGCTTTCGCCGCGGTGGAGAACATCCCGTCGATCAAGCGAAAGGCGGACTTCTGTTTCCGCTGGATCGACTCGATCTTCTCGCTCCGGGAGCTGAGAACGGCCGAAGATCGCCGGCGGTTCCTGCTGAACCTGGTCTGTTTCGCCGCCTGCATCGAAGGCCTCTTCTTCTACGGCGCCTTCGCCTATGTCTACTTCCTGCGCTCGCGGGGTCTGCTCAACGGTCTCGCCTCCGGAACGAACTGGGTCTTCCGGGACGAGTCCATGCACATGGCGTTCGCCTTCGACGTAATCGAAACCATCCGATCGGAAGAGCCCGATTTGTTCGACGACGAGCTGGCCGCGCAAGTACGCGAGATGCTGGCGGAGGCCGTCGAGTGTGAGGCCCAGTTCGCCGAAGACCTGCTGGTGCAGGGAGTCTCAGGACTGTCGTTGACGGACATGCGGGAGTACCTGCAGCATGTGGCTGACCGCCGGCTCGTTCAACTCGGCGTCCCGCCGCTGTACGGGTCGGGCAACCCTTTCGCTTTCATGGAATTACAGGACGTGCAGGAACTCTCGAACTTCTTCGAGCGGCGGGTCTCGGCATACCAGGTCGGCGTCACCGGGGAGGTGAGTTTCGACGACGACTTCTGAGGCAGCAGCCGCTAGGTCCGCAGCGGACCACCGCGACGCCGGTAGCTGCTCGGTGACTGGCCGGTATACGCGGTGAAGGCACGTGCGAACGCGCTGCCGCTGTCGAAACCGACCTTGGTAGCAACGCTGAGCACGGTCGCACCCGGTTCGGCGAGCAGCGTCATCGCGCGCAGCAGCCGGCTGTGCAGTTGGTACTGCCGCCAACTGATGCCGGTGGCGTCGGCGAAGCGACGCCGCAGGGTGCGCTCGGATACCGCGACCGCTGCGCATACGTCACGCAGCGTCGCGGTGTCCAGGTGGGCGTCGGTGTAGCGCATTGCCGCCGACACGACCGGCTCGTCGCTGCTGGGCAGGTGCCACGGCACCTCGTCATCAAGCCACCGCCCGATGAGGATGGCCAGGGTCTCGAAGTAGGAGTCCGCGACGTCGTCGCTGGCCGCGCGGTCAATCGGCCAGCGGGCACCGTAGACGGCCATCTCCCGGAAAACCGGCGGGACCGCCAGCACCCGGGCGCGATCCCCTTTGCCGGTGATCATGGAGGGATCGAGGAACACCGACACCGACCGCACCCGCCGCAACGTCGTCCGGTGCGGGAGGAAGGCCGGGATCCACACGGCCTGCTGCGGTGGCAGCAGGTACCGCGCGGTGGCGGTCTCCACTTGGGCAGTGCCCTCGACGGCGTACTCGATCTGGTGCAGATCGTGCATGTGCCACCTCGTCACCACGTCGGCTGCGTCATAGGGGTACGCGCCGGCCCGCACCGCGGAATTCGGGCGTACCCGCACCATCTCGGGTGTGACCGCAGAAGGGGCATAATCGGCCGCTTGTGCAAAGACGGTCATAGCGGCGGAGGGTATCAAGAGAGCGCGCGATCAGGAGCACCGGAAGTGGCTACCGTCGAGAGGCGACAGGATGAACCAGGGACACTTGACCTATTTGGCCAGCTCGGACTGGGCGAAAGCGCTGCAGACGGAGCTGCTGCCGTGGCTCGATTCCATCGCGAAGCTCGGTGATGACGTACTCGAGATCGGGCCTGGACCGGGCCGGACGACAGATCTGCTCAGAACGCGCGCGGCCGCCGTCACGGCGGTGGAGATCGATGACGACCTGGCTGCCGCCCTCGCCGACCGGATGGCGGGCACGAATGTCGTGGTCGTCCACGGCGACGGCACTGCGCTGGACCTGCCGGCTGGACGGTTCTCCGCGGCGACCTGCTTCTCAGTGCTGCATCACATGCCCTCGCCGCAAGCGCAGGACCGGCTCTTCGCCGAGCTGAACCGGGTGTTGCGGCCCGGCGCTGTCTTCGCCGGTGTCGACTCGGCGGATACCGACGTCATCCGGCAGGCGCACTCCGGCGACACCTTCGTACCGATCGACCCGTCGACGTTGGGCGACCGGCTTCTCGGCGCCGGATTCGTCGATGCCTCCGTCGCCGCCTTTGGCGAGCATCAGATCCGTTTCACCGCGGTGAAACCGGCGCCGTAGCGGCAACGGTCTCAGGTAATCGGGGCGGCCCCGCCGCGCAGGAAGGCATCCACGAGTTGCTCCGCGGCCAGCCCCGGGGGCAGCGTGCCGGCGCGGACCTCCGACTCCAGCCGCGGTGCCAATGCGCCCAACGCCGGGTCATCCTGCATCCGGTCGAGCAGCCGGTCGCGGACCATGGACCACATCCACAGCACCTGCTGGTCGTGGCGGCGCTGTTGCAGGGTGCCACTGTCGCGCAGCATCCGCTGATGCCGGTCGACGAGCGCCCAGATCTCCTCCAGGCCGGTGCCCTCCGTCGCGCTGCAGGTGACGACGGGCGGGACCCAGCCGTTCTCCGGCTCCCCGATCAGCCGCAACGCGCCGGTCAACTCGCGGGCAGCGCGGCGTGCCTCGTCCCGGTGCGACCCGTCCGCCTTGTTCACCGCGATGACATCGGCCAACTCCAGCACGCCCTTCTTGATGCCCTGCAGTTGGTCGCCGCTGCGGGCCAGCGCCAGCAACAGGAACGTGTCGGTCATCTCGGCTACCAGCGTCTCGGACTGGCCGACGCCGACGGTCTCCACCAGCAGCACGTCGTACCCGGCGGCAGCCATGACCACCAGCGATTCCCGGGTGGCCCTAGCCACGCCGCCGAGGGTGCCGGAGGTGGGCGAGGGACGGACGAACGCGTTCGGATCGGTGCCGAGCCGGAGCATCCTCGTCTTGTCGCCCAGGATGCTGCCGCCGGTACGGGTGGACGACGGATCCACCGCGAGCACCGCGACCCGGTGCCCCCGGTCCAGGAGCCTGCCGCCGAGCGCGTCGATGAAGGTCGACTTCCCCACCCCCGGCACACCGGTGATACCGACCCGACGCGCGGCCTGCGCGTGCGGGACCAATCGGGCCAGGACGTGCTGGGCCAGTCTCCGGTGATCCGCACGGCGTGACTCCACCAGCGTGATCGTGCGCGCGATCGCTGCACGGTCGCCGGCGAGGACCGCGTCGGCGTACCGGCCGGCGTCAGGCCCTCCGGCACCGGCGACGTCACGAAGGCCGGTCATGACGGCTGCGCAGTGCGGTCAGCAACTCGAGCGCGGCCTCCGGAATGACCGTCCCCGGCGAGAAGATCGCTGCTGCGCCCGCGGCTCGGAGTTCGTCGAAGTCCTGCGGCGGGATCACGCCGCCGACCACGACCATGATGTCGTCGCGTCCTACCGCGGCGAGCTCCTCCTTCAAGGCCGGCACCAGGGTGAGATGCCCGGCCGCCAGTGACGAGACGCCGACGATGTGCACGTCGGCTTCGATCGCCTGCCGCGCAACCTCTTCCGGGGTCTGGAACAGCGGGCCGACGTCGACGTCGAAGCCGAGATCGGCGAATGCACTCGCGATCACCTTCTGGCCGCGATCGTGACCGTCCTGCCCCATCTTGGCCACCAGGATGCGCGGTCGACGCCCCTCCGCCCGCTCGAACTCGGCGGACGCGGTGCGCACTCGGTCGATCCCTTCCATTCGGCCCGCCTCCTGTCGGTACACGCCGCTGATAGTCCGGATCTGCCCCGTGTAGCGACCGAAGACTTTCTCCAGCGCGTCGGAGATCTCGCCAACCGTCGCCTTCGCGCGCGCCGCGTCGATCGCCAAGGCGAGCAGGTTGCCGTCGTCGGAGCCGGCGCTGGTAGGTCGAGAGGACGCCGCGTTCGTGAGCCGGTTCAGCGCGACCCGGCACGCGGCGTCGTCCCGTTCGGCCCGCAGCCGACGCAACTTCTCCCACTGCTGCTCGCGGACCGCGCGGTTGTCGACCTTGAGCACGTCGATGGGGTCCTCGTCAGTCACGACGTACTTGTTGATTCCGATCACCGGTTGGCGACCGGAATCGATCCGCGCCTGCGTACGCGCCGCGGCCTCCTCGACCCGCAGCTTCGGGATGCCCTCCTCGATAGCGCGGGCCATCCCACCCGCGTTCTCGACCTCCTGGATGTGTGTCCACGCGCGCTGGGCCAGTTCGTAGGTGAGCCGCTCCACATAGGCGCTACCGCCCCACGGGTCGATGACCCGGCAGGTCCCGGACTCGCGCTGCAGCAGGAGCTGGGTGTTGCGCGCGATCCGGGCGGAGAAGTCGGTCGGCAGCGCGAGCGCCTCGTCGAGCGCGTTGGTGTGCAGCGACTGGGTGTGCCCCTGGGTGGCCGCCATGGCCTCGATGCAGGTACGAGTCACGTTGTTGAACACATCCTGCGCGGTCAGGGACCAACCTGACGTCTGGCAGTGGGTGCGCAGCGACAACGACTTGGTACTTCCCGGACCGAACTGCTTCACGAGCTTCGCCCACAACAGTCGGCCGGCCCGCATCTTGGCGATCTCCATGAAGAAGTTCATCCCGATCGCCCAGAAGAACGACAGCCGAGGAGCGAAGGAGTCCACGTCGAGGCCCGACGCCAGCCCGGCCCGCAGGTACTCCACGCCGTCCGCGAGGGTGTAGGCCAGTTCGAGGTCGGCGGTCGCCCCCGCCTCTTGGATGTGATAACCGGAAATCGAGATCGAATTGAATTTCGGCATGTTCCGAGAGGTGAACCCGAAGATGTCGGAGATGATCCGCATCGACGGCGCCGGCGGGTAGATATAGGTATTGCGAACCATGAACTCCTTGAGGATGTCGTTCTGGATGGTGCCGGTGAGCTTCTCGCTCGACACCCCCTGCTCCTCCGCGGCAACCACGTAGAGCGCCAGCACCGGCAACACCGCGCCGTTCATGGTCATCGACACGCTCATCCGGTCCAGCGGGATGCCGTCGAAGAGCTGCCGCATGTCGTAGATCGAATCGATCGCCACGCCGGCCATCCCGACATCACCGCTCACCCGCGGGTGGTCGCTGTCGTAACCGCGGTGGGTCGGCAGATCGAACGCAATCGACAGGCCCTTCTGTCCGGCGGCGAGGTTGCGTCGATAGAAGGCGTTGGACTCCTCGGCCGTCGAGAACCCGGCGTACTGGCGGATCGTCCACGGCTGGTTGACGTACATGGTCGGGTAAGGCCCGCGCAGGAACGGCGCGAGGCCGGGGTACGTGTCGAGGAAGTCCAGCCCGTCGAGATCCTCGCCGGTGTACAGCGGCTTCACGTCGATCCCTTCCGGGGTACGCCAGCCCAGGCCCGCGTCCGCAGCGCCTCCGGCGCGCGCCGTCCCGGTCGCCTGCATCGCCGCACGCCACCGGGCGGCCGCGTCCGGGTCGGGAGCCGGCGGGTCACCGAGCTCGACGTCCGTGAAGTCGGGCAACGTCCAGTCGGCCGTCACCGTGGCACCTCCAGCGCATCGAGCACGTCGCGGTACAACGCGAGGATGTCGGTCCCGGCGGTGATCGACCCGTCAGCACCGGAGTCGACATCCGAGGCGACGAACACGCGCCGGGCACCCATGGCGCGTAGCCGGCGCACGGCGGTGCGCCACTGGTCGGGATCCGCTTCGTCCGCACCGCACACGCACGCGACCGGCGGAGCCGTCCCGCTGCTGACTCCGTCGAGGCCGGCGGTCCGGGTGGCGATCCCGGCCGGGGCGAGCAGCGCAGTGACCTGTTCGGCGCCGGCAGCGCCGTGCTGCCGTCCGTCCAGCAGCACCAGCGTCACCGTGGGCACCGCACCGGTAGCGCGCGCGAAGGCATCCGAGCGGTCTCGGAACTCCTCGTGCCACTGTGCCCACCGGATACGCGGCAACCCGCCGGGCGGGCGCGGTGCGGCGCCAACCGAAATCCGATCCAGTACCGTCTCGCCGACGAGCGGGAACTCGCTCACCCCCGTGACCGGGTATCTCCTGTGTGCCAGCGCATCTCGACGCGCTTGCCGACTGACCGCGAGCTGGTCGGCGACGAACCCGCTACGCAACGCCACACGCAGGCCACCTGCCCGCTCGATGTGCCGGAACTGCTCCCAGGCCTGGTGCGCAAGCTCCTCGGTGAGCGCCTCGACGTACCAGGAACCGCCTGCGGGATCGATCACACGCGCGACGTTCGATTCCTCGACGAGGAGGGCGTGCACGTTACGGGCAACCCGGCGCGCCAGCGCGTCCGGCAAGCCGATCGCCGCATCCAGCGGGACGACGGTGACCGCATCGGCGCCGCCCACGCCGGCCGCGAAGCAGGCCAGCGTGCCGCGCAGGATGTTGTTCCAGGGATCCCGGCGAGTCTGCATGGTCCAGGAACCGACCGCGTGCTGGCGTTGTCCGGCCGCGGCCGACCGGAGGCCGCACAACTGCGCGACACGGGACCAGACCCGGCGCGCTGCGCGCAACTTCGCGATCGTGGTGAACTGGTCCGCAGTGGCTGCGTACCGGAATTCCAGCTGCTCGAACGCCGTCTCCGCGGGCAATCCCGCCGCCCGCAATGCGCGGAGATAGGAGACACCCGCCGCCAGCGCGCAGCCGAGTTCTTGCGTGTCGGTCCCGCCTGCCTCGTGGTACGGCAGCGCGTCCACCACGATCGCCCGGACCCCAGGCAGCCTCGCGGCGCAGTTCGCCGCCAGGTTGATCGCCGGCTCGAGCGGGCTGTCCACCCCGGTTCGGGCCAGCACCCCCAGCGGGTCCGCCCCCAAACAAGCCAGCAGCGAACCCGGCGCGACATCACGTCGGGCGGCGACGTCGAGGTAGGACCTGGCCGCCTCGACGAACCACTCCCCCGCGTCCAAGACCACGGCGGCGAGATCCAGGTAGACATCGGCGAGCACCTCGGGGATCCCGTCGACCGGGATCTGCCCGGGGCCGAGCCCGAGCCACACCGAACTCACCCCGCCCTCGAGGTCTTCCAGGATCTGTTCGCGTGCCACCGCCGGCTCCGGATGGGCATGGCGCTGGCGGATGTCCCAACCATCGCGCTGTCCCGCCGCCCTCCGTCCGCGCACGAACGGTGCCTGCCCCGGGAAGCCGGCTGCTGCCGGAGCCCCTTGGCGGATGTAGAGCGGTGCGATCGCGATGCCGTCCGCAGTAACGGTTTCCAGCTCCCGTTCCGGTGCTCCGGACTGCGCAGTCGGGAGCACCTTCGCGACCAATCCTTGCCATTGCTCTCGTGTCACCGGCGGGAATTCCGCCGCGAGCGTCAGCGCGCCGCCGATCCCGGTGCCATCCGACGTCACGAACCGACCCGTGCCCGCGCCGCACGCGCCGCTGTCACCAGGTTCCGCAGCGCGGCCACGGTCTCGTCATAGCCGCGCGTCTTCAAACCACAATCCGGGTTCACCCAGAGCCGCGAAGCCGGGAAATCCGCTGTGACGGCAGCGATCCGGTCGCCGATCTCCGCCACCGAGGGGACCCGCGGGGAGTGGATGTCCCACACGCCTGGCCCTACCTCGTTGGGATAGCCGGCCCGAGCCAGCGCTCCGGCGATCTCCATCTTCGAACGCGCCGCTTCCAGGCTGATGACGTCCGCGTCCATCGCGACGATGGCCTCGAGCACATCGCCAAACTCGGCGTAGCACATGTGCGTGTGTACCTGCGTCCTGTCCGCGACCGCGGACGTCGCGAGCTTGAACGACTCCACCGCCCAGGCGAGGTAATCCGCGCGGTCCTCCTGCCGAAGCGGGAGCGTCTCGCGCAGCGCGGGCTCGTCCACCTGGATCACCTTGATCCCGGCCGCTTCCAGGTCGGCGACCTCGTCGCGCAGCGCCAGCGCCACTTGCCGCGCGGTTTCGGCCTGCGGCTGGTCGTCGCGCACGAAGGACCACGCCAGCATCGTCACCGGGCCGGTCAGCATGCCTTTGACCGGACGATCGGTGAGGGACTGCGCGAAGGTGGACCAGGCCACCGTCATCGGGGCCGGGCGACTGACGTCTCCGGCGATGATCGGTGGGCGGACGTAGCGGGTGCCGTAAGACTGCACCCAGCCGTGCGTGGTCGCGACGAAGCCGTCTAGCTGCTCAGCGAAGTACTGCACCATGTCATTGCGTTCAGGCTCGCCGTGCACGACGACGTCGAGGCCCAGGTCGACCTGCAGATCGATCACCCGGTGGATCTCGGCGCGCATCACCTCGTCATAGCCGTGCTGATCCAATGAACCCGCGCGCAACCCGGCTCGCGCCGCGCGCAGCGACGCGGTCTGCGGGAACGAACCGATCGTCGTGGTCGGCAGCACCGGTAACCCGAGCCGCTCGCGCTGCACCGCAGCCCGCTGCGGGTACCCGCTGCCACGTCTGGTGTCCGCCGCGTTCACGGCGCTCGCGCGAGCGCGCACCCGCTCGTTGCGGACGATGGGCGAGACCCGGCGCGAATCGAGCCGGGCGCGGTTGACCTGCAAGGGTCCGGCGATAGCGGATGCGCCGTGCGCGAGGCCGGTCGCCAGCGTGACGAGCTCCTCCAGCTTCTGGATCGCGAACGCGAACCACGTCGTCACCCGGGGCTCGAGTTGCCGCTCCAAGGTGACGTCGAGTGGCACATGCAGCAGCGAACACGACGCTGCCACGTCCACCCGATCGGCGAAGCCGTACAAGGTCGCGAGCGTGCCGAGCGCGGCCTCGAGGTCAGTGCGCCAGACGTTACGGCCGTCGACGACACCGGCCACCAGTCGCTTACCCGGCAGCCCGCCGACCGCCGCGAGCGCGTCCAGGTTCGCAGCCGCGCGGCCGGTGAAATCCATCGCCAGCCCCTCCACCGGCAGGTCCGCGAGTACCGGCAGCGCGGCGCCGAGCCGGTCGAAGTAGGACGCGATGAGGACCCTCGGCCGCTCCGTCGCGCCGCACAGCGCCCGGTACACGCGTTCACACGTGCTCAGCACGGCCGGTGGTTGGTCGGTGACCAAGCACGGCTCGTCGAGCTGCACCCACTCCGCGCCGGCTGCTGCCAGCGCACCGAGCACCCCGGCGTACACCGGTACCAGTCGGTCGGCCAGCGCGAGCGGGTCGAAACCCTCCACCGTCGGCTTCGCCAACAACAGGAAGCTGACCGGTCCGAGCAGCACCGGCCTCGTTCGATGGCCCAGCGCGAGCGCTTCGGCGTACTCCGCCAGCGGCTTCGCCGGGTCGAGGGTGAAGCGGGAGTCCGGCCCGAGTTCCGGGACGAGGTAGTGGTAGTTCGTGTCGAACCACTTGGTCATCTCGAGTGGTGCCACGTCCGCGCTGCCGCGGGCCATCGCGAAATAGCGGTCCAGCGTGCCGGTAGCCGTCGATGCGTCCGGTACCGCCGCCGCATGCCGTGGCGGCAGCGCACCGACCATGACCATCGTGTCCAAGACGTGGTCGTACAGCGAGAACTCGTTGCTCGGCAGCTCGTCCAGGCCCGCGGCCGCCATCTCGGCCCACCGCTGCGCGCGCAGCCGGGCCGTCTGGACAAGCAGGACGTCTGCGGTGCTGGATCCCGACCAATAAGCTTCGACGGCCCGTTTCAGCGCGCGGTCGGTGCCTTGGCGGGGGTAGCCGTACACGGTGGCACGGGGGACGTGCGGGGTGCTTCGGGTCACGGAACTCTCCTTCGCGAGTCCTCGAAGCGACGACGCGCGAAGGGGGCGGCCGGGACGCAGCGACGTCGTCCGAGCCCGCCGACCCACCCGCGAGGTCGCGTTCTCCGGTCCGTGGTCACGGGCCGGACGGCTGGCAGGTCTTCGGACTCGTGGGCCTGACCGGATCCCGGTCACCTACTGGCCGTCGCTTCCCAGCCCGATCCCGGGCCAGTGCTGTGACAGGACGGGCGTCCTGTGACGGCGGTCGTTCCCACTTACCGCTGCGGGGCAGTCCCGGATTCGCACCGGGTTCCCTGTTGCCTCGACGTCGCCGGATGCGGCGCCGAACCAGTCGCACCTCGCACTATATGCGGCTCACTGCCGGTGAACTCCGGTGTGCGCTGTTTCGGACGGCGCGGCCCCGGCAGCCCTGCGCACAGTAGCCAGCGGCTATCGTCTCGGCACCGGCGTAGCGCGGGTCTCGAGCATGAATGCAGCACGTCCGCAGAGGGGTGACATGAGCAGGCTGTTGGAACACGTGAAGGTGCTTGAGGTGTCCATGTGGGCGTACGTGCCGTCGGCCGGTGCAGTGCTCGCCGATTGGGGCGCCGACGTGGTGAAGGTCGAGCAGCCGGTGGTAGGAGATCCGCTGCGGGGGTTGTCCATCGGCGGCGTCGTCGGTGCGACGGAGGACGGCTTCAACGCCTGGTGGGAGCTGTACAACCGGGGCAAGCGCAGCGTGGGGATCGACCTGCACTCCGAGCGCGGCCGGGAACTGTTGCTCCAGCTCGTCGACGGCTGCGACGTGTTCCTGACCAGTCTGCTGCCGGCGGCCCGGCGGAGGTTCGGCATCGACGTGGACGACATCCGAGCGCGGAAGCCGGACATCATCTACGCCTGTGGCAGCGGGGTGGGCCCGGCCGGGCCGGAGAACGAGAAGGGCGGCTACGACGGCATGACCTTCTGGGGACGCGGCGGGCCGCAGGCGGCGCTGACCCCGCCCGGCGCCAAGCCGATCCTGATGGCGGCGCCCGCGTTCGGTGACGTGACCAGCGGGATGGCGCTCGCAGGCGGTGTCGCCGCCGCGCTCGCGAACCGCGCCGTGACCGGCGAGGGACACGTGGTGGACGGCTCGCTGCTCGCGACCGCGGCCTGGATGATGCAGGCTTCTGTCGCGTACGCCGACAATCCGGCTGCCAGTGAGCTGCTGTCCACCACCACCGCCCCGACGATTTTCAACCCGATCGCGAACACCTACCGCACCTCCGACGACCGGTGGGTGTCGCTGATGATGCTGCAGGCGGACAAGTACTGGGGTGAGCTGTGCCGCACGGTGTTGGAGCGCCCGGAACTCGCCGACGACCCGCGCTTCGCCGACATCAAGGTGCGCGGCGAGAACGCACAGGCCTGTGTCTCGATCCTCGAGGAGATCTTCGCGACCCGTCCGCTGGGCGAGTGGCGCGAGCGACTCAGCCGGCAGGACGGCCAGTGGGAGGCGATCCAGACCGCAGCCGAACTCGCCCGCGACCCGCAGGCCGTGGTGAACGGGTACGTGCAGGAGGTGGACTACGGCGACCGCACGGTGCCGATGGCCAGCGCACCGGTCCACTTCGACCGCACCAGCCCGACGCTGGGGCACTCCCCCGAACTCGGCGCCGACACCGAGGCGGTCCTGCTCGAACTCGGCCTGGACTGGGACCAGATCATCGAGCTGAAGGCAGCCGACGCCATCACCTGACCGCCGCCGGCCCGGAGGCTCAGCCGCCGAACTGCGGCGCCCGTCCCTCGCGGAATGCCGCGACCGCCTCGGCGACGTCACCGCTGGCGCCGGCGACCAACTGGGTCCGGTTGTCCAGTAGCACCGCCTGCCGGAAGCTGCCGGCGTCGTCGCCGAACATCAGCATCTCCTTGGTCAGCGATACCCCGAACGGCGCATTCTGCAGGATCTGCCCCAGCAACTCGTCCACCGCACCGTCGAGCGCTTCCGGTGCGACGACGCGCTCGACCAGGTGGCAGGCCAGCGCCTCCTGCGCGTCGACCTTCCGGCCGGAGAGCATCAGCTCGGCGGCCTTGCCGCGGCCGACAGTCCGCGGCAGCAGATAACTCATCCCCATTTCTCCGCCGGACAGGCCGATGCGGACGTTGGCGACCGCGAATGAGGCCGCAATGGAGGCGTACCGGATGTCGGCGCTGAGGGCCAGCGCGAAACCGCCGCCCACCGCGGGACCGTTGACCGCCGCGATCACCGGCACCCGCAGCTCGGTCAGCCGGATCGCGAGCTCGGACAGCCGGTACTGCTGCCGGTAGTTCTCGGTTGCGCTGCCGCCGCTGGCTTCGACCCAACCGCCCTTGATGTCGGCGCCGGCGCAGAAGCCGCGCCCGCTACCGGTCAGCACCACCGCCCGCACCGAGCTGTCCCGGCCGATGTCGTCCAGTGCGTCGTGCATGTCCGCGATGAGCTGGGCCGTAATCGCATTGAGGCGTTCCGGGCGGTTGAACACGATGCGCCGCACGCCAGGGCGCGGATCTTCCACCAGGATGGGCTGTTCGGTTGTCGGCTCGGTCATCGGATCGTCTCCCCTTCGGCTCAGCGCGCTCGGTCAGCTGCGGGTGAGCAGGAACGCGCCCGCGAGCGGACCGCCACCGGCTGCCGCCACCGCTACCTCGGCGCCGTCCACCTGCCGACCCTCCGCCTCACCGCGCAGCTGCACGACCGCCTCGTACAGGAATCCGTAGCCGTGCAGCCGACCGGCGGACAGCTGACCGCCGTGGGTGTTCATCGGCAACTCGCCACCGAGCCGGAGCCGGCCGCCTTCGACGAAGGGGCCCCCCTCGCCGTGCCCGCAGAATCCGAGTGCCTCCAACCAGGCCAGCGCGATGTAGCTGAACCCGTCGTAGAGCTGCACGCAGTCGACGTCCGCGGTGGTCAGGTCGGTGCGTTCCCACATGCTGGCGGCCGCGTCGACCGAGGCCATCTGGGTGAAGTCGGCCTGTTGGTACCAGGACGAGCGGTCCCGCAGTGCGGTGCCCATCGCCTCGATCCGCACCGGCGCACGCAGGTCGGCCTGCCGATCCGCGCGCGAGACCACGATCACGGTGGACGCGTCGACCACGATGTCGCAGTCGTACAGGCAGAACGGGGTCGAGATCATCCGTGCGGCGAGATAGTCCTCCAGCGTCAACGGGTCCCGGTAGATGGCCCGCGGGTTGAGCTGCGCGTGCGCGCGGCACGTCAGCGGGATCTGCCCGAGCTGTTCGCGCGTGGTACCGAACTCGTGCATGTGCCGCTGCGCCATCATGCCGATCCAGTTCGCGGCCGAGATGGCGTTGTACGGGGCCATGTAGGCGATGGGACCCGAAACCCGCGACCCACCCAGGCCGACCACACTCGCCGGCCGGCCGAGCGACTGCGAGGTCGACTCGGTCGCGGTGCGGAAGCAGAGCACGTTGTTCGCCAGCCCGGTGGCCACCGCGGCGACCGCGTTGACGACCGCCGCGTACTGCGCAGCCCCCTCCGGACCCGCCGAGTACCAGCTCAGTTCCAGTCGCAGCGCTTCCTTGAGATCCGCTGCCCCACAGGGCGAGAAGCCGGGCGCGGCGTCCGTCGCGGCACCCGGCCAGGTGGAGATGCCATCGATATCGGACAGCTGCAACCCGGCATCGTCGACGGCGGCCAGCGCTGCCTGGACGGTGAGGTCGAGCCCCGTGCGATTCAACCTTCGCCCGATGTCCGACTGGCCGACGCCGCTGATGACGACTTTGTGCTCCCCGAGCTCCATCACGCCTCCGCTGGTTCGAATACGGGAATCCAGACGTCCTCGACCTGCACGAAGGTCACCGTGACCGGCATGTCCGCGCGGACCTCGTCGGGCGAACAGCCGACGATGTTCGTCACCAACCGCAGGCCCACCTGTTCCGGCAACTCGACGACAGCGACCACGTATGGCACCTCGAGCTCCGGATACCACTGCTGGTGGTTGACCGTGTAGCCCACCACGGTCGCCTGTCCGGAGGTCTCCGCGGGCTCGACCTCGCTGCTGCGGCACTGCGGACAGATCGGCCCCGGCGGATTGACCCAATACTGGCAGTTCCGGCAGCGCAGGATGCGCAGCACGCCGTCGCGGCCTGCCGTCCAGTAGAACTGATTCTCCGGAGTCACTTCAGGAAGCGGGCGGATCGTCGAGGCGGTCGAACTGGACATCACGGCATCTCCGTCTTTATCGGCGACTGCGGCGGTTACGGTAACAGCGGGCCTGGTGGCTCAGGCGTCGGCGCGCAGGCTCGCGATCCAGTCGTCGACCTCCAGCACGTCGGCCTGCCGCGGGAAGACCTTGTCCAACAGGACCCGGTGCACCTCGTCGTCGGGGTCCGCGCAGCCGTCCCGCAGCACGGTGAGCCCGAAATCGAGATCGGCGGCCTGTCGCAGTGTCGAGAGCACCACGCCGCTGGTCGCGATACCGCCGAGCACGAGCTGAGTAACGCCCAGCGACCGGAGGAGCACGTCCAGGTCGCTGCCGGTGAATGCGCTCACCCGCTTCTTGGTTACCACGATGTCGCCGGGCTGGGGCGCGATCGCGGCGTGGATCGCGGTGCTCGGGGAATCGTCGTAGAACTCGCGGGATCCTGCCGCTACCGCGAAGCCGCGGTTGCGCCGGCTCACTTCGGGCAGCCCTTCTCGGTATCCCAGCCGGACGTAGACGACGCTGACGCCAGCGGCGCGCGCCGCAGCGCCTGCGCGTTCGAGCGCCGGCAGCAGCGACTCCGGATCGGGCGCGTAGTGCTCCACCACATGCTGCTGGACATCCATGATCAGCAGTGCGGTCTCCGCCATGTCGCTCTCCCTCTCGCCCCGGCCAGACACCGATCACACCACTCCGGACTCGTGCAGTGCTGCGATCCGCGCCGTCCCGTATCCGAGTTCGGCCAGGATCGCGTCGGTGTGTTCGCCGACCGCCGGAACCGCTCCCATCACCGGCCGCACGCCGCCGATCCGGGCTGGCGGGTCGAGTGCCCGGACCGGACCGGCCGGGGTAGCCACCTCGCGCCAGCGCCCGGTCCCAGCCAGCTGCGGATGCTCGAGCACGTCCGCCACGTCGTTCATCCGACCGCTGACGATCCCGGCACGTTCCAGCCGCCGCAGTACCTGCGGCACCGGCAGCGGTGCGAACACCTCCTCGATCTCGGCGACCAACTCGGTCCGGTAGGCGACGCGGTCCGCGTTCGTCGCGAACCTCGGGTCCTCGGTCAGCTGCGGGCGGTCCAGTACCTGCGCACAGAACCGGTTCCATTCCCGTTCGTTCTGGATCGCGAGCTGGACCAGGCCGTCGGCGGCCCGGAACGCCCCGTACGGCGCGATGGTCGCGTGCGCCGCACCGGAGCGGGCCGGCGGCGTCCCGGTGTACATGGCGTAGTAGAGCGGCTGGGCCATCCACTCGGTCAACGCGTCGAACAGCGACACCGCCACCGTCGTCCCCTCACCGGTGCGAAACCGCTGCAGCAGCGCGGTCTGGATACCGGCGAAGGCGTACGTGCCCGCGGCGATGTCGGCCACCGAGATCCCGGCCTTGGCCGGCTCGTCGGGCGTGCCGGTGACGGCCAGCAAGCCGGTCTCGCACTGAATCATCAGGTCGTACGCCTTGCGGTCTCGGTACGGGCCGTCGGATCCGTAACCGGAGATGTCGCAGCTGACGAGCCGTGGATGGCGAGCACGCAGCTCGTGCGTACCCAGACCGAGCCGAGCGGCTGACCCGGGCGCGAGATTCTGCACGAACACGTCTGCCCTCGCCACCAGCGCAGCCAGGACTTCCTGTCCGGCTGCACTCTTCACGTCCAGGCTCAGCGACTCCTTGGACCGGTTCAGCCAGACGAAGTAACTCGCCAACCCCTTGACGCTGTGGTCGTACCCGCGAGCGAAGTCACCGGCGCCGGGTCGCTCGATCTTGATCACGCGGGCGCCGAGGTCGGCGAGCTGGCGGGTCGCGAACGGTGCCGCGACGGCCTGTTCCAACGAGACGACGGTGATCCCGTCGAGCGGACCGGACCGGGCAACGGTGTCGTTCGACACCGGGTCAGCCCAGCACGAACGGGTCGCGGGTGTCGCCCGTCGTCTCGATCCAGACCGCCTTCTCCTGCAGGAACCCGGCCAGGCCCTCCAGGCCGTTCTCGCGGCCGAATCCGCTGCGCTTGGCACCTCCGAACGGCATCGCGAAGTTGAGGGTGCGGTAGGCGTTCACCCAGACCGTGCCCACCCGCAGCCGGCGGGTGACCCGCAGTGCACGCCGCACGTCCAGCGTCCAGACACCAGCCGCAAGGCCGTAGCGGGACGCGTTCGCGAGCGCGATCGCCTCTTGCTCCGAGGAGAACTTCAGCGCGGTCAGGACCGGCCCGAACACCTCCTCCTGGCAGATCTCGGCATCGTTGCCGACATCGGCCAGGATCGTCGGCGCGAAGAACAGTCCGCCCTTGCCCCCGTCGTCACCGCCGGTGACCACCCGCGCGCCGTCCCGCCGGGCTGCGGCGACAAGCGTGCGGATCTTCTCCAGTTGACCGGCGAAGCAGATCGGTCCCATCTCGGTAGCCGGGTCCTTCGGGTCTCCGAGCACGATGCGCTTCGCCCGCTCGGCCACCCGGTCCAGCACCGCGTCGTACACCGACTCGTGGATCAGCGCGCGCGAGCCGGCGATGCAGGTCTGACCGGCGGCCGCGAAGATGCCCGCCACCAAGCCGTTCGCAGCGGCGTCCAGATCCGCGTCCGGGAACACGATGTTCGCCGACTTGCCCCCGAGTTCGAGCGTCACCGGGGCGAGGTGGCCGCCGGCCGCAGCCGCCACCGCGGCGCCGGTCCGTTCCGAGCCGGTGAACGACACGTGGTCGACGTCTGGGTGCGCGACCAGCCACTCACCGACCTCGCGCGACGCGCCGCTGACGGTGTTGAACACTCCCGGCGGGAAGCCGGCCTGCGCGAAGAGCTGCGCGAACCGCAAGATCGACACCGGTGCCTGTTCGGACGGCTTGGCCACCATCGTGCAACCGGCAGCGAGCGCCGGTGCGAGTTTGAACGTCAGCAGCAGTAGCGGGGAATTCCAGGGCAGGATGCTCGCCACCACCCCGACCGGCTCGCGGGTGACGTAGCCGAAGAAGTCCGGCCT
Organism: Mycobacteriales bacterium; assembly: GCA_035546915.1. Lineage (GTDB taxonomy): Bacteria > Actinomycetota > Actinomycetes > Mycobacteriales > CAJCIY01 > DASYGP01. The sequence continues at coordinate 12,317 of DASZVT010000202.1, read as the reverse complement.
GCCGGTGTCCACCACCCGGCCCTCGATCTTGTCGGCCAGTCCCGCGTAGTAGTCGTACCAGGACGACAGGCTCCGCACCTGCCCGCCCATCTCCCGCAGCAGCTTGCCGTTGTCACGGGTCTCGGCGTCACCGAGCGCATCGGCGTTCTCACTGACCAGGGCGGCCAGCCGCCGCATCAGCCGGCCGCGCTCGGCACCGGGCGTCGCACCCCACTCCCCCTCGAACGCGGCCCGCGCTGCCGTGACGGCGTCGTCCACGTCACGGCGACTCGCCTCCGGCACCTGCGCCCACGCCTCGCCGGTGTACGGGTCCAGCGACCCGAACGTGCCGGCGCCGGCGCGGCGCTCGGCGCCGATCGTCATCGTCACGCTCTCCATAGGCACCTCCGGTGTAGTTCGCTGCCAGGTCAGCGGTGCCGGGCCGCCAGCGCGGCGCTGCCCTGAGCCAACAACATCACGTCCGCACCGGCCAGCAGGAAGGTCGCGCCGGCGGCGAGGTAGCGCTCCGCGAGCGACGGGACGAACGCGTTGACGCCGGCCGCTTTGCCGGCGGCCCGGATCGCCGCCAGCGCACCGGTCACCGCGGTGACGACCTCGGGATGTTGCTGGTCACCGAGATGCCCGAGCGACGCAGCCAGATCCGCCGGGCCGAGGAAGACGCCGTCCACCCCGTCCACCGCGACGATCTCTGTCAGGTGCTCGAGTCCGGCGCGCGACTCCACCTGGACCAGGAGCGTGATCCCCTCGTCCGCTCCGTGCACGTACCCGGTGTCCCGACCCCACCGGGACGCCCGGGCCAGCGAGCTGCCGACCCCACGGATCCCGGCCGGCGGGTATCGCACCGACGCCACCAAACCCGCTGCCTGCTCGGCGCTCTCGACCATCGGGATCAGCAGACTCGTCGCACCGATGTCGAGCAGTTGCTTGATCAGCACCGGATCTCCGACCGGCGGCCGCACCACCGGGTGACCCGGGTACCCGTCGACGACCTGCAGCTGTGCCAGCAGCGAGCGCAGGTCGTTCGGAGCGTGCTCGCTGTCGAGCAGGAGCCAGTCGAGACCGCTTCCGGCGCAGATCTCGGCGCAGTACGGGCTGCCGGTCGCCACCCACATGCCGATAGCCGGTCGCGCCTCGGCGAGCCGCTGCTTGAACGCCGCCCGGGTGCTGTCCATCCGCACATCCCCTCAGACGAATCGGCACGTGACCGTGCCGAGATCGCGGAAGTCGGCGTGGAAGGTGTCCCCCACCCGGGCCGGGATGGCGCGGGTGAACGAGCCGGAGAGGATCACCTGCCCCGCGTCCAGGCCCAGGCCGTAGCGGTCGAGCTTGTTCGCCAGCCAGGCGACCGCCCGCGCCGGGTGGTTCAGCACGCCGGCCGCGACGCCCGTCTCCTCGACGGTCTCGTTCACGGTGAGCACGGCCGCGACCCAGCGCAGGTCCACCTCATGCGGGCGGACCGCCTGGCTGCCGAGGACGACGCCGGCGTCCGCCGCGTTGTCGGCCACCGTGTCGACGATGGTGCGGGTGTGCCCGGTCGGCTCGTCACGCATCTGCACCCGGGCGTCGAGGATCTCCAGCGCCGGCGCGAGATAGCGCGTCGCGTCGAGCACGTCGTAGAGGCTGATACCCGGTCCGTGCAGCGGCTGGGCAAGCACGAAGGCCAGCTCGACCTCCACCCGGGGAAAGATGAAGCGGTCGCGCGGGACGGTCCCACCGTCGTCGAAGAACATGTCGTCCAGCAGCGCGCCGAAGTCCGGCTCATCGATGCCCAACGATTGCTGCATCGCGCGCGAGGTCAGCCCGACCTTGCGACCGCGCAGCACCCGGCCACGCGCGAGCTTCGTTTCGACCCACCGGCGTTGCACCTCGTACGCATCGTCCACGGACAGTTCCGGATGGGCGAGCGAGAGTTGCTGGATCGGGATTCCGGTCCGCTCCGCTTCGTCCAGCGCATGCGCAATCTCGTCCGCAGTGGTCGGATCCATGCGCGCTCGTCGCTCCCGTCGGTCCGGTATTGGTGGTCGTACCGTCAGTGCCGCAGAAATTGCACAGCGGCTGCGTTGAACGTCTCAGGATCTTCGAAGTTCGGCCAGTGCTTCACGTGCGGCATCTCCAGCACCTCGCAGCGCGGGATGTAGGACGCCACCCGCCGTGCGGTGCTCTGGTACTCACTGAAGTCCTTGCCCGAGGCGACCACGAGCGTGCGGGCTGCGATCTGCCGCCACTGCTGTTCCGGGATGAGGTTGCGCTCCCGGGCCTGCGGGTCCTGCAGCACCAGCACGTGATCGATGACGTCGCGGGTGCGCGGCAGTCGGTAGATGGCCTGGCGCAGGGCGATGACGTCGGGGATCCGGTTCTCCTCGTCGGCAATCAGGTGGTCGAACATCGCCTTGATCGATGGCCAGGTCGGGTTCTCGACAGCTTGGGTGCGCTGCGCCCGGATCCGGGCCATGTTCTCCGCGGTGGCGACCAGGCCGGCCGGCGACATCAGCACCAGGTCGGTGATCCGCTCCGGCGCATCGAGCGCCAGTTGCGCGGCGACCCAGGCACCGAGCGACATCCCGATCACGGCAGCCGTGGTGATGCCGAAGTGGTCCAGCACGCCCAGCGCATGCCGGACGTAGACGGCGACCTCGTAGTCGTAGTCGGGTTTGTCGGAGAAGCCGTTGCCGACCATGTCGATCGCGATGCAGTGGAAATGCTGGGAGAGCGTGCCGAGGTTCGGCGCGTAGGTCTCCCAGTGCCCACCGGTCCCATGCAGCATCAGCACCGCCGGCGCGGTGCGGTCACCGGCCTCGACGTACCGGGTGGACACGCCGTCCACGTCGACCCACCCCTGGGTGAAGGCCACGTCCTTGAGCGCGGTCCAGATGCTCCGGTACGGCCGGTCGCCGGTAGGCCCGGCGGCCGGCGGGCGCCCGGCCGCGTATCCGTCCATCCGGCCGGCGATCTCGTCCCGCCACTCCTGCACCGGCGACCACGTCGCCGTCGCCTCGATCTGACGCTTCGTGTTCGTCGCGATCTGCTCATCGGTCAGCCCCAGGTCGAGCGGGATCCGCCACGGCTGGCGCACGTACCACGGTGTCGGGGTGTAGATCTCGACACGGTTCCCTTCCGGGTCGAGGAAGTAGATGCTCCAGCTGTTCCCGTGGTCGCGTCCCTCCATCCCGGTCGCGCCCAGTTCGAGCGCCCGCCGGTGATACCAGCGCAGCGCCGGCAGGTCGGCGTCCGCCAGCCGGAACGACACCTGGCTGAGCAGCTGGGTTCCTGCCGGCACGTTGCGCCCCGTCACCAGCACCACCTGGTGGTGTTCGTCGGCGTTGCGGCTGAGGAACGCCAGCTCCCGCCCGAGGAACTCGCCGCGGTCGACCACCACCAGCCCGATCAGCCGGGTGTAGAAGTCGACGATCGCATCCAGGTCATCGACGAAGAGCCCGACGTGGGTGAGCTGAGCAGGGGGGTGCGCATCCATCCGAGGCTCCCAGTTCCGCCGGCCGTGACCGGCGCAATGCATCCCGGCCCGTTTCTGACAGTCAGTATACGATGATCGGGTGGGAGCGACGCACGCTGCGGACGATCCGGCGGACAGCTCGCCGGCCTCGGAGTCCGGCGGGCAGGAACTGCGCAATGAGTTCGCCTCCGTCCGCGTCTCGGTGGATCACCGCGGCAATGGTCCGCGGCTGCTGGTCGAGGACCTGGAAACCGGCGCGCACATCCTGCTGTCGCCTATCGAGTTGGCCAGCCTCTGCCTCGCCACCGACGACGACCGGACCGGCTGGCTGCGGGTCGGTCCATACCGCAGAGGCGGGACGTGACCAGCCCGGCGATTGTGGGGCTGGGGACGACACCGATGACCACACAGCCCGGTGGCCGCGCCCGAGATCTGGCGGTGGTCGCAATTGAAGCCGCGCTGAGTGATGCCGGGCTGCGCCGCGAAGAGGTTGACGGGCTGCTGGTCGCTTCCAGCCAGGGCATCCGGCCGGACCGGGTCAGCGTCGAGCTGGCCCGACAGGCCGGTCTCGGCGACCTGAGGCTGCTGGAGCACCTGGAGATCAAGGGCGCGACAACCGTCGCGATGGTCGCGCACGCCGCCCTCGCGGTACGGGCGGGCCTGGCCCGTCGAGTGCTCTGCGTCTTCGCTGACGCGCCGTTACGGCCCGGGGGATCAGCCGGTGCCAGCTATGACAATAGCGGCGGCGTCAGCGGCGTCCGGGGACTGGAACGGGCGTCCGGCGTGCTCGGCTCGGTGCCGACCTACGCGCTACTCGCTTCCCGTTATCTCGCCGCTAGCGGCGGGACCGAGGAGGACTTGTGCGCGGTCGCGGTGTCCGCGAGGGCTTGGGCGGTGGGAAATCCGGACGCGGTGAGTCGGACTCCGCTCGACTGCGCCGGATATCACGCGAGCCGGATGGTGGCGGAGCCGCTGCGCGTGCTGGACTGCGCCCGCCCGGTGAACGGAGCCGCCGCGGTCGTCGTCGCAGGCCATCCCACCGCCGGAGTACAGCCGCCGGCGTACGTTCTCGGGCTGGGCCAGTCCCACCCGCGCCGGCGCCGGCACGGTCCCGGCGAATCCTGGTTCGGCGGCGGGCGTGTCGCCGTCGAGACGGCGCTGCGGTCGGCCGGGATCGCCCGCAGCGGCTTGGACATCGTCGAGCTCTACGACCCGTTCAGCGCGGTTACGCTGTGCCTGCTGGACGAATACGGTCTGGTACCCGACGGCGGTCCGGTCGGTGAGTTCGTACGCGGCGGCGGGATCGCACCCGGCGGGACGCTGCCGGTCAACACCGGCGGTGGCCAACTGGCCGGTTTCTACCTACAGGGCATGACCCCGCTGGTAGAGGCGCTGACCCAGCTTCGCGGCAGCGCAGGCGCCCGCCAGGTGGACGGCGCGAGTACCGCGCTGGTGACCGGTCTGGGCGGAAGGCTCGACCACCACGCTTGCCTGGTGCTGGGCCGGGAGGCCGGCTCATGACCGAACACCCCGCCGACTGGCTGGTCTCGCCGGAGCTCGCGCCGAGCTTCGAGGGGACCGCGCTCGCACCACTGTTCGAGCACGCCGAACGTGGCGAGCTGGCGATGCCGTTCTGCGCCGAGTGCGCGGAGCCGTTCGAACTCGACCAGGAGGTCTGCGACCGGTGCACCGGCACCGGGGCCCATTGGCGGCCGGTACCACCCAGCGGCGTGGTGCACGCCCGCACACTGGTACATCGCACCGCGAGCCCACTGCTGCGGACCACCGCCCCGTACCCGGTGCTCGACGTGGAACTCGACAGCGCGCACCGTGTCGTCATGACCACCCTCGAGCCCGCGACCCGCGACTGGCAGATCGGCGACCGGGTCCGGGTGGCCTTCCGCCGGGTCGGCGGGGTGCCGGTGCCCGCCGCGGTCCCGACCGGCGACACCGATCCGACGAAGGAGGAGCCGGCATGAGCACCGAGCAGGCCGCGACGTCCCGGGTACGAGCGGCGGAACTCGTGCAGCCATACCGCGTACATGGCTCGGTTTACACGTCGCCCGATGTGTTCGAGTTGGAGCTGCGGCGAATCTTCCGCGAAGGCTGGGTCTTCGTCGCGCACGAGAGCGAGATTCCCGAGCCGGGCGATTACATCACCCGGCGACTCGCCGGCGAACCGGTGATCGTGGTGCGCGGGAAGGACCGCGTGGTGCGGGTGCTCGCGAACCGCTGCGCCCACCGCGGCAACCGGCTGTGCAACGCCGAGGCCGGCAACTCCTCGTCGTTCCGCTGCCCGTACCACGGCTGGACGTTCAGCAACGACGGCAGCCTGGTCGCCGTCCCGATGCGGGACGGGTACGGCGAACGGCTGCACGAGGTGCGCGAGGGGCTGGGGCTGGTGCCCACCCCGCGCCTGGACAGCTACCGCGGGTTCGTGTTCGCGTCACTGGCACCGGCCGGAATCAGCCTGCTCGAACACCTCGGCCGTGCCACCGGTGCGATCGACCGCCTGCTCGCGCTCTCCCCCACCGGCACGTTGCAGCTGACGGCCGGCTGGATGAAACACCATCAGCAGTGCAACTGGAAGATGGTGATGGAGAACAACGTGGACGGCTACCACGCGCTGTTCACACACCAGTCGGTGTACGACGCAGTCCGGCCGGCCAAGGTCTCCCACGTCCCCAGCAAGGTCGAGGTCTACGTCCGGGACCTGGGCAACGGGCATGCGGAGATCGACTACCTGCCCGAATACACCCGGCTGGACGAGGAGTTCGTCTGGTTCGGCCGGTTACGCCGCGAGCAGGCGCCGGAGTACGTCGCCGCGATGGAGCACGCACACGGACCGGAACGCACCCACCGGGCGTTCGTGGTGGGTCCACCGCACACGCTGATCTTCCCGAACCTGTTCCTGGCCGAGATGAACATCATGACCGTCGAGCCGCTCGGTCCGGGCGAGACCATCGCGTACACCACGCCGGCGCTGATCCCGGGCGCGGGCGGGCTGAACGGCCGGATGCTGCGCCGGACTGAGGGCGCGATGGGCCCGGCCGGATTCCTGATCGCGGACGACGGCGAGATCGGCCGGCGCAACCAGCTCGGCCTCGCTGCCCGGCAGCCGGAGTGGATCGAGCTCAGCCGCGGCCTGGAGGACGACCTGACCGACGAGACCGGCGTGGTCAACCACGACAAGAGCGCGGAGACACCGCAGCGCGGCTGGTGGCGGCACTGGGCCGCGGTACTGGACGGGCGACTCGGCGCCGGCGAGGGGGACGCGTGAGCACAGCCGAGACCGTCGCCGGAAACGAGACCGCGGATCCGCCTACCCCACAGGGAATCCCGGACGAGGACATCAGCGCATTCCTGTTCCTGGAAGCGCGACTCGCCGACGAGGCCCGCTACTCCGAGTGGGAATCTCTCTGGGACGACGACGCCCTCTACTGGGTGCCGATGCACCCCGACGACGACCCGGCGACGCGGTTGTCGTACGTGTACGACAACCGGCGTCGGATCCGGAGCCGGATCGCGCAGCTCAACTCGGGCGCCCGGCACGCACAGACACCGCCATCGGTGATGCGCCGGCTGCTCGCCAACCTGGAGGTGCTCGAGCGCACTGCCGACACCGTCACCGTAGGGGCGAACTTCGTCCTGTTCGAGCACCGCGAGGACACCACCACCTGGGCCGGACGCTACGTCTACGTGATCCGTCGCACCGCCGACGGACAACTGCGGCTGGCGCGCAAGACAGTGCATCTGGTGAACGCGGCACATGCCGTCCCCACCCTGGCCTTCCTGCTCTGAGACGAGGATCGATGCTGATCGGCGACATCTCGCGGCGCAACGGACGCCGTTTCCCGGCCAAGACAGCGGTGGTCTTCGAGGGCAAGGAACTATCCTGGCAAGGCCTGGACGCGCGCGCGAACCGGCTTGGTAGCTCCCTGCTCAGCCGCGGTCTGGCGCCCGGGGACCGGGTGGCGATCTGCGCCCGCAACACCGGCGAGTGGCCGGAGATCACCTTCGGGCTCGCCAAGGCCGGCCTGGTGCTGGTACCCATCAACGCGCGACTGTCCGGTGACGAGGCGGCCTACATCGCGCAGGACTCCGGTTGCCGCGCTGTCATCGCGCACACCGACCAGGCCGAGCTGGTGACCAGCGGGCTGGGCGAACTGGAGGTCACCCTCGAGATCGGCGGTGACCAGTTCGGCACCGGATACGAGCGGGCCATCGAGTCCGGCCGGGACGTCGACCCGACGGCGGCCACGCACACCCCGGACGACATCCACTTCCTGCTGTACACCAGCGGCACCACCGGCCGACCCAAGGGCGTGGTCTGTGACCACCGGGCGATGATCGCCCAGGTCTACGACACCTGCCTGATCACCGAAGCCGTACACGATGACGTGATGCTCGCGACCACGCCGTTCTTCACGGCCGGCGGCATGATCCGTACTCTCAGCTGGCTGTTCCTCGGCCAGACCATGATCATCCACCCGCGATTCGATCCGGACGCGTTACTGGACGCGATCGATCGTCAACACGTCACGATGACGACCTTCATCCCGACCATGCTGCAGCGCACCCTGCGGCTGTTGGAGAACGGCCACCGAGCCGACGTCGGCTCGCTGCGCCGGATCAGCTACGGCTCCTCCCCGGTACCACCGGGCCTCGCCCAGGAAGCGATGGATCTGCTCGGCTGCGACCTGCAACAGCGCTACGGTCTCACTGAGGCCGGCGGTCAGGTGACCATCCTGACGCCGGCGGACCACCGCGCGATCGTCGCGGGCGCGGAGTCGCGCCGTACCTCCTGCGGCCGGGAGACGCCGCAAGCCGAGATCCGCGTCGTGGACGACGACGGCAACGATCTGCCCGCCGGCGAGGTCGGCGAGGTGGTGATCCGCGCCGACTCGATGGCCCGCGGGTACTGGAACAACCCGGCGGCCACCGCGGCGGCGTTCCGTCCGGAGGGCCTGTGGTCCGGGGACCTCGGCCGACTGGACGAGGAGGGCTACCTGCACATCGTCGGTCGCAAAACCGACATGATCATCTCCGGCGGGTTCAACATCTACCCGGCCGAGTTGGAGCGGGTGTTGGGTGCGCACCCGCAGGTCGAACTGGTGGCGGTGATCGGCGAGCCGGATCCGGAATGGGGCGAGACGCCGGTCGCGGTGGTGGTGCCCAAGCAAGCTGCGGACACCGCCGGGCTGGAGAGCGCGCTGAGGGACCTCAGTCGCTCCCAGCTTGCCGGCTACAAGCAGCCTCGCCACTACCGGTTTCGAGCCGAGATGCCGCTGGGGCCGGCCGGCAAGATCCTCAAACGCGAGCTGCGCACCGGCTCCGCCACGCAGGCATGACGGCCATCTCCAGCGCCGCCGCCATCTGGAAACTGCTGCAGGCCCGGTACCAGGCGACTCCGGACGCGATGTTCGCCCTCGACCGGGGCGGCCGGAACATGACGGTCGGCGCGCTGTTCCGCCAGGTCGAGCGCACCGCGGCCGGTCTGCACGCCGCCGGGTTCCGTGCCGGCGAGGTGGTCTCCTGGCAGCTGCCCACCCGGTTCGAGACGGTCGTGCTGACACTCGCGCTGGCCCGGATCGGGGCGGTACAGAACCCGCTGGTCACCATGCTGCGGGAGGACGACGTCGCGTTCATCTGCGGCCAGGCGGGCAGCCGGCACCTGTTCGTCCCGCGCACGTACCGCGGCACCGACCACGAGCAGCTCGCTGCCGCCGTCGTCGCAAGGATCCCGGGTCTGGCGGCGCACGTCATCGACGACGGGCTGCCGGCCGGTGATCCCGCCGATCTTCCGCCGGCATCACCGGAGCCGACAGTGCGATGGCTGCTGTACACCTCCGGCACCACGTCCAGCCCGAAGGGCGCCCGGCACACCGACCGGGCGATCCTCGCCGCAGCCGACACGTTCGGCTCGGCGCTGCGGATCGAGTCGACCGACCGCATCGCAGCGCTGGCGCCGATCGGCCACATCGCTGGCATCGCGCACATCTGCAACGCACTACGCCGGGGCGCGACCTTGGTGCTCGACGAGATTTTCGATCCGGTCCGGACCACCCAGTTCCTGTCCACCGCAGACGTGACCGTGGTCGGCTCCGGAGTCCCGTTCATCCGCGCCTACCTGCAGCAGCAGCGCTTGCACCCGCAGGTTCGGCTCTTCCCGATGGCACGGGCGTTCCTGTGCGGCGGCTCGCCCCGCCCTGAAGCCCTGCACCAGCAAGTCAAGCAGGAACTCGGCGGTATCGGCGTCGTCTCCGGGTACGGCCTCACCGAATGCCCGCACATCAGCTGGGGTCACGCGGACGACAGCGACCACCAGCACGCGACGACGGAGGGACCGCCAGGGCCCGGGGGCGAGATCCGCATCGCGCGCACGGACGGTTCCGCGGCAGCTATCGGCGAGATCGGTGAGATCCGGGTCCGCGGCCCGCAGCTCATGGTCGGGTACGTCGACGCCGGCCTGGACGTGGACGCCTTCGACGACGACGGCTTCTTCCGGACCGGCGACCTCGGCTTCCTGGACGACGCCGGTTACCTGACAGTCACCGGTCGCCTGAAGGACGTCATCATCCGCAACATGGAGAACATCTCCGCCCGCGAGGTGGAAGGCCACTTACTGGGGCATCCCGCGGTCGCCGAGGTCGCGGTAGTGGGGCTGCCGAGCCAGACCACCGGGGAACTCGCTTGCGCCGTGGTCGTCACCGCAGCCGGCGCGCCGGCTCCTTCGCTGGCGGACCTGAGCGCACACCTGACCCGTAGCGGACTCAACATCCGCAAGCATCCGGAGCAGCTCGAGGTCGTGGCCGAACTACCGAAGAACGCGATGGGGAAGGTGATCAAGCAGGAGTTGCGGGATCGGTTCGCATCCTGCTGAACCGGCCGGCCGGCCTACAGCAGCGCTCGCTGCACGGTGCGCGCCATCAGGTCGATGAGCTGGCCCTTCGCCATTCGCGGGTGCTGCTCACGCAGCGCTTCGGGCAGTCGTTCGAGGATCGCGATCAGCACGATCGCACCGGCACCGACGTCGAGCGGGTAGGCGCGCTCGACGCCACGCAGCACCCGGACGAACGAGCGCCGCAGATCCTCGGCGGCGGCGCGTCGGCATTGCGCGATCACCGGGTGCTCCGGCGCCGCGTCGACCCAGGCCCGGTAGACGCCGAGGTACCTGTCGTGGCAGTCGACGAAGTCGGCGAGCCAGCCGCGCAGCCGCACGTCGCGCTCGGCCGGCTCGGCCAGTTCGGCGAAGCGGGCCGCGAGTTCGGCACTGGCGGCAGCGCATTCCTCGGACAGCACCACCAGCAGGTCCAGCTTCTCGTCGAAGTAACGGTAGAAAGTCCCACGGGTGAGACCGGCGGCCGCCACGATGTCGTCCACCGATGTCGCGTGGTAGCCGGACGCGGCCAGTAGGTGAGCACCGGCATCGAGCATCCGGCGCACCGTCGCGGCCGGACGCGGCCGGAGTTCAGCAATCCGGGTACGGCACGCGTCCGCGACGGCCGCGCCCTGCTGCGGTGGTGGCCACCTGCCGGGCGCATCACTCTCACGGCGCCGCGATGGCAGCACTGCGCGGAAGACGTCCCCTGTGGTGTCCGGAAACAGGAAGAGCTGCATGACGACGGCTAGGTTGTCGAGCAGGACCGATGCTGGACGACCGAGCGTGATGCCGCGGTGGCGCAAGTAGTTCACCCGGTGCACCACGCTCATCAGGACCAGCGCCGCATCCGGTGGGTCGATGCCGTCCATTTCGCTGTTCTCCAGCCGGTGCGCGATGCGTTCGTCGAAGGACGTGACGAAGCGGGAGACCATCGAACGAAACTCGCTACCCGGCGAGTCCACCCGGGACCACTCGACGAACAACGTCGCGTACCTGTCGTAGACCCACGCCCACTCGCCGATCCACCAGTGCAGGTTGTCGAAGCCGGACACGCCCGGGCCGAGCGGCCCAAGCCGTCGGACCACCCGGACCAGTGCCGCACCGCACTCCTCCAGCAATTCGGCGAACACCGCCTCCTTGCTGCCGAAATACTGGTACAGGGTGGCTCGCGAAACACCTGCGGCCCGGGCGATCTCGTCGATCGACGTACCGTGGAAGCCGTGCCGCTCGAACAACGGCAGGGCGGTATCGAGCAGCAGGGCGCGGGTTTTCTCGCCACGCACACCGATAGCCGGGCTGCTAGCCCCGTAACTGCTGCGCCGTACGGGTCCAGCGCGGCGAGGTATCACCGGCTCAGGCGGCCGCATCCGGGCCGGGCAGCGCGAGCAGTGTGTCGAGCTCGTCGGCCGGTTCGGTCAATTGGAGCCGGGCCACCTCGGCTCGCTTGAGGAACAGGTGCGCGTCGCACTCGTCCGTGAATCCCATGCCGCCGTGGATCTGGATGTTGTGGCTCGCGTTGCTGCGCGCGGCGCGCACCGCGGACAGGTGCGCGGCATGTGCCTGGAACGCGCCGTCAACGCGGTTCGCCTGGACGCTGACCGCCGCGAACAGGACCTGCGCCCACGCCGCCTCGGCGAAGATCGCCATGTCCGCGCAGGGGTGCTTGATGGCCTGGAAGGTGCCGATCGGGCGACCGAACTGTTCCCGGCCGCCAGCGTGCCGGACCGCCATGTCCCGCACCGCCTCGGCGATCCCGGCCAGGTAGGCCGCAGCAAGGACAAGGGCGCGCAGCCACAGCCCCGGGGCCGTGCTCGCATGCGTCGCGGCGATCGCCGCCACCGCTGTCTCCAGCCGCACCCCGGGGTCGATGCAGTCGACCGCCGTGCGCGCACCGAAAGCACCGATCGGGACCAGCGCCAGCCCCGCAGACTCGGCCACGAGCGCCCAGTCTGCGCCGGCCGCGTCGAACAGATCGTAGTGTCG
>DASZVT010000201.1:0-26507 GCA_035546915.1 Mycobacteriales bacterium | reverse complement strand
GGCGATGTCGGCCACCACCGGTAGCGCCACCGGCTGGCCGGGGCTGGCGTCACGGACGTCCTCGAGCCGAACCGCGTATCCGTCCATGCTCGAGTTGTCGAACGGCGGCAACGGGATCGAGGTGGTCACGTCCTCGGCGAGATAGCTGCCGTGTGCGTCCGCCAGGCCCAGTTCCAGCGGAGCGAGCGGCGCCACCCGGGACAGCACCTCGGCGAGGTGCTCGTCGACCGGGCGGAGCCCATCGGAGGTCACCGTGCCGCTCCTGCGTCCCGCGGTGTCACTCCGGCATCCCCCGGACGAACTCACGCAGCCACGGGCGCAGCGCCGGACCCAGGTCTTCGCGCTCGGCGGCCAGCCGGATGGTGGCCTTGAGCCACTCGACCCGATCGCCGGTGTCGTACCGGCGCCCCCGGAACACCACGCCCCGCAACTGTCCACGATCCGCGAGTACCGCCAGCGCGTCGGTCAGCTGGATCTCCCCACCACGCCCCGGCTCGGTCTCCCGCAGCACCTCGAAGACGTCCGGCGTGAGCACGTACCGACCGATGACCGCCAGATTCGACGGGGCCTGTCCCGCAGCGGGCTTCTCCACCAGGCCGGTGACGGTCACGGTGTCCGTCCCCGGCTCCGGCAGCTGCCGCACCGCCGCGCACCCGTACAGCGACGTCTGCTCGGCCGGGACCTCCATCAGGGCGATCACGCTGCCCCCGCCGTCGGCGTATACCTCGAGCATCCGGGCCAGCAGCCGGTCTCGCGGGTCGATCAGATCGTCGCCCAACAGCACCGCGAAGGGGGCGTCGCCGACGTGTGAGGCGGCCTGCAGCACCGCGTGCCCCAAGCCGCGTGGTTCCTGTTGCCGGACGGAATGGACCTGCGCGAGCTCTGTGGACCGGCGGATCGCGGCCAGCCGTGCCGTGTCCCCCTTCCGGTCCAGCTCCTGCTCCAGGGCGGGCTTGGCGTCGAAATGATCGACGATCGCCACCTTGCCGCGCCGGGTGATCAGCAGCACATCGTCGAGCCCCGCGGCGGCCGCCTCGGCGACCACGTACTCGATCGCCGGCGTGTCCACCACCGGCAACAGTTCCTTCGGGACGGCCTTGGTCGCAGGCAGGAACCGGGTCCCCAGACCGGCCGCCGGGATCACCGCAGCGCGGACCTCGTTGCCGCGTCGCGTAGCTGCTGCATCGGGCATGACTCGACAGTATCGGTTCGAGCGATGCTGTCAGCGGCCGACAGAACCGGACGGATCCTGGGCCGTCTCCCACTCGTCGACGTCCCGGCGGATCGAGGCGACCCGGACGGTGTCGCGACCGGACGCTTTGGCGACGTAGAGAGCGTTGTCTGCAGCGCGCAGCAAGGTCCGCGCGGTGTCACCGTGCATCGGCATCACCGACACCCCGATCGAGGTCGTCATCCACACCGGCGGCTCACCGGGACCGCCCACCGGCTGCCGGCGGATGCTGTCGAGCACCCGATCCGCGAGTAATTCCGCGCCGGCGAGGTCGGTCTCCGGCAGGATCAGCAGGATCTCCTCACCGCCGTAGCGGGCGACGATGTCCACCTCACGCACGACCGTACGCATCCGCGCCGCGAGCTCGATCAGCACGGCATCGCCCCGCTGGTGGCCGTACAGGTCGTTCACCCGCTTGAACCGGTCGAGGTCCAGCATGAGCAGTGCGAGCGGGTGCCCGAAACGCTGCGCCCGCTCGACCTCCCGGTCCAGCGCGAGGGTCGCGTACCGGTAGTTCCACAGCCCGGTCATGCCGTCGGTGACCGACAGCCGCTGCGCCTCGCGGTGCAGCAGCACGTTGTCGATCGCCACGGTGGCCTGGGTGACGAAGTCGCGGACGACCTGCATGTCGTGCACGTCGAACGGCCGCCCGTCGCCACGGTCGTAGAGGGCGAGGACGCCGGTGACCCGATCCGCGCTGCGCAACGGGACCGCCAGGATCGTACGACCGCGCGGCTCGTCGTCCGCCAGCACCAACCCGTGGTCCCCCACCACGCCGAAGACGGTCTCGCCGCTGGTGGCAACCCTGGTGACGACGCCACGCGGCGTCGTCACTGCCTCGTCCGACGCGGTCGACTGCTCATCCTCGGATCCGTTGGCCATCGGGTGCAACGCGATCCGGCGGTTGTCCGGGCTGCCGTCGACGCGCCCCTCCAGCCCATGCCCCACCGCCAGGTACAACGCGTCCCGAGACGCAGCCGTGAGCAGCAACGCACCCGCCTGTGCACCGACGCTGCTCATCGCCGTCTCCAGGATCACCGCCAGGATCCGGTCCAGGTCGTGGGTGCCCGACAGCGTGCTGCCCAGCCGGCCGATACCGCGTCGCAGCTCGTCGCGACTGTTCTGCAGGTCCGTACTGGTCGCGTGCACCAGCTGGCTCAACTGGGTGAGCACCGAACCGAGTTCGTCCAATTCACTGGCGTGCGTTTCCCGCCCCGGCGTCGCAGCCAGCTCGGGTGTCCGCGGTGCCCCCTCGATGATGCGCCGCGCCGTCGCCGACAGGTCACTGATCGAGCGACGGGTACGCCGGGCGATCAACGCCCCGAGCAACAGTGCCAAGACGAGGCCGGCGGCAACGATGACGACGAGGCCCAGATACAGCGACGTCTGGCTGACGACCGGCTCGCTGACAACCAGCACCGCGCCGTCCAGCAACGGCAGGCTGGCCGCGAGGTGACCGCCGACACGCACCGCCCCGGCCGGGGTGGTACCCGCGCCGAAGCGAGTCGCCAGCTGCCGCTGCAGGTCGGCGGACGTGTTGCCGACCGCGCTGCCGGCGGGTGCCCCGGTCTTGAACAGCGTGACGTGCGCGTCGGTGCCCTGCACGATTCCGGCGATGAGACCGGGTCGGGAGGTGGTGCCGACCCACGGAAACGCCGCTACTGCCGTCGCCTTCTGGTGAATCTGCACCTTGCTACCGGCCTTGACGACCTCGACGTTCCGGGTGAACGGCACCCGCGCGACGATGGCGACCGCGTCCGCGATGCCGTCCTGGTCACGACAGTCCCCCGCTGTCGCGTACGCGGACCACGGGACGTCCGCGTCGGAGGCGTCGGACGGGTTCGCAGGAGCGGCGGACACCACCTTGCCCTTGTCGTCGAGCAGCAACGCGACGTCCGCGCCGGACGAGTTGTCCGACGCAGTCGCCTTCCGCACCGCCGCCGACGGCGTGGCGGTACCCGCGTGGGCGATCGAGGTGGCCGCGTTCACGGCACGCTGGCATGCCGTCTGCGCACGCGCCTGGACCGTCGCCCGCGCACTCACGACCGCGTCCCGGGTGCGGGCGTCGGTGACATCCGGAACCCGCAGGGCTACGAACGTCGCAGCGCCCACCAGCGGAAGAATCACGATCGCCACGAAGGCGGCGACCAGGCGGGCCCGCATGGACACGCGCCACCCCCCTCGCAGCCACTAGCACATAGGACGGATGATCGTCCCACGCCGCGCTGATCGACAGCAGGAGATGTCTGCGTTATGCCCCGAATGGCCCAATCCGAGCCCTGCCGCGCCCTCCCCGACCGGGAATCACGGCAAGCAAAGACCACGCTACGTCGGCAGGTGCTGGCGATGCGAGCCAGCCGTGACCGGGGCACCGGCGACGCGGCGCGGGCCGCGCAGCTGCTCGCGCACCCGTGGCTGCGCGGTGCGCGGATAGCAGCGATGTACGCGTCGACGCGCACCGAGCCGAGCACGACGACGCTCCGGGCCCGGTGGTCCGCCGGCGGGAGAACGACGCTGCTCCCGATTCCGGCGGCCGACCACAGCCTCGCCTTCGCGGTCGACGACGGGCCGTTGCGGCCCGGTCCATACGGCGTCGGGATCCCGGCGGGGGCGACCGTGCCGCTGCACCACGCCGACGTGGTGCTGGTACCGGCGCTCGCGGTCGACCGCGGCGGCTACCGGCTCGGCCGCGGTGGCGGGAGTTACGACCGGGCGCTCGCCGACCTGCCCACGCACGTGCCGGTGATCGCGCTGCTGCATCCGGGGGAGCTGCTCGAGCACGTTCCGCACGAAGTCCACGACGTCCCGGTGCACGCGGTCGCGCTGCCGGGCGGGGTGGTCGTGTTACGCGGCGTGTGAGACCCCGACGCCGCCGCGGGTGTCGGCGCCGTAACGGGCGATCTCCCCGGCCAGGTCGAGCGGGCGGACCGTGGACCGTCCGGCCAGCGCGGCATCGTCCAGGAGATCCGCCGGCACCAGCCAGCAGACCTCGAACTCGATCCCGTCCGGGTCATGCGCGTACAGCGACTTCGTCGTTCCGTGGTCGGAGGCACCGACCAGTGCCCCCGCGCTGGACAGCGCAGCACGAATCCGCATCAGGTCGTCCAGCGTCTGCACTTCCCAGGCGAGGTGGTAGAGCCCGACCGCGCCCCGACCCGCGGCCGACGGTCCGGCGGAACCGCCGATCTCGAACAACCCCAGGTCATGGTCGTTGTTGCCCGCCTCCGCCTGCAGAAACGCCGCCCCCGGCCCGCCCATCACCTGCCGGAAGCCGAGCACGTCGGAGTAGAAGGCGACGCTGGCGGCCACGTCCCGCACGTACAGCACCGCGTGGTTGAGACGGGATACAGGCATCGCAGGCTCCTTTGTTGAGCGTTCAACGAACGTAACGCGTCAACTCCGCGAAGGCTTCCCTCAGGTCGATGGCTCGCCCGGGCCCCCATCAGGCGTTGTCGACCGTAACCGGTCTCGGCCGCGAGCGCAGCAGGCTGGCGAACGCCGCCAGCGCCAGCGCTGCCACGATCCCGGCGAAGACCTCGCCGGTGTGTACCAGCCCGTAGTGCTTGGCGGCCACCCCCACCCCGATGACCGGCACCGAGATCCCGATGTAACAGACGGCGAAGAAGCTGGACGAGACGCCGCCCCGCTGCGCGACCGGGCTCGCGGTGGTGACAGCGCTCAACGCGGCCCGGAAGCTCAGTCCCTGACCAGCGCCCGCGATCACCGCTCCCACCACCAGCCACGGCAACGACCGCGCGCCGAGGCCGAGCGCGACGATGACCATCCCGAGCACCAACAGCGCCGTGCCGGCCAGCAGCGCCGGGGTAGCCGTCCACCGTGCCGAGAGGACCTGGCCGACGGCGGAGGCAACGAAGATCGAGAAGACGATCAGGCCGGTGAGCGCCGGGTCGTGGTGACCCAACAGCCCGAGGAAAGCCGGACTCACCGCGGTGAACAGGCCGAGTACCGCGAACCCGGCGAACCCGGCAGTGACGGCCTGTACGAAGGTCGTCCGGATCGGGGCCGGTACCTGCAGCCGCTGCAGGACCAGACGGCGCGGACGCACCACCTCCACCGGCTCGGGCACCACCGCGACAGCGGCCACCGCCAGCAGCACCAGGCCGAGATGCAGGGCGTAGCAGGTCTGCAGCGGCAGTCCGACCCATCGGGCCAGCAGGCCGCCGGTGAGGGGACCGAGCCCCAGGCCTCCGATGTTCACCACCGCGGCGACCAGCCCGGCCCACGCCTGCCGCCCGGGACCGGCGAGATCGGTCAGCGTCGCGGTCGCCGTGCCGGTGAACACACCTGCCGACAACCCGGACACGATCCGCCCGGTCAGCAGCAGCGGGATGCCGGCGTGATGGACCCCACCGACGACCAGGAACACCACCGAGGAGAGTCCGGAGAACACGAGCCCCGGCAGCAGCAGCGTCTTGCGCCCCAGCTGGTCCGATGCCCGGCCCACCAGCAGCAGCGCGGCCATCACGCCGAAGGCATAGACCGCGTAGATCACGGTCACCATCAGGGCGTCGAAGGAGAAGCGCTGCTCGTACGCGGGGTACAGGGGGGTGGGCAGGGTGGTGCCCAGCATCGTCACCGCGAACGCGTAACCGACGAGCCAGAAACCCGGCCGGCGGGGGACGTGGGGAAGTTCTGACACGGCCGCGACGCTACATTGGCAGTCGGCACCTGAGAGTGCCAACGCCGCTCTGCTGGAGGAAGTCCGTGCCCACGTACCAGTACCGCTGCACCAACGGCCACGAGATCGAGGCCGTTCAGTCCTTCACCGACGACCCGCTGACCGTCTGCCCGGAATGCGGCGGCGCGTTGCGCAAGACCTACGGCAGCGTCGGCGTGGTCTTCAAGGGCAGCGGCTTCTACCGCAACGACTCGCGCAGTGACGGCAAGCAGCCCGCGTCCGCCAAGGCCGCCGGCGCCAGCAAGGCCGAGTCGAGCGGTTCGGGCACCTCGTCCGGCGAGGGGTCGGCGTCGGGAGGCTCCGCGCCCAAGGAGTCGTCAAGCACGTCCGGGGCTGCGGCGCCGAAGCCCTCCTCCACAGCGAACAGCGGCTCTGCCGCCTAGTCCACAGATCTGTCCGCGCACCGCGATCACCGCCGCGGCGCGCACTAGCGTTCCCCCGGATCGAGTCGCCGGCCGCCGGGAGGGATGGTGCGTCAACCGCCAGCACCCAGCCGCCGGACCGGTCTCCGCTGGTTCGTGAGCCGGCACCGGCGGGCGCTGGCGGCGACGAGCGCGGCGTTCGCCGTGACGTGTGGGCTGCTGGCGCTACGTCCTTCTCCCGCGCCGGTACCCGCGGCCACCGATCGAGGCGCAGGGCAGCCGCCGGTTGCGAGCCCGGCGGTCTCCACACCCCGTCCGGCGCCCGGAACGGTGTTGACCACGATCCGGCTCGCCGACCCGGGTGCCGTCGCCGCCGTCCATGTCGGCGAACGGATCAACGTGCTCGCCGTGACCGCCGGGGACGGCGGCGCCTACGACGCCGGCGATTCTCCGCCCGCCGCGGTCATCGGCCAGCACCTGCTGGTCGCGTCGCTGCCGGCAGTCCACAGCGGCGACGATCCGGGAGGCTTGGTCGAGGTGGCCGCCACGCCCGCGGTGGCTGCCGCCCTCGCCGGCGCGGCGAACGCCCGCCTGTCCGTGACGATCGACTGACGGACGCCTCTCACCGGCCGGCGCGTCCCCCGTAGTGCGGCGGCCGATCCTCGAGCAGCCGGCGGTCGTTGCCGTCAGCTGCTTCCTCGTGCCGTTCGCCCCACCCCACGTCACTGTCGTCGGGCGCACGGACCGGCTGCCCCGGCACCTGGGTCGGCCGCACCGAGTCCGCTGCGGGCCCGTCCGAAGGCCGCCGGGCCGCTCGCCGAGTGCGCCGCGTGCCGTCACCAGTCATAACACCAGGCTACGAGCAGGCGACCCCGGCCGGTATGGCGAACCGCCCTCCGCGACATCGCGCGGAGGGCGGTTCGAAAGCGATCAGACCGCTGCGGTCCTGAAACGCCGTGCAGCCAGACTCAGAGAGCCTGTACCTGCTGGGCCTGCGGGCCCTTCTGGCCCTGACCGACCTCGAACTCGACCTTCTGGCCTTCGTCGAGGCTGCGGTACCCGGTGCCCTGAATCTCGGAGAAATGGACGAACAGATCCTTGCTGCCGTCGTCGGGGGTAATGAAGCCGTACCCCTTCTCGGCGTTGAACCACTTGACAGTGCCCTGAGCCACGGAAACGCTCCTCGCGCATTGCGCTTTCTTGTTGCGGTGGAAGAGCATCCGCACTTCACGGACCCGCCCAACCGCGCGGTACGCGAAAGCATCCCACATAAGCGCCGCATTGCGAATGGCCCTGGGTCAACTTCCCACTCTGGGGCAGCCGGCCCGCTGCGCGCGCGGCGGGAGGTCACTCCAGCCTGACGGGAAGAGTCGCGACACACCAGGTGTTGTTCGCGGTCGTGAGTCAGCTCGACGGTATCCCCGTCTCCGTCCTCGACCTCGCCCCGGTTCCCACCGGTTCCACGCCCGGACAGGCACTGCGCGAGAGCATCGCCCTCGCACAGCACGCCGAGGAACTCGGATACCGCAGGTACTGGGTCGCCGAGCACCACAACATGCCCGGCATCGCCAGTTCGGCTCCCGCGGTACTGCTGGCGCACGCCGCCGCGGCGACGCACCGCATCCGGGTCGGATCGGGCGGGGTGATGCTGCCGAACCACGCACCGCTGGTGGTGGCAGAGCAGTTCGGGATGCTCGACGCGTTACACCCCGGCAGGGTCGACCTCGGCATCGGCCGCGCCCCCGGGACCGACCAGGTCACCGCGTACGCCCTGCGCCGGTCCGCCGACGCGCTGTCCGCGCACGACTTCCCGCAGCATCTGCTCGAGCTGCTCGGCTTCTTCTCCGGCCAGTTCCCCGACGACCACCCGTTCCGCAACGTGTCGGCCACGCCGGGCAAGGGCCAGCACCCGCAGGTGTGGTTGCTGGGCTCCAGCGACTTCAGCGCGCGCCTCGCCGGGGCGCTCGGCCTTCCGTTCTCGTTCGCGCATCACTTCAGCGCGCGCAACACGCTGCCGGCGCTGGACGCCTACCGGAACGCCTTCCGCCCATCGGAGTACCTGTCGGCGCCACGGGCCATGGTCGCGGTCAGCGTGATCTGCGCGGACTCCGCCGACGAGGCGTCCCGGCTCGCCACCTCCCAGGACCTGTCCTTCGCGCGGCTCCGCGGCGGCCGGCCTGACCTGCTTCCGAGCCCGGAAGAGGCTGCTCAATTCCCTTACACTGCAGCCGATCTGGCCCAGATTCAGGAACGTCGGCAGGGTCAAATCATCGGTGCTGCGGACCACGTTCGGGAGGGCCTGACAAGGCTCGTCCAGGCCACCGCGGCCGACGAACTGATGATCACCACCGTGACCCACGATCCGGCGGCACGGCGCCGGTCGTACGCCCTCATCGCGGAGCAGTTGCAGCTCACCCCCACGCCTGTGGCCGGCTGACTCGCGCATCCGGTGCGACTTTAAGAGATCACTGCTATCTTAACGGTGAGGTCCAGTCACGCCGTCTCTCGCCGAGGTAACCGTCATGAGCGTCAGCACGCCATCGAAGATCGCGATCTCCTACGATCACCACTCGCCGGAGTACGCCGGCCGCTGGCGTGAGTTGCACGACCAGATGCGTACCCGCTGTCCGGTCGCGCGCTCGGACTCCTACGACGGGTTCTACGTACTCACCCGGTACGAGGACGTCGCCGCGGCGATCAAGGACGACGCGACCTTCGCGTCGCTGCACCAGCCGGGGACCGCATACCAGGGCATCATCATCCCGGAGTCCCCGACGGTGAGCACTCCGATCGAGTTGGATCCGCCGGAGTTCACCGCCTACCGCAAGCTGCTCAACCCGTGGTTCTCCCCCGGCGCCGCCGCGGCCTGGTCGCCGTGGTTGAAGGACGTGACGACCGCGCTCATCGACGCCTTCATCGAGCGGGGCAGCTGCGAGCTGATCGACGAGTTCGCCAGTCCACTGCCGGCGATGCTCACCGCGAAACTTCTCGGCCTGCCGATGCAGGACTGGCGACTCTACTCGACCTCCGCCCACGACATCGTGCGCTTCCCACCTGATTCCCCGGAGTTCGAGCAGGCAGTCGTCGACCTGCTCGCAGTGTTGGCGAAGTACATGGAGACGGTCGCGCGGTGTCGCGAAACCCCCGGGGACGACCTCATCTCGTCCTGGGTGCAGGCCACCGTGAACGGGGAGCCCATCCCGGACCAGACGCTGATGGAGATGGGCACCCTGGTGATCGCCGGTGGCAACGACACGACCACGGCCCTGTTCGGGAACGCTTTCGTCTGGCTGTCGCAGCACCCGGACCAGCGCGCGTGGCTAGGCGAGGACTTCGCGCGTATCCCCGCCGCCTGCGAGGAGTTCCTGCGCTACTTCACCCCGACGCAGGCTCTGGCGCGCACCGTCACCCGGGACGTCGAGTTCGCCGGCCACTCGTTCCGGGCCGGCGACCGGGTACTGCTTTCGTTCGCCGCCGCCAACTTCGACCCGACCGCGTTCGACGACCCGCATACGGTCAAGCTCGACCGGTTTCCCAACAAGCACACTGCGTTCGGCCTAGGGCTGCACCGTTGCATCGGCTCGAACTTCACCCGCAACGAGTTCCGGATCGGACTCGAGCAGATCCTGCGGCGGCTTCCGGATTTCCACGTCGACGACGCGGCCAGCAGCGCCTACGGCCGGATCGGCACCGTGAACGGGTGGAACCACGTGCCGGCGACATTCACACCCGGACCGGTGGAGGGCAGCGACTTCACCCTGTGATTCGCGTACCGGCGTGCCTGCGATTGCGACGTCCCCCTGAATACCCATGATCCGTCCTATAGTGCCCGCGGCACAAGGAGGTCGGGCTGCGGCACTCCTAGGCAGCGGTCACGTAGGGAGACACGACGATGCTCAAGGGCTTCAAGAACTTCCTCATGCAGGGCGAGCTGGTGGTCATCGCGGTCGGCCTGGTCGTTGCGCTGGCCTTCAGCACCCTGATCAAGGCGTTCACGGACAGCATCATCACACCGCTCATCAACGCGGCTGGCGGGGGTGGATCCACCGGCAAGGGGCTCGGCTGGACCCTCAACGGACAGCGCATCGACCTGGGCGCATTCATCGCCGCGATCGTCTACTTCATCATCTTCATGGCGGTCATCTACTTCGCCATCGTGGTGCCGTACCGGCTTTACATGGCGCGCCGCGGGACGACGGTGTTCGGCGACCCGCCGCCCACCAAGAGTTGCCCGAAGTGCCTGTCCAGCGATCTGCCGCTGGCTGCCACCGTCTGCATGCACTGCAGCAGCGACGTTCCCGCTACCGGCTGAGCCGTCTGCCGCGAACCGCCGGGCCAGCACCGCACACACCAGCAGCTGGATCAGGTGGTAGATCATCAACGGCAGCACGACGACACCGATCTGCTCGCGGGCGAACAGGATCGTGGCCAGCGGTAGGCCGGTGGCCAGGCTCTTCTTGGACCCGCAGAAGATCAGCACGATCCGGTCCGCCCGCTCGAAGTGCAGCGCACGGCCGATCCGGGACGTGAGGAACAACACCACCGCCAGCAACACGATCGCGAAGCCGGTGACGGCCGCCAGCCGCCACGCGGGCAGCCGGTGCCAGATGCCCGCGACCACACCGGCACTGAAGGCGGCGTAGACCACCAGCAGGATCGACCCCCGGTCCACGACCACGGTGACCCGGCGGTGCCGGGTGATCCAGGCCGCGGTCCAGCGCCGCGACAGCTGGCCGGCCAGCACCGGCACCAGCAGCTCGAGCACGATGTCCAGCACCGCGTGACCGGAGATCTTCGCAGTCGACCCGAGAATGAGTCCGGCCAGCAGCGGTGTGAGCAGCACTCCGAGCAGATTCGACGTGGCGGCCGAGCAGATTGCAGCAGCGACATTGCCGCGGGCGATCGAGGTGAAAGCGATCGAGGACTGCACCGTCGAGGGCAGGATGCACAGGAACATGACCCCGACGTACAGCTGGTGGGTCAATACCCCCGGCTGCAACGCGTAGCTCACGAAGCCCAGCACCGGAAACAACAGGTAGGTGCAGCCCAGCACCGCTCCGTGCAACTGCCAATGTCGCAGGCCCTGCCAGGCAGCGGCCGGCGACAGGCGCGCCCCGTGCAGGAAGAACAGCAGCGCGACCGCAGCGGTGCTCAGATGTTCGAAGACCGTTGCGCCGGCCCCGCGGGCCGGAATCACCGAGGCGATCACGATCGTCGCCAACAACGACACGATGAACGCATCAGCCCACGGGGGCATCCGGACGGGCGACCTCACGCTGCCACGCTGACATGCCACCGGTCAGAATGGAACAGGAATAAGATAACTACTGTGAACACGGTCCGTGATGAAGGTCCGCGGCTGCTCGATCCGACTCAGCTGCGAAGCTTCCTGGTGGTCAGCCAGACGTTGAGCTTCACGCAGGCGGCACACCGGCTACGGCTCAGCCAGTCGGCGGTCAGCCAGCACGTCCGCCGGTTGGAAAGCACCATCGGCCGTGTCCTGCTCACCCGGGACACGCATCGGGTCACTCTCACCGCCGACGGCGAGGCCATGGCCGGCTTCGCGCGGTCGATCCTGCAGGTGCAGGACGAGGCGCTCGGCTTCTTCTCCGAACGGGCGCCGCGGGGGCATCTGCGTTTCGGTGTGTCAGAGGACTTCGCGACATCGCGACTTCCAGAGGTCCTGCGCGCGTTCCGCACCAGTCATCCGCACATCGATCTGGAGCTCACCGTCGGGCTGAGCGGCGTACTGCACCGCGCGCTGCAGGCACGCGAGCTCGACCTCGCACTGGTCAAACGGCTACCGGGGCAGGGACACGGCGAACTGGTATTCCGGGACGCGCTGGCCTGGGTCGGCGCCGAGGACATCAGCATCGACCCGCGAGCCCCGGTCCCGCTGATCCTCTACCCACCACCGAGCATCACCCGGATCCTGGCACTGGAACGACTCGAGGAACGAGGACGGACCTACCGCACTACCTGCACTGCGAGCAGCCTGAGCGGCCTGCGGTCGGCGGCACTGGCCGGTCTCGGCGTCGCACCGCATTCCAAGAGCCTGATACCGCAGGGCCTCTCGGTGGTCGGGCCGCAGCATCGACTGCCCCGGCTCGGCGACATCGAGTACGTTCTGCTGACCCGCCAGGGCGCCAGCCCGCGGCCGGTACAGGCGCTGTCCGAGGCGATCCTGACCAACCAGGCCCAGCTGCAACAGTCACGCTGACCGGAGACGGACCTCAGGTCCGGCCGATCCGGACCCGCCACACCTCCGGCCCCGATTCCAAGTAGTCCCATCCGAAGGCGTCCGGGTACTCCGCCTGGAACTGGTAATACAGCGGCTTGGGGTCGTGGTCGTTGACGAGCACAAACGCGTCGCCCGGCGCGAGCGCATGGTACGTCTCAAAGATCAACTCATGGCGGCGCGCCGGAACCTGCTGGCGCACATCGAGAACACTCTCTGCCATCGGAGTTCCTTCCAGGTCGATAGGGCTTGCACGATCAAGTGCTGACCGGCCCGGCGATCGGGCCAGGTAGTGCAGCACACCGTTGAACTGCGCGGCCGCGGGATGCCCGCTGCGATAGCACAACTGCCATGCCTGGGCAGCCAACCCGCTGGCCTGATCCGACGAGCCGGCGTCGCCCAGCAAACGGAGTGACTGGACCAGAACCCGGATCAGCCCGAGTTCTCGAGACTCGACCGACACACGCATTTTCTACTAGTATTTTCGTATCAATTCAAGCGCAGGGAGGTCCGCCGTGGACGCCTCGCACCCCGCCCCGCTCGGAATCGCCGATTGGTGCGCCCCCGCCCTCACCGCGGACCTAGTCCTAGCCGCGCTGCACGACGTCATAGACCCAGAACTCGGAGTGAACATCGTCGATCTCGGCCTGCTCTACGACGTACGGGTCGACGAGGGGCGGGACGTGAGCATCCGGATGACGCTGACCACCCCCGGATGCCCGCTGGGCGGGTACCTCGACGACGAGATCCAAACCTGCCTGCGCCAGTTCCACGCGATACGGGCAGTCGAGATGCAGCTGGTGTGGGAGCCGCCCTGGAGTCCGGAGCTGATGACGCCGGCGGCGAAGGAGCAGTTGGGGTGGCGGTCGTGACGACCGCACGTCGGGGACGCGGGGCGCTGCTGCTCGCCGGCGCGATGGTGGCCCTGCTCGCCGGCTTGTGGGGCGCGCTCGCGCTGCTCGGCTACGACGTGCCGGCCAGCGACACCACTGCTGCCGACCACGGGATCCTGATGTCACTCGGCTTCCTCGGCACGATGATCGCCGTCGAGCGAGCGGTGGCGCTCGATCGACTATGGGCATGGAGTGCTCCTGCTGCCTCCGGCGTCGCCACGGTGTGGCTGCTCGTCGGCGGCTGGGCGGACGGGGGCAAGGCGCTGCTCCTGGTCGCGGGCATCCTGCTGCTGGCGGTATACGCCGCGCTACAGCGGATTCAGCCTTCGCTGCACAACGCACTGATGGCACTGGCTTCGGTCGGTTGGATCGTCACCGCCGCGCTGTGGCTCGATGGCTGGCAGCTGTTCCGGCTCCTGCCCTGGCTCGCGGTCTTTCTGGTCGGCACCATCGCGGCGGAGCGGCTCGAGCTGTCTCGGCTGATCGGCATCGGTACCGGGCCCCGGGCTGCGCTGGTGGCGGCATCCGCGCTGCTGGTCACGGCGGCAATCACCGCGGTGTGGTCTCCTGGGGTCGGAGTCCGCCTCGGCGGTGCGGCGCTGCTGTGCCTGGCCGGGTGGTTGGTGCGCTTCGACCTGGCCCGGCGCACCGTCCGCCAGCACGGAGTCACTCGTTTCATCGCGGTGGGGCTGCTCGCCGGTTACGGCTGGTTGGCGGTCGCCGGTGCATCGTGGCTCGCCGCCGGATATCAGGTTTGGGGCGCCACCTTCGACACCCAGGTGCACGGGCTGTTCCTCGGCTTCGTGATGTCGATGGTGTTCGCGCATGCTCCCGTGATCGCGCCAGCGGTACTGCGCCGGCCAGTCCCGTACCATCGCCGGTTCTATTGCCACCTGGGTCTGCTGCATCTGTCACTGCTGATCCGGATCGTCGGCGGCGACGCCCTGGGCTCGCGGACCACGTGGCAGATCGGTGGGCTGCTGAACGAGCTGGCGTTGCTCACCTTTGTTGCAGTGACTGCAGCCGCCGTGCTGGCCGGACGCAAGGGCCGCAGCGGCACCGGGTGGCTGCCGGACGCCAGCACCCGCCGGCTGTTCGCCGGCCTGACGCACTAGCCGCGCCCGATCGTCCTGCCCCGGATCACCCCTCGGCGGCTGAGTCCTGCGGCGGCAGACTTGCGACCAGTTCCGTATCGACCCCGGTCGGACCGACCTTGCTCGCGCCACCGGGCGACTCCAGCGGCTCGTCACGACCGGGCAGCGCATCGGTGAAGAACCGCGCGTTGTCCGCCGTGTACGCCTGCCACTGCGCGGGCACGTCGTCCTCGTAGTAGATCGCCTCGACCGGGCACACCGGCTCACAGGCGCCGCAGTCGACGCACTCGTCCGGGTGGATGTAGAGCGCGCGGCCGCCCTCGTAGATGCAATCGACCGGGCATTCCTCGACGCAGGCACGGTCCATCACGTCCACACACGGCTCCGCGATGACATACGTCATGAGGACACCTCGAAACGAGGACACGAGCCAGCGGCGAGGCCCGCAGTGGAGAGGTGGACGGGGCACTTCGTCATGAGGACACCTCGAAACGAGGACACGAGCCAGCGGCGAGGCCCGCAGTGGACAATTTTTACAAGCTAGATTGTAATAATAGCCGGCGTGGAACGGCAAGCGGAGCCGCGGTCAGGCCGGACCCCGCAGGCGCCTGTTCTGGGGGTCCTTGCGTGCCTTCAGGTGCGCGACGCACAGGTGCGGCTCGACGAACGGATCGAGCCGATCGGTGGTGACCGGGGCCCCGATCTCGCCGAGCAGCCCCTGCATCAGCCCGAGGTGCACCGAACACACGACATCCGGGTGCTTCTCCGCAGCTTCCCGGAACGGGCAGTGGTGCAGGTGTACCTGGCGCCGCCGCCCTGCGGCGACCACCTCGGGGGCGAAGCCGATGTCGCCGAGGACGTCGACCAGTTGCCTCACCGACGCAGCCGTGTCCGTCCGCTGGTACGGGATCGGGCGATCCGCCAGGAAACGCCCCCACTCCTCACCGGCCTGCCGGGCGGCTTGCCCGGGGTGCGGGTGCGCATCCAGGTACCCGGCCAGGATCTCGGCGAGCAACCGATAGCTACGCCGTCCGAGGCGAGCTCCCTCCGGGCTGGCACTGTAAAGCGTGCGCGGCCGACCCGGCTGGTCGCGATGCTCGACGGCCCGCGCGACGAGCCCGGCGTCGGTGAGCGCGTCGAGGTGGAAGCGGACCGTGTTGGGGTGCAGCTGCACCGTGGCTGCAACAGCGCCGACGTCCATCGGCGCGTCCGAGTCCTGCAGTGCGACGAGTACGCGGGTGCGGCTCTCACCGAAGGCGGAGCCGGCAGGCTGCGCATCGGTCAGGTCACGACCACCCATACCGGCATTTTTCCACAGTGTTTCGGAGGAAACAATCAGCCGGCGGCACATGCGGCCGCAACTGCACTGGCAGACACCGACCGTAGCCGTTAGCGTCGCTGCACAGGATCCACGACCTTCTCCCCATGCTCCGGGAAATCCGAGGTGGTGACGTGGCAGAGCCGAGCGTTCCTCCCGACCGTGGTCGGGGGGCATCCGAGCCCGGCGCCTTGGCGCCACTTCTGCCGCGGGGCGAGGCAGTGGAACAACTGCTGCGCAGGGCGCAGTACTTCACCACCGGCATGCCGTCCGCCGACTTCCGCGAAGTGCATCGTCAGGGTGGCCGCGGGGCCGAGGCCTTCTACCGCGAGCGGTGGCGGCACGACAAGGAGGTCCGCTCGACACACGGGGTGAACTGCACCGGATCGTGCTCCTGGAAGGTGTACGTCAAGGACGGGATCATCACCTGGGAAACGCAGCAGACCGACTACCCGTCGGTCGGACCGGACTCGCCGGAGTACGAGCCACGCGGATGCCCGCGCGGGGCGTCCTTCTCCTGGTACACGTACTCACCGTCGCGGGTCCGCTATCCCTACGTGCGCGGCCCGCTGCTGGAAGTCTGGCGCGAGGCACGAGCCAGACTCGGCGACCCGGTCCTGGCCTGGGCGGAAATCACCGCAGACCCGGAACGCTCGCACCGGTACAAGAGCGCCCGCGGGATGGGTGGTTTCCTGCGCTCAAGCTGGTCCGAGGTCAGCGAGATCATCGCGGCCGCGCACGTGCACACGGTGAAGGAGCACGGCCCGGACCGAGTCGTCGGCTTCTCCCCCATTCCGGCGATGTCGCAAGTCTCTTACGCTGCCGGTACCCGCTTCCTGTCGATGATCGGCGGCACCATCCTGTCGTTCTACGACTGGTACGCCGACATGCCGATCGCATCCCCGCAGGTCTTCGGCGACCAGACGGACGTGCCGGAGTCGGGTGACTGGTGGAACGCCTCGTACCTGATGATCTGGGGCACCAACCTGCCGATCACCCGAACCCCGGACGCGCACTTCATGACCGAGGCCCGATATCGCGGGCAGAAGGTCGTCGTGGTCAGCCCGGATTACTCCGACCACACCAAGTTCGCCGATGACTGGCTGCCGGCAGCGCCGGGTACCGACGGCGCACTGGCGATGTCGATGGGACACGTGATCCTCGGCGAGTTCTTCCGGGATCGCCAAATCCCCTATTTCACCGACTACGTCAAGACCTACACGGACCTGCCGTTCCTGGTGACGCTGCGGCCGCACGGGGACAGCTACCTGCCAGACCGGTTCCTCACGGCGGCCGACCTGGGAGACACCGGCGAGAGTGCGGTCCACCAGACAGTCCTGCTCGACTCCGCGACCGGCGAGCCGTTTCTTCCGGACGGCACGCTTGCGTCGCGCTACTCGACCGCCGGTGAGGGGCGGTGGAATCTCGAACTCGGCGACGTAGACCCGGTGCTCACGCTCTACGGCTCGGGCGTCTCGTCGGTGCCGGTGGACCTGCCTCGGTTCGACGTGGGTGACACCGAAGGTGGCGACGTGGTCCGCCGCGGGGTCCCGGTACGGCAACTCGGCGACCAGCTGGTGACAACCGTCTTCGACCTGCTCATGGCGCAGTACGCGGTGCACCGCGAAGGATTGCCCGGTGAATGGCCGCGCGATTACGACGACCCGCAGCCGTACACCCCGGCCTGGCAGGAACGGATCACCTCGGTACCCGCGGCAGCCGCGATCCGGGTCGCCCGCGAGTTCGCCCGCAATGCGGAGCTTTCCCGCGGACGGTCGATGATCTGTATGGGCGCCGGGACCAACCACTGGTTCCATTCCGACCAGATCTATCGCACTTTCTTCACGCTGACGATGCTCTGCGGCTGCCAGGGGGTGAATGGCGGCGGCTGGGCGCACTACGTCGGCCAGGAGAAGGTCCGTCCGCTCACCGGATTCCAGACCGTCGCGTTCGGCCTGGACTGGCAGCGGCCCACCCGGCACATGACCGGGACGTCGTTCTTCTACTTGCACACCGACCAGTGGCGTTACGAGAGCTTCCGGGCCGACGAACTCGCCAGTCCGCTGGGCCGCGGCCGCTTTCACGGCAAGGCGTTCGTGGACTGCCTGGCGCAGGCGACCCGAATGGGCTGGACGCCGTCGCATCCCGCGTTCGATTGCAACCCGCTGGACCTGGCCGACCGAGCGGCGAACGCGGGCAAGCCGGTCCCCGACTACGTGGCCGACGAGTTGAAGGCGGGCCGGTTGCACTTCGCCGGCGAGGATCCGGATGACCCGCGAAACTTCCCGCGGGTCATGACGGTCTGGCGGGCGAACCTGCTGGGATCCTCCGGCAAGGGCATGGAGTACTTCATGCGGCACCTGCTCGGGGTCGATGACGCGGTGCGGGCTGACGAGACACCGCCTAGGTTGCGTCCGGACGAGGTCCGGTGGCGGGAGGAGGCGCCACGAGCCAAGCTCGACCTGCTCACCACCATCGACTTCCGGATGACCAGCACCTGCACGTACTCCGACATCGTGCTGCCCGCCGCGACCTGGTACGAGAAGCACGACATCTCCACCACGGACATGCACCCGTTCGTGCACTCGTTCAACCCCGCGATCCCGCCGCCGTGGGAGACCCGCACCGACTTCGATGCGTTCCGCCTCATCGGCGAGCGCTTCTCCCAGCTGGCTGCGACGCATCTCGGCACCCGTACCGACGTCATCGCCGCCCCGCTGATGCACGACTCCCCCGATGAGCTCGCGCAGCCCGGTGGGCAGGCGCGGGACTGGAAGGCAGGCGAGTGCGCGCCGGTCCCGGGGGTGACGATGCCCCGACTGATCACGGTCGAGCGGGACTACGGCGCGGTCGCGGAGAAGATGCGGGCGCTCGGACCGCTGGTCGAGGAGCTGGGAACCGGGGTGAAGGGCATCAGCTGGAAACCCACCCGCGCCGTGGAACTGCTCGCCCGTACCAACGGGCGGATCCGTGGCGGCGTCGCGGACGGCCGGCCCAGCCTGACCCGGGACGTGCAGGTGGCCGAGGCGATCCTGGCGCTGTCGGGCACCACCAACGGGGCCGTCGCGGTGCAGGGATGGGAGGCCCTGGAGCGACGCACCGGCGTCCGGCTCGCGGACCTCGCGCACGAGCGGTCCGGCGAGCGGATCAGCTTCGCCGACACCCAAGTACAACCGCGGGCGGTGATCACCTCGCCGGAGTGGTCCGGCAGCGAGACCGGCGGGCGCCGCTACTCCCCGTTCGTGGTCAACGTCGAGCGCAAGAAGCCGTGGCACACGCTGACCGGCCGGATGCACTTCTTCCTCGACCACGACTGGCTGGCCGAGTACGGCGAATGGCTGCCGACGTACCGGCCGCCGTTGGATTACGTCCGGCACTTCGGGGACCAGGGCATCCGGGAGGACGGCCGCCCGGAGATCACCGTGCGCTACCTGACTCCGCACTCGAAATGGTCCATCCACTCGGAGTACCAGGACAACCTGCACATGCTGCGGCTGTTCCGCGGCGGCCCGGTGATCTGGATGAGTCCGGCCGACGCGACCCGGATCGACGTCGCCGACAACGACTGGATCGAGGCGTACAACCGCAACGGCGTGGTGGCGTGCCGGGCCGTCGTCACGCACCGGATGCCGGAAGGGACCGTGTTCATGTACCACGCGAAGGATCGGCACCTGATGACCCCGAAATCGGAGATCTCCGGCTGGCACGGCGGCGGAGACAACTCGCTGACCCGCCTGGTGATCAAGCCCACCCACCTGATCGGCGGCTACGCCCAGCTGTCGTGGGGCTTCAACTACTACGGGCCCACCGGCAACCAGCGGGACGAGATCACGGTGATCCGCCGCCGGGCACAGCGGGTGGAGTTCCGGTGAGGGTGATGGCCCAGGTCGCCATGGTGATGAACCTGGACAAGTGCATCGGCTGCCATACCTGTTCGGTGACCTGCAAGCAGACCTGGACGAACCGCCCCGGCACCGAGTACGTCTACTTCAACAACGTCGAGACCAAGCCCGGTGTGGGCTATCCGAAACGGTACGAGGACCAGGAGCAGTGGAAGGGCGGCTGGACGCTCGACCGCAGGGGCCGGCTGCAGTTGAAGGCGGGCGGCCGGCTGCGCAAGCTCGCCACCTTGTTCTACAACCCAGATCTGCCGTCCATCGACGACTACGGCGACCCGTGGACGTACGACTACCAGCACGTGATCGACGCACCACTGGGTACCCGTAACCCCAGCGCACACTCCATCTCGGCGCTCACCGGGCGGGACATGGACGTGCAATGGGGGAGCAACTGGGAGGACGACCTAGCCGGTGCCCCGGCGAACGCGGCCGGCGATCCGAACCTGGCCGGGATCGAAGAACAAGTCCGGATGGAGTTCGAGCAGGTCTTCATGTTCTACCTGCCCCGGATCTGCGAGCACTGCCTCAACCCGTCCTGCGTCGCGTCCTGCCCGTCCGGCGCGATGTACAAGCGCGCCGAGGACGGCATCGTCCTGGTCGACCAGGACCGCTGCCGCGGCTGGCGGATGTGCGTCTCCGGCTGCCCGTACAAGAAGGTGTATTTCAACCACCGCACCGGCAAGGCGGAGAAGTGCACGTTCTGCTTCCCGCGGATCGAGTCCGGCCAGCCGACGATCTGCTCCGAGACGTGCGTGGGTCGACTGCGCTACCTCGGCCTGTTCCTCTACGACGCCGACCGGGTGCTGGGGGCGGCGTCCACGCCCAACGAGCAGGATCTGTACGAGGCGCAGCTGTCGGTGTTCCTCGACCCGGAGGATCCGGACGTGCAGCAAGAGGCGGAGCGGGCCGGTATCCCCGCCGACTGGATCGAAGCGGCCCGTCGCTCACCGGTGTACCAGCTGGTGGTCCGGCACCGGGTCGCGCTGCCGCTGCATCCGGAGTACCGCACGCTGCCGATGGTCTGGTACATCCCGCCGCTTTCCCCGGTCGCCGACGTAGCGCACGCCGCGGGCTACGACCCGGCCGACCCCGACCGCGTCTTCGCCACCATCGACGCGCTGCGGATCCCGGTCGACTACCTGGCCAACCTGTTCACCGCCGGCGACGCGGACACGATCCGGGCCGTACTGCGCAAGCTCACCGCGGTCCGCGCGTTCATGCGCGCCGCGCAGCTCGGGTTGGACCTCGACGAGAACCTGCCTGCCGCGGTCGGCGTCACCGGGGAGGACATCGAGGACCTGTATCGGCTACTGGCCATCGCCAAGTACGACGAGCGCTACGTGATCCCGATGGCGCACGCGGAGGATGCCGGCAGGTTGCAAGCCCAGCACGAACAGCTGTTCTGCAGCCTCGACGACGAGGGTGGACCCGGCATGGGCGGCCGCGGTCCCGACGACGTCGCGTCGTTCCATCCGGGCGGTGGCGAGACGGACCGGCGCCAGTTCCGCGACAGCGACGGCCGGGTCCACTTCAACCTGCTGGACTGGAACGGTCAGGGGCCGGCACCGCACCTGTTCCCGCAACCGGGTGCGTCGTGACGCCGCCCGCCCAGGTCAGCCCGTACAAGCTGGCATCGCTGCTGCTGCAATATCCGACGACGGCCTTGTTCGACGGCCTCGCGGAACTCGACGCCATTGCGCGGATCACGTCGCCCCGAACCGCGCGTGACGCCTTCGGTCGCTTCGTCGGCTGGTTGCGAGCAACCGAGCCCACCGCGGTCGCGCAGCACTACGTGGAGACGTTCGACCTGCGGCGCCGGTGCGCCTTGTACCTCACCTACTACCGGTTCGGGGATACCCGCAAGCGGGGCATCGCCATGCTGGCGTTCAAGTCCGCGTTCCGGCAGGCCGGCCTGGTCCCGACCGATGACGAGCTGCCGGATTACCTGCCTATGGTGCTGGACTTCGCGGCAGCCAACCCGCGTGGCGAGGCGCTCCTGGCGCGGCACCACGCGGACCTCGCGGTACTGCGGCACGCGCTGGAACGGGCCGGCACCCCGTACGCCGACGTGGTCACCGCGGTGTGCGCACAACTACCGCGGCTCGGACGCCGCGAACTCGCTGCGGTCCGGCGGACCTGGGAACAGGGGCCTCCCCGCGAGGACGTCGGTCTCGAACCGTTCGCACCACCGGAATACCTGACCGGCAGGCGCTGATCCGTGGTCACCGCGTGGGCGTACTTCTGGTGGGTGGCGCTGCCCTATCTGGCCATGGTCGTGTTCGTGATCGGACACGTCTGGCGCTGGCGCTACGACCAGTACGGCTGGACCAGCTACTCGACCGAGTTGCAGGAACACCGCGGGCTGAAGTGGGGCGGTCCGCTCTTCCACTACGGCACCTTCGCCGCGATCGCCGGTCACGTCCTCGGCATCCTGGTCCCCAAGCGCTGGACCGACGACATCGGCATCTCCTCGCATGCCTACCACCTGTTCTCAGCAGCGGCGGGGACACTGGCCGCGGTCCTGGTGATCGTCGGCATGACGATCCTGGCATCCCGGCGATTGCTGTCCCACCGGGTCCGCGCCACCACCAGTGCGGTGGACTGGGTAGCCCTAATACTGCTGGGGATCATCGTGGTACTGGGCATCGTGACCACGCTGGTGAACGCACCGCTCGAACACGAGTACCGGGAGACGATCTCGCTCTGGTTCCGCGGGCTGTTCAACGCCCACCCGGACGTGTCCGCCGCACTGAGCGCCCCGCTGATCTTCCAGATTCATGCGGTCGCCGCGTGGGTGCTGTTCATGGTCTGGCCGTTCACCCGGCTGGTACATGCCTGGAGCTACCCGCTCTGGTATCTGTGGCGGCCGTACATCGTGTACCGCAGCAGGCGGGCCACACCGCCTCCTGAACCCGGTACCGGCGGACGCAAGTGGCGCAAGATCGGTGTCCCGTACTGACCCGGGCGCACCGCCCGTATCCGGCCTGCTCGGCCGAGTGCGCCAGGCGGTACGCACCCTGCACCCGGGTTACTTCGCGCTCGTCATGGCCAGCGGGATCGTGTCGATCGCGATGCACAACCACGACCTGCATGTCGTCTCGGTATTGCTGCTGTGGGCCACCGGCATTTCCTACGCGGTTCTGCTGCTCGCGCACTGCTGGCGGCTGGCCCGCTTCCGACCCGAACTGACCGCGGACCTCGCCGACCCGAGCCGTGCCTTCGGCTTCTTCACCTTCGTGGCCGGCACCGACGTGCTCGGCACCCGGCTCGCACTGGACCGGCACTACGCGGCCGGGGTCGCGTTCCTGGTCATCGGCGCGCTCGGCTGGCTGGTGCTCGGCTACGTGGTGCCGTGGACCGCGGTGCTCGGCCACACCAGGCGGCCGGTGATCGCGCGAGCGAACGGGACCTGGTTCATCTGGGTGGTCGCCAGCCAGTCCATCGCGGTGCTCGCGGCCGCGCTCGAACCGATGGCCGAACACGGCCGCCACGAACTCGCGCTGGTCGCGGTGTTCTGCTGGTCGGTCGGGGTGTTCCTCTACGGTGCAGCCGGGATCTTCGTCGCCACCAGGCTGATGCTCTACGACCTGCGCCCGGAGGACCTCACCCAGCCGTACTGGGTCTCGATGGGCGCGACCGCGATCACCGTGGTGGCGGGCGCGCGGATCGTGCAGATGGCCGACGCACCGATGGTGAACGCCGTGCACGGGCTGGTGGCCGGCGCCTCGGTGCTGTTCTGGGCATTCGGCACCTGGTTGATCCCGGTACTGATCGCCGCCGGCTGGTGGCGGCATGTGACACACCGCATCCCGGTCCGCTACGACCCGACCTGGTGGAGCGTGGTCTTCCCGCTCGGCATGTACGGCGTCGGCGGCCACTACCTCGGGGTCGCGGACAAACTGCCTATTGTCAAGGCAATCGGCGCGAACGAAAGCTGGATCGCCCTGGCCGCCTGGGTCCTGGTGTTCGCAGCGATGCTGCGTCACCTGGTGCGCACGCTGCTATGGCCGCGCCGGCTGTGACAGGCTTCCGGGCATGCGGATCGCCACCTGGAATGTGAACTCGGTGACGGCGCGCCTGCCGCGCGTCCTGGACTGGCTGGCGACGGCGGCGCCGGACGTGGTGTGCCTGCAGGAGATCAAGTGCGCGGCCGATAAGTTCCCGGCCGACGCGGTCGGCGACCTCGGTTACGACGTGGCAGCTCACGGCAACGGTCGCTGGAACGGGGTCGCGCTGCTGTCCAAGGTCGGCCTCGATGAGGTACGGCGCGGCCTGGGTGACGAGCCGGGGTTCCGAGCGGACGGGTCGATGCTCGACGTGACCGAGCCGCGTGCCGTCGGGGCGACCTGCGGCGGAATCCGGGTGTGGTCGGTCTACGTACCGAACGGTCGCGAGGTGGGCCATCCACACTACGGTTACAAGCTGCGCTGGCTGGAGGCGCTGCGGGCGACCGTCGTCGAGGAACTGTCCGACCAGCGGCCGCTCGCGGTGCTCGGCGACTTCAACATCGCGCCGACCGACGAGGACGTCTGGGATATCGCCGCGTTCACCGACAGCACGCACGTGACCGAGCCGGAGCGGGCGGCACTGGCCTCGCTGCGCGAGGTCGGACTGGTCGACGTAGTGCCGCGACCGCTCAAGTACGACGCCCCGTTCACCTACTGGGACTACCGCGCGCTCTGCTTCCCGAAGAACCGGGGCATGCGCATCGACCTGGTCTACGCGGACAAGCAGTTCGCCGGCGCCGTCACCGACGCGTACGTGGACCGCGAGGCGCGTAAGGGCAAAGGGGCGTCCGACCACGCCCCGGTGGTGGTCGACCTGCAGGTCTGAGCGCCGCAGGCGGAGGTCGCGAGGCGCCCGTCCTGACGCGAGTTTCTCCAATCTCCCTAGTATCTTCGGCTCGGGAGGTCACCATGTCGGACACCGCCGAGACGGCGCTGCTCGCCGTACTGCTGCTCGCATCCTCGATCTGGGTGGGTGGCTTCATCGCGATCGGGGTCGTGGCGCGGGTGGTGGGCCGCACGCTGCAGACCGCTGACCGCGTCGCGTTCTTCCGGGCGCTCGGGCGCAGCTACGGGGTGGTCGGCGGGATCGCGCTGCTGGTGACGCTGGGCACCGGCGCGGCGCTGGCCACCAACCACGACTGGGACGGCACCATGCTCGCGACCCTGATCGTCGCAGTGGCACTAGTCGTCGTCACCGCGGTCGGCGTCGTGCAGGCGCGCCGGATGACGCGGCTGCGGCAACGAGCGCTCGCCCAGCCAGGGGACGGTTCGATCACGGCGCAGGTGGCCGGTGGTGCACGCGACGCGACGGCCCTACGGGCGGGTATCGGCCTGCTGACCTTCACCCTGCTCGCGCTGGCTGCGGTACTCGCCACCTGAGTGCTGGCGCGACCTCACAGGTCGCCTTCGACGTCACCCGCCCGGACCGCGACGATGCCCTCCAGGTCGGTCAGCGCGATCGCCAGCGCGTTCACGTCGCCGCGGCCCTGGATCCCGAGGATCAGCTCGACGGTGTCGCTGTCCTGCTCCGAGCGATTGGTGGCGACCTCGGAAACCGCGAAGCCCCGGTGCGTGGCGGTGCTCAGGATCGACCGCAGCACGCCGCGGCCGTCCAGGTAGCGGATCTGCAGTGGTTCATGCACGGTCGCTGTGCGGGGAAGCCGCTGCAGCAGCGCCCGGTAGCCGTAGATCACCAAGAAGTGCGCTCCGGTGACGAACGCGGCCAGGACCGGGAGCCCGGCACCGCAGGCAGCCCCGATCGCGGCCGTCACCCACACCACCGCGGCAGTCGTCAGGCCGCGGACAGCGTCCCGTCGGACGAAGATCAGGCCGCCGCCGATGAAGCCGATACCGGTGACGATCTGAGCCGCGACCCTGGACGGGTCCAGCACCACGTCGTTGCCGAGCACGTCGGTGAAGCCGTACTTGCTGACCAGCATGAACAGCGCGGCACCGAGACCGACCAGGGTGTGCGTGCGCAGCCCGGCGCTTTTTTGTTGGAGTTCCCGCTCGAGCCCGATCAGCGAGGAGAACAGTAGAGCGGCGGCGAGCAGGTAGATCTGCTGCCAACCCTGTCCGATCGGCTCGCCCACCGGATGGAAAGACGCGGTCACCGCGGGTGAAGTGGCGAGCGCGGCGACGGTCATACGCCTCATCTTCCCAGCTGAGCCGTTCCCGATGGGGGCGGTCGACCGCCTGGCCGACGGCGCTCGGCCGGGCTCAGCCGGCCTGCAGGCTCTGCACGTGCAGGCCGTCTCGCTCGATCATGAGCGTGACACCGAAGCCGCTGACGCCGAGGTCGAGCTGGTAACGACCAGGCATCTTCCAGGTCAGCGACGCCGATTCCAGCGGTCGGCCGAGCAGCTGACCCAATACCGTGTTGACGTCACTCGCCTCGGTCAGCACCGCCTGCCCGCCCGGCGTGCGACGGTAGACCGCGGTGAGCAACCGCTCCGTCTCCGCCTTGCCGAGCTGGCGAGCCTTGCCCGTCTCGAGCGCCAGCACGCAGACCCGCTCGAGCAAGTCCAGATGCTCGGCACGCACCGTTCCGGTCTCCGCGATCGCGACGAGTTCCTGGTACGGCACATCGCGACCGGGCGGCATCGCCGCGGCGAACGCGAGCGTGACCTCCTGGACCGCTCGCACCTCGTCCGCGGAGAGGGTCACCGCAGCAGGCTCGCCCGCTTCAGTCACGAGTGGCTGGCGCCGCCGGCCTTGGCCGCCGCCTCGGCGAAGATCGCCTCCGCCTCGTGCTCGAAGCTGCCA
>DASZVT010000200.1:0-4050 GCA_035546915.1 Mycobacteriales bacterium | reverse complement strand
GAGCCGGTCCACCTCGGCGCGAACCTGGCGCAGGTAGGTGTGGGTGGCCGGCAGGTTCTCCCCGTTGGTGCCCTCGGCCTCGAACAGGTACGGCACGGCGTCCAGCCGGAACCCGTCGATGCCCAGGTCGAGCCAGAACCGCAGTACCTCCAGCATCGCGTCCTGCACGGCGGGGTTCTCGTAGTTCAGGTCCGGCTGGTGGGAGAAGAACCGGTGCCAGAAGTACTGGCCCCGTACCGGGTCGAAGGTCCAGTTCGACTTCTCCGTGTCGACGAAGATGACCCGCGCGTCCGGGTATCCCTCGTCGCTGTCCGCCCAGACGTAGAAGTCGCCGTACGGTCCGCTGGGATCGGTGCGCGAAGCGTGAAACCACGGGTGCGCGTCCGAGGTGTGGTTCATCACCAGGTCCGCGATGATCCGGATGCCGCGAGCATGCGCCTGCTCCACCAGCGCGACGAAGTCGCCGAGGTCACCGAACTCGGACAGGATCGCGGTGAAATCGCTGATGTCGTAGCCGCCGTCGCGCAGCGGGCTCTGGTAGATCGGCAGCAGCCAGAGGCAGTCCACGCCCAGCCACTGCAGGTAGTCGAGCTTGGCGGTCAGGCCCGGAAGGTCGCCGGTGCCGTCCGCGTTGGAATCGTGGAACCCGCGGACCAGCACCTCGTAGAAGACGGCACGCTTGAACCATTCCGGGTCGCCGGGGCCGTCCGGGAACTCGGGCACCGGGTTGCCCGCCGGCACGGTCATGAGGTCTGTCCGGGGAGACCGGGATCGTGGCTCATGCCGGGCTGACCACGAACAAGTGGACCGGTTCCCAGTGCGGGTCCAGCCGCACGTAGTTGTGCTCGCTCCAGCGGTAGCGCGCGCCGGAACCGAGTTGGTCATGCACGGTCAGTTCCGATCCCGGGTCCAGACCGAGCGTCCCCAGGTCGAGGTGTACCCCGGACTCCTGCACACCGTGCGGATCGAGGTTGACGGCGCACAGAATCACGTCGTCGCCGGTGCGGCGCGAATACACGAGCACCTGCGGATTGTCGCTGTGGTGGAAGTGCAGTCCGCGCAGCCGCTGCAGCGCCGGGTGCTGCCGCCGCACCTGGTTCAGCCGGGTGAGATACGGCGCGAGGCTGGCGCCGGCCGCTTGCGCGGCCGCGAAGTCCCGCGGACGGAGTTGGTACTTCTCGCTGTCGAGGTATTCCTCGCTGTCCGTACGCACCGCGGTGGCCTCGTAGAGCTCGAAGCCGGAGTACATGCCCCACGCGGGGGACAGCGTCGCCGCAAGTGCGGCCCGGATCTTGAACGCGGGTGGACCGCCGTACTGCAGGTAGGCATGCAGGATGTCGGGTGTGTTCGGCCACAGGTTGGGCCGCATGTAGTCGGCGCAGGGGCTGGTGGTCAGTTCGGTGAGGTAGTCGCGCAGGCCCTGGCTGTCGTTGCGCCAGGTGAAATACGTGTACGACTGGGTGAAGCCGAGCTTGGCCAGCGCGTGCATCATCGGCGGGCGGGTGAACGCCTCCGCGAGGAACAGCACGTCCGGGTCGGTGCGCTTCACCTCCGCGATCAACCACTCCCAGAAAGGCAACGGCTTGGTGTGCGGGTTGTCGACACGGAAGATCCGCACGCCGCGTTCGATCCAGATCCGGATGATGCGCAGGACTTCGGCGCCCAGACCCTCCGGATCGTCGTCGAAGTGCAGCGGGTAGATGTCCTGGTACCGCTTCGGGGGGTTCTGCGCGTACGCGATGCTGCCGTCCGACCGGTGTGCGAACCACTCGGGGTGTTCGGCCACCCACGGGTGGTCCGGCGAGCACTGCAGGGCGAGGTCCAACGCCACCTCCATGCCGGCGCGTTCGGCGGCACGGACGAACGCCGCGAAGTCCGCCACGGTGCCGAGGGCTGGATCGATCGCGTCGTGCCCACCGTGCGCGTTGCCGATCGCCCACGGCGATCCGACGTCGTCGGGGCCGGCGTCGAGGGAGTTGTTGGGGCCCTTGCGGTAGGACGTGCCGATCGGGTGAATCGGAGGCAGGTAGACGACGTCGAATCCCATCCCGGCGATGCGCGGCAGGTCGGCGCTCGCCTGCTGGAGACCGCCGTAGGAACGGGGGAACATCTCGTACCAGGCACAGAAACCGGCCCGGGAACGGTCGACCAGGATCGGCGTCCGGGCGCTGCGGGTGACGAGTTCGCGCAGTGGATGCGTCCAGAGCAGTTCCACCATCGATGGGTGCTCGGCGAGCGCCAGCCGGACGTGCACGTCCCGCGCGGTGTCACGTAGCCGGGCGGCGGCGTCGAACACGGCCGCGCGGTGTGCGCGCGGCACTCCCGACGCGGCGCGTTCGAACAGGATCGCACCTTCGGCGAGGTCGAGCTCCACGTCCTGGCCGGCGGCGACCTTCACCTCGGTGTCGTGTCGCCAACTCGCGATCGGGTCGGCCCAGCCCTCGACCTGCAGCGACCAGGCGCCCTCGGTGCCGATCTCGGCGGCACCGGTGAACAGGTCGAGTCCGGGCTCGTCGAGTTCCAGCCGTACCGTGCGCACGTCCCGGTTCGGCCCCCGCAGTATCGCGGTGGCCCCGACCAAGCCGTGCCCCTCGCGGAACACGGTTGCGCTGATCTCGATCAGCTCGCCTGCGGTGGCCCGCGCCGGGTATGCCCCGCCGTCGACGACGGGGTGGACTCCGGTGACGGCGATGCGGCCGATGCGACTGGTCATCGAGCGCGACCCTACCCAGCAGACCGCCGGTGCCAACCCCGTTCCGGCTGCGGTCCCTCAGCTGCTGCCTGCGCGAGGCGTCCGCCGCATGGCTGTGCGACATGAGCGTTGTCCCGGCCACGCTCATGTCGCACAGTCGGCCCTACGGCGCGGCCGCGGTGCCTGACCGCGGCTCGGTAGGTTGGTCGGGTGAGAGCCCTCCGCCGTTTCACCGTCCGCGCCGCCCTCCCGGCACCGCTCGCGACGCTGGACGAACTGGTGCAGAACCTGCGTTGGTGCTGGCACTCCGAGACCATGGACCTGTTTGCGTCCATCGACCCGGATCTGTGGGAGCGCACTGCGCATGACCCGATCCGGCTGCTCGGGGACGTGGACCCGGCTCGGCTCGATCAGCTCGCCGAGGACAAGAAGTTCCTGCGCCGGGTGGAGGACGCGGCCGACGACCTGCGCGAGTATCTGCAGGCCGACCGGTGGTATCAGTCGCTCGGCCCGGACCTGCCCGGCGGGATCGCTTACTTCTCGATGGAATACGGCATCGCCGAGGTACTCCCGCAGTACTCCGGCGGCCTCGGGATCCTGGCCGGTGACCACCTCAAGACCGCGTCTGACCTCGGGGTCCCTATCGTCGGGGTCGGGTTGCTCTACCGCGCCGGGTACTTCGTGCAGGGCCTGTCCCGAGACGGCTGGCAGACCGAGCGCTATCCCGGCCTGGATCCGCACGGCCTGCCGCTGAGCGGCACCGACATTGCCGTCTCCGTGGACTTGCCCGGCGGCCGGGTGCTGCATGCCCAGGTCTGGAAGGCACAGGTCGGCCGGGTGCCGCTGTTGCTGCTCGACAGCGACGTGGAAGCCAACGGCAGCTACGAGCGGTCCGTGACCGACCGGCTCTACGGTGGCGGCACCGACCACCGCCTGCTGCAGGAGATGCTGTTGGGGATCGGCGGGGTGCGGGCACTGCGCGCGTACACCGCGGCCGCCGGGATGCCCCAGCCGGAGGTGTTCCACGCGAACGAGGGGCACGCCGGGTTCGGCGGGCTCGAACGTGTCCGGGAACTGATGGTCGGCGGCCTGAGTTTCGACGAGGCGCTCGCCGCGGTGCGCGCCGCGACGGTTTTCACCACGCATACGCCGGTACCGGCCGGTATCGATCGGTTCCCGCGCGAGCTGGTGGCCGCGCACTTCGGCGAAGACGCCGCGCTCGGTCCGGTGCCGCTGGAGCGGGTGCTCGAACTCGGCGCCGAGGATGACCCGGACGTGTACAACATGGCGCACCTCGGCCTGCGGCTGGCGCAGCGCGCGAACGGCGTCGCCCGGCTGCACGGCGCCGTCAGCCGGAC
>DASZVT010000199.1:0-13631 GCA_035546915.1 Mycobacteriales bacterium | reverse complement strand
CCAGCCGCGCCGGCCCCGGCTCCGCCAACCGCTGCTGTACCGGCCCCGGCGCCGCAGCACGCCCCCGCACAGCCCGCCGCCAGGCCGGCCGCTGCAGCGCCGGCGTCCCCCGCGCCGACGGCGGACGCCGCAACAGCGCCGCTGCGCGGCGCGGCTGCCCGCACCGTCACCAACATGGAGGCCTCGCTCCAGGTCCCCACCGCCA
Organism: Mycobacteriales bacterium; assembly: GCA_035546915.1. GTDB lineage: Bacteria > Actinomycetota > Actinomycetes > Mycobacteriales > CAJCIY01 > DASYGP01. The sequence continues at coordinate 13,426 of DASZVT010000199.1, read as the reverse complement.
CCAGCGTCCGCGCGGTCCCGGCCAAGCTCCTCGCCGACAACCGCACGGTGATCAACCGACACCTTGCCCGCAGCCGCGGCGGCAAGGTGTCGTTCACGCACCTCATCGGTCACGCGATGGTCAGGGCCGCGCGCGACGTGCCGGTGATGAACTCCTCGTTCGCGGTCGTCGACGGCAAGCCGTCGGTGGTGAGTCCCGCACACATCGGCCTCGGCCTGGCGATCGACCTGCAGAAGGCCGACGGCAGCCGCAGCCTGGTAGTGGCCTGCATCAAGGCCGCCGAGAAGCTGGACTTCGTCGGGTACTGGAACGCCTACGAGGACATCGTGCGCCGGGCTCGCGCGAACAAGCTCACCCCGGACGATTTCGCCGGCACCACCCTCAGCCTGACCAATCCCGGCGGCATCGGCACGGTGCACTCGATCCCTCGGTTGATGCAGGGCCAGGGCACGATCCTGGGCGTCGGGGCGATGGAGTATCCCGCCGAGTTCCAGGGCAGCAGCGACACGGTGCTGACTGACCTCGGGGTGAGCAAGACGATCACGCTGACCAGCACCTACGACCACCGGGTGATCCAGGGCGCCCAGTCCGGCGAGTTCCTGCGCCGGATCCACGAGCTGCTGCTCGGCACGGACGGTTTCTACGACGAGATCTTCGCCAGCCTGCACATCCCGTACGAGCCGGTCCGCTGGGTGCCGGACCGGGCCAGCCGCCCTGGTGATCTCGACAAGGGTGCCCGCGTCGCCGAGCTGATCCACGCCTACCGCGTCCGCGGCCACCTGATGGCCGACACGAACCCGCTGGAGTTCGAGGTCCGCGCCCATCCTGACCTGGACGTCGTGCGGCACGGCCTGACGCTGTGGGATCTGGACCGGGAGTTCGCCGTCGGCGGCTTCGCCGGACAGCGCACCATGACGCTGCGCGACGTACTGGGTGTGCTGCGGGACTCCTACTGCCGCACCATCGGGGTGGAGTACATGCACATCCAGGACCCGGCCCAGCGGTCCTGGATCCAGGACCACGTCGAGGTCCCGATGGCCCGCCTCGACACCCCGCAACAGCTGCACCTGCTGGAGCGGCTCAACGCCGCCGAGGCGTTCGAGGTGTTTCTGCAAACCAAGTACGTCGGCCAGAAGCGCTTCTCGCTCGAGGGCGGCGAGTCCTCGATCCCGCTACTGGACGAGATTCTCACCAAGGCGGCCGAATCCGGCCTGGACGAGGTGGCCATCGGGATGCCGCACCGCGGCCGGCTCAACGTGCTCGCGAACATCGTCGGCAAGTCGTACGCCCAGATCTTCCGCGAGTTCGAGGGCGACATCGACCCGGGCAGCGTGTATGGCTCCGGGGACGTGAAGTACCACCTGGGCACGACCGGCACCTTTACCGCGCGGGACGGGAAGACCGTCCCGGTCTCCCTGACCAGCAACCCCAGCCACCTGGAAGCCGTGGATCCGGTCCTGGAAGGCATCGCGCGCGCCAAGCAGGACGTCATCGACAAGGGCGAGGCCGGGTTCACCGTGCTGCCGATCCTGCTGCACGGCGACGCCGCGTTCGCCGGCCAGGGTGTGGTGGCCGAGACGCTGCAGATGGGGCAGCTGCGCGGCTACCGCACCGGCGGCACCGTCCACGTCGTCATCAACAACCAGGTCGGCTTCACCACCGCGCCGGGCAGCGCACGTTCCAGCGTGTACTGCACCGACGTGGCCCGGATGGTGCAGGCGCCGATCTTCCACGTGAACGGCGACGACCCGGAGGCCTGCCTGCGCGTTGCCCGGCTCGCGTTCGCGTACCGCCAGCAGTTCCACCGCGACGTGGTGATCGACCTGGTGTGCTACCGGCGGCGCGGTCACTCCGAGGTCGACGAGCCGTCCTTCACCCAGCCGCTGATGTACCGCTCGATCAAGACCAAGCGCAGCGTCCGCAAGCTCTATATGGAAGCGCTGATCGGTCGCGGCGACATCAGTCTCGATGATGCCGAGAACGCGCTGCGCAACTACTCCCAGCACCTGGAGAAGGTGTTCCGCGAGACGCATGACACCCGCGACGCCGAGCCGATGTCGGTCGGCGAACCGCCCCCGATGCCGCACGACGTGATCACCACGGTCTCCACCGAGGTGTTGCAACGGATCGCCGCGGCGCAGCTCGCGCTGCCCGAAGGCTTCACCCCGCACAAGAAGCTGCTGCAGCAGTTGCAAGCCCGCGCCGAGTCCGCGACCGCGGGTGGGATCGACTGGGCCGGGGCGGAGACCTTTGCCTTCGGTTCGCTACTGCTGGAGGGGCACCCGGTCCGGCTCGCGGGTCAGGACTCCCGTCGCGGCACCTTCGGCCAGCGCCACGCGGTGATCGTGGACCAGGAGAACGGCACCGAGTACATCCCGCTGCGCAACCTCGGTCCGGACGCCGCCCCGTTCCACGTCTACGACTCGCTGCTGTCGGAGTTCGCCGCGATGGGCTTCGAGTACGGCTACGCAGTGGCGCGGCCGGACGCGCTGGTGCTGTGGGAGGCGCAGTTCGGCGATTTCGCCAACGGAGCGCAGTCGATCGTGGACGAGTTCGTGGCCGCCTCCGAGGCGAAGTGGGGGCAGCGCGCCGGGCTGGTGCTGCTGCTCCCCCACGGCTACGAGGGGCAGGGCCCGGACCACTCCTCCGCCCGGGTCGAGCGCTACCTGCAGCTGTGCGCCGAGGAGAACATGACGGTGGCGATGCCCTCGACCCCGGCGTCCTACTTCCACCTGCTGCGCCGACACGTGCTCGGTGGCGCGCACCGGCCACTGATCGTGTTCACCCCGAAGTCGATGCTGCGGTTGCGCGCGGCAGCGTCCGCGCCGGCCGACCTCACTGACGTCGGCTTCCAACGAGTGATCACCGACCGCACTGCCACCGATCCCGGCCTGATCAAACGGGTGCTGCTGTGCAGCGGCAAGGTGTTCTACGACCTCGATGCGGCCCGGACCGAGGCCGGACGGCGCGACGTCGCGATCGTGCGCGTCGAGCAGCTCTACCCGTTGCCGGAAGAGGAGATCCTCGACGTCGTCGAGGCTTTCCCGAACGCCAGCGACGTGGTGTGGGTACAGGAAGAACCGGCGAACCAGGGCCCGTGGGGGCACCTCGCGCTGGCGCTACATGCCCGGCTGGGACTGCGCCGGGTGTCCCGTCGAGCCTCCGCGAGCCCGGCGACCGGGTCGCACCACCGCAGCGAGCTCGAACAGCGGGCACTGGTCACTGAGGCCTTCGCGGGCCTGGACTGACGGGAAGACGGGGAGGGCGCCGGTGTACGCCACCGACAAGGGACTCGAGGAATTGGCGCAGCGGCGTGGCGAGGAGCTGACCTCCTACGCCGAACTCGCCGACCGGCTGCGTGACTTCGTCGATCTGAACCCGCAGTTCGAGACTCCGGTCGAGCGGCTCGCCGTTTGGCTCGCCCGCGCCGACGACGATCTGGACGGCTGACGGTTCCGGCCGGTTACCTCGGCGGTACGGCGGTGACCGCGGCCTCGAGCAACGGAACGGGATCGACTGCTGCCGACCCGCTCGACCCGGCGCCGCGCGCCGCCCCCGCATAGGCGGGCTCGGCAAGGACGCGTAGCACGTCCCGCCGCACCGTGCCGGGCGACGCGACCACCGCGGCTCCGGCTCGCGCCGTTCGCGCCGCGACCTCCTTCTGGTCCCCCGCCGCGGGCAGCAACACGAGCGGCACCCCCGCCGTGAGCGCCGCCGCCACCATGCCGTGCCCGCCCGCCGCGACGAGGGCGGACGCGCGCAGCAGCATCGGTCCCAGCCGCCCCGGGCCGGCGCTGACCCAGGCAGGCAGCCCCGACGGTCCGGCCGAGAACCGAGGCGAGGCAAGGCGGACACCCGTCCCGCCGAGCGCCGTGACCGCGACGTTCAGCAGGTCGGTACCGCCCGCCGATGCGGTGGTGCCTACCACCACGACCAGCGGCCCGTGCGCCGTCGGCAGCGGGAGGTCGACGGCGCACGGCTCCCATCGCAGCGGCCCGACGATCACGGTCTTCGCCGGCCAATCCGGGCGGTCTGGTTCTAGCGCCGGCAAGGTCGCGACCAGCCGGACTACCGGCGCCGGCACTGTCAGTCCGGCGGCCGTGAACACGGCGGCACGGTCCCGCTCGCCGGCACGTCGGGACCGCTGCGTCAGCCGGCGTAACACGGTGTCGCGCAACGGAAGCGGCCGCCAACCGGTGCCGAACGGGGGGAGCGAGCGGGACGGATCCACCAGTGGGTGCGGAATCAGTTCCGCCCACGGCACCCGCAGCACGCCTGCGGCCAAGCCGCCGGCACGAGTCAGCGTGTCCGCCACCACGAGCTCCGGCGCGAACGCGGCCAGCGCCCGGGCGAGCGGCCGGGCCATCTGGGCCGGCCGCTGCGATAGCCGCGCACCGAAGTCGCGGTCCGCATCCGGTGCAGCGAGCAACGGAAGTTCCACGTGCGCCATCCCGTCGCGCTGCAGCGCATCACGCCAACGCACACCGGTGCTCACGACGACGTCGTGACCGGCGCCGGCCAGTCGCATTCCCAGGCCGGCCATCGGAACGAGATGACCGGGATCGGGGCCGCTGACCAGCGCGACCCGCACGTCAGACGGTCAGCACGAGCTTGCCGAACGACCCGCCCCCGGCGAGCTCCGCGAAAGCCTCAGCAGCCTGCGCCAGCGGGCGCACGCTGTCCACGATCGGCCGCACCCCGGTGCGGTCGCAGAACGCGATCAGGTCCGCCAACTCGCCGCGGGTACCCATGGTCGAACCGACGACGGCGAGTTGCAGGAAGAACACCCGGTTCAGATCGGCCGGTGGGTTCGAGCCGCTAGTGGCGCCGCACACCACGAGGGTTCCACCCGGGCGCAGCGCCTTGAGCGAATGCGACCAGGTGGCCTCACCGACGGACTCGATCACAGCGTCCACCCGCTGCGGCACCCGCTCCCCGGTCGCGAGTGTCAGATCGGCACCGAGGTCGGCGGCGCGGGCGCGCTTGCCCTCGTCCCGGCTGGTTACGAACACGGTGTGGCCGGCGGCCTTCGCCAACAGCAGTGCCGCGGTCGACACGCCGCCGCCGGCGCCCTGGATCAGCACCGTGCCGGGGCCATCCAGGTTCGCCTTGGTGAACAGCATCCGGTACGCGGTCAGCCACGCGGTCGGCAGGCAGGCCGCTTCCTCGAACGACAACGACGCCGGCTTCGGCACCAGGTTCCGGCGCGGGACCGCGACCTGCTCGGCCAGTGTGCCGTCGTACACCTCCGACAGCAGGCTCCGCTTCGGGTCGAGCGTCTCGTCCGGGTAGGCATCGGCGTCGGCGATCACCGAGTGCACGACGACCTCGTTGCCGTCCTCGTCAATGCCGGCGGCGTCCCCGCCCAGGATCATCGGGAGCTTGTCGGCCGGCAACCCCACCCCGCGCAGCGACCACAAGTCGTGATGATTGAGCGCGGCCGTGCGCACGGTGACCGTCGTCCAGCCGTCGGGCACGGTCGGATCGGGTCGCTCGCCGACGGTAAGGCCGGAGAGCGGGTCGGTGTCGGACTGGGAGGTCGCGGTGACAGCAAGCATGGTCAGACCCTACGAGACCACCGAGCCGCCGCGACAAGGGGGGCCACACCACTGTCAGATTCAGCCCGTCGTGCGGTCAGATCCGAGCGACCCCGTCGGCACGAGCGGCCTGCGCGACCGCGTCGGCGACCGCCGGACCGACTCGCTTGTCGAACACCGAGGGGATGACGTATTCGGGGGCCAGGTCATCCCCCACCACCGCTGCCAGCGCGGCGGCCGCCGCCATCTTCATGCCCTCGGTCACTCGGCTGGCCCGGACCCGGAGCGAACCGGCGAACACACCGGGGAACGCCAGCACGTTGTTGATCTGGTTCGGGTAGTCGCTCCGTCCGGTGGCGACCACCGCCGCGGTCCGGCGGGCCACCGCCGGGTCGACTTCGGGATCCGGGTTCGCCATCGCGAAGATCATCGAGTTCGGCGCCATGGTGGCGACCACCTCTTCGGGCACCTTCCCGGCGGACAGGCCCAGGAACACGTCCGCACCGGCGAGCGCGTCGGCCACGGACCCGTCCAGACCGGCGGAGTTGGTGGTCCCCCGCACCTGCGCCTTGTGTCCGGCGAGATCGGTGCGTTTCGGCCCGAGCAGGCCCTTGGAGTCCGCCACCGCGATGTCGCCGATCCCCGCGGCAAGCAGGATCCGGGTGACCGCCAGGCCGGCCGCACCGGCACCGCTCACGACCACCCGCAGGTCGGCGAGGCCGCGGCCGGTCAGCTTCGCGGCATTTTCCAGCGCGGCGAGTACCACGATCGCGGTGCCGTGCTGGTCGTCGTGGAACACCGGGATGTCCAGGCGCTGCTGCAGCAGTTCCTCGATCTCGAAACAGCGCGGCGCGGAGATGTCCTCGAGGTTGATCCCACCGAACGCGGGTGCGATCCGGACCACGGTCTCCACCACGTCCTCGACGCTGGTGCAGTCGAGGGCGACCGGCACCGCGTCGACGCCGCCGAACGTCTTGAACAGCAGCGCCTTGCCCTCCATCACCGGCAACGACGCGGCGGGACCGATGTCACCGAGCCCCAGCACGGCGGTCCCGTCGGTGACCACCGCGACGGTGTTCGACTTCCAGGTGTAGTCGTAGACCTTCGCCGGCTGGTCCGCGATGGCGAGACAGACCTCTGCCACCCCGGGCGTATACGCGAGCGACAGGTCGTCGCGGTCACGGACCGGAACGGTGGATACGACCTCGATCTTGCCGCCGCGGTGCAGGGCGAAGACCGGCTTCTCCGGGGAGTCGCCGTCCGCGGTCCGTGAGTCGGTCGCCGACTCTGCCTGCGAGGTCGTCATCAGGTCTCCTGTAGGCCCGGAAAGGGAGGTACCACGCGGGTACACGAACCGGAATCGTCGCACAGCGCGCCGAGCGCATCACGACTGGCCCGCCGCGCCGGCTCACTAGGCTCGGCGCATGCAGACCGACCAGCTGGAGATCACCGGCGCCTTCACCGTCACCCCCGCCCTGCACGGTGACGACCGGGGTCACTTCGCCGAGACGTTCCGCGCGGACGCGTTCATGGCCGCGACCGGCCACGCCTTCGACCTGCAGCAGGCGAACACCAGTTTCTCCGCCCGTGGCGTGATCCGCGGCGTGCACTTCGCCCTCGTCCCGCCCGGGCAGGCCAAGTACGTGCAATGCCTGGCGGGCACGATCCTGGACGTGGTGGTGGATGTGCGCGTCGGCAGCCCGACCTTCGGCCAGCACGTCGCCGTGGAACTGGATGACCGGACCCGTCGCGCGCTGTACCTGGCCGAGGGCCTCGGGCACGCGTTCTGTGCGCTCTCCCCGACAGCGACGGTGAACTACCTGTGCTCGACGTCGTACAACCCGGCCCGGGAGTTCGGCGTGAACCCACTCGACCCGGAACTGGCGTTGCCGTGGCCGACCGAGGCGCCCATCGTCTCGGACAAGGACGCCGCGGCACCAACGCTGGCCGAAGCCCGCGAGCTCGGTCAGCTACCGGACTACACGGCCACGATGGACTACCTCGACGGGCTACGCCGCGGCTGACCGGACTGCGCAGCCGTCCCGGGTAGGTCAGACTGGACTTGCGCCCCCGCCCCCGGCCCGTTCGAGAGGATTCGTCGTGTCCCAGAGTTCAGCGACCGAGCCCACGCCCGGTGCGGACGCCGCCGTCGGCGAGGTCACGGTCACGCTGCCTGCCGAGGGCGCGTACCTGTCAGTGCTCCGGACGGTGACCGCCGGTCTGGCGGCGCGTCTCGACTTCACCCTCGACGAGATCGAGGATCTCAAGATCGCCGTCGACGAGGCCTGCGCCATGCTGCTCTCGCAGGCGCTGCCCGGCGCGGACCTGCACGTCGCCTTCGTGCTGGACGGTGACGCCCTGTCGGTGTCGGTGACGGTCGCGACCGCCGACGGCCGCGAGCCGTCCCGGGAGACGTTCTCCTGGATGGTGCTCACCGCGCTGGCCGGCACGGTCGATGCGCATGCCGACACAGAGGGGCTCGTCACCATCTCGCTGCGCAAGACTCGGCTCGCTACGTGATGACAGAACCCTCCCACGACGCCACCCGCGAGACCCCGACAACCGACCACCCCGCCGCGCCACCGGACGAGCGGTCTCGGCAACGGGCCGAGGACCGAGCCCGGGCCCGGCAGCTGTTCGCGTTGCTGCGCGAGCCGGGCACCGACACCGAACGGGCAAAGGCGGTACGCGACGAGCTGGTCGAGATGCACTTGCCGCTGGTGGAGTACCTGGCCCGCCGTTTCCGCAACCGGGGCGAGCCCTACGACGACCTCGTCCAGGTGGCGACCATCGGCCTGATCAAGAGCATCGACCGGTTCGATGCCGACCGCGGGGTGGAGTTCTCGACCTACGCCACGCCGACCGTCGTCGGCGAGATCAAGCGGCATTTCCGGGACAAGGGCTGGACCGTCCGGGTGCCACGCCGGTTGCAGGAACTCAAGCTGGCCCTCACCCGGGCGACGGCCGAGCTCTCGCAGCGCAACAGCCGGTCGCCCACCGTGGCCGAGTTGGCCGTCTACCTCGAGATGACCGAGGAGGACGTGCTCGAGGGGATGGAGTCGGCGAACGCCTACTCGGCCATCAGCCTGGACGCCCCGGACGGTGGCGACGCCGAGGCACCGGCCGTCGCGGACTCGCTCGGCGGTGAGGACGAGGCGCTGGAAGGCGTCGAGTATCGGGAGTCGCTCAAACCGCTACTCGAGCAGCTCCCGGTGCGGGAGAAGCGCATCCTGCTGCTGCGCTTCTTCGGCAACCAGACCCAGAGCCAGATAGCCGCCGAACTCGGGATCTCCCAGATGCACGTCTCGCGGCTGCTGGCACGCACGCTGGCGCAGCTGCGGGCCGGCCTGCTGGTCGACGAGTAGCCGGCCCGACCTACCGTCCCCCGTCCCGCGGCGCCCGTGAGGCTGCCACCACGGTCACCACCAGCACCAGCGCGGGTATCCCGACGGCGAGCGCAACGGCATGCCGATCGGCCGACCACAACTGGGTCGAGACCAGTACCGCGATCAGCTCCGTCAGCAGGATCGGCGTCCGGGCCCAGGGCCGCTTCGGCACCGTCGCCAGCAACGTGGCGACGGCGAGCGCCACGATCACGTCGACGGCCAGGAAGCCGGCGCCGGTCGACACGTCCGAGGTGGCGGATAGCACCAGCAGTGCGATCGCGCCACCGACGAGCGCCAGCGCCTGCAACCGGCAAAGCCAGACGGCCAACGGTGGCAGCCCGACCCATGGGGTACGGCGAACACGCCGCGCCTCCGTCCGCCGTGCCGCCACCCGAACGACCCTAATCACCCGGTCTCGTTGTCCGGTACTCCGATATGCCCGGTAGCCCGATCCGGGGCCGGTAGGCTGTCGGCATGCGTGCGGTGCTCGTCGCCAATCCGATGGCCACCGGGACGAGTGCGCGGATGCGGGATGTGCTCGCGCATGCGATGGCAGCCGAGCTGAAGGTCGAGGTTGCCGACACCGGGCATCGCGGCCATGCCGGCGAGATCGCCCGCGACGCTGCCTCCGACGGCGTCGACTACGTCATCGCACTGGGCGGCGACGGCACCATCAATGAGGTCGTCAACGGGCTGTTGACGACCGGACCGGCGGCCGATCTCCCCGCGCTCGGCATCGTGCCGGCCGGCTGTGGCAACGTGCTGGCGCGATCGCTCGGGCTGCCTACCGACCCGGTCGAGGCGACGTCTGTCCTGCTCGACGGCGTCCGCGAAGGACGCACCCGCCACATCGGCCTCGGCCGGGCCGAGGACCGGTGGTTCACCTTCTGCGCCGGCCTGGGCATCGATGCCGCCACGGTGCGGAGGGTCGAGAGCACCCGCACCCCCGGCACCCGGGTGACCCCTTGGCGGTACGCGCGCGCCGCCCTGCGCGAGTACTTCCTGCATCACTCCCATCGCACCCCAGCGCTGACCATCAGCGTGCCCGGGCAGGAGGACACCGCCGCTTTCCTCGGGCTGGTCTGCAACACCGCGCCGTGGAGCTACCTGGGCGACCGGCCGGTCAACCCGTGCCCGCAGGCGTCCTTCGACACCGGCCTGGACGTGTTCGGGCTGACCCGGATGCGCCCGCTGCCGACGCTGCGGATCCTCGCCCAACTGTTCCGCGACGGCCCGCACGGACGACGGGTCATCAGCGCGCACGACGTACCTGAACTGACCATCAGTGCGTCCGAGCCGTTGCCGCTGCAGGTCGACGGGGACCACCTCGGCGAGGCCGAGCAGGTCCGATTGCGAGCGGTCCCCCGCGCGCTGCGGGTGGTTCCCGGCCCCGGTACGTGAATCGCGCCACATCGGCGCGGAATCCTTGCGTCCGGCCCGTCGCAATGTCACAGTCGAAGGGCGGTACGACCTCCTGCCACGACGGGAGGAGATCCGCGGATCCTTGCGGACACCGCTGCTTCCTGCCTTGCGCGCACGGTGGCCGCCCGAGGACCCTCGTGAATACGTTCACACGGGGACCGCGTTGCGCGGACCCGACTGCCGACGACGTTGAAAGGTTGTGCCCGCATGGACTGGCGCCACCGTGCTGCCTGCCGTGACGAAGACCCCGAACTCTTCTTCCCGATCGGGACCACTGGCCCCGCCTTCGACCAGACAGAGCAAGCCAAGAAGGTGTGTCGCCGCTGCGACGTCAGCGACGCCTGTCTGACCTGGGCGATGGAAACCGGCCAGGACTCCGGCGTCTGGGGCGGCCTTTCCGAGGACGAGCGCCGCGCGCTCAAGCGCCGCAACGCCCGCGCCCGCGCCCGCGCCGGCGCCTGACGCCGAGCAAGCACCGCTACCTGCCTGGTCGCGACGTATGCGTTCACCGACGCGGTTGCTCCCGCCGGAGGACTACGTCCACCCGGTCATCGGTTCCCGCGAGCCCGCCGCCCGGTGGCGGGCGGTGTGGCCATTCCGGTTGCTGGGAATCCTCGCGTTCGTCCTCGCCGCCGTCCTGGTCTACATCCTGATCGTGCATCTGCACGTGACCGCGACGGGCGACAGCCAAGGCTGAGCTGCGGGAACTGAGCTCCTGCACCGAAGCGGCACCGGATCAGCCGGCCCGCAAGGTGCCACTGCGCAGCCGTGAGGCCGGGATCGTCACCACCGCCTCCGCCCCGGCCGGGACTCGTGGCCGCAGCACGATCGTGCCGCGCAGCTCACCGACGACCAGCGAACGGACGATCTGCAGGCCAAGTCGGGTGGACGCCTCCAGATCGAAGTCGTCCGGCAAGCCCACGCCGTCGTCGGCCACCACCACCTCCAGCCCGGCCGACGACCGGCTCACCCGGACCTCGAGCTCGCCGCCCTCCCCGGCGTAGGCGTGCTCCACCGCGTTCTGCAGCAGCTCGGAGACCACCAGTGCGAGCGGTGTGGCGACATCGCCGGGAAGCACGTCGAACGACCCGATCCGGCGCACCCGCGCGGATCGGTCCCCGGTCGCCGCGAGGTCCAGCACGGTCGCTGCCATCTGATCTGCGATCCCGTCGAAGCGGACGTCCTCGTCGAGAGCCTGCGAGAGCGTCTCGTGCACCAGCGCGATCGACGACACCCGCCGCACCGCCTCCGCCAGCGCCTGCCGCGCCTCCGCGGCGTCGGTACGCCGACCCTGCAGCCGCAGCAGTGCGGCCACCGTCTGCAGGTTGTTCTTCACCCGGTGGTGGATCTCCCGGATGGTCGCGTCCTTGGACAGCAGCGCGCGTTCACGGTGCCGGAGTTCGGTGACGTCCCGGACCAGCACGAGCGCGCCGAGCAACTCGCCGCCAGGACACAGCGGCAGCGCGCGCAACAGCACCTCGGCACCGGCCGCCTCGATGTCGTCGAACTCCACCTCGCCGGTGTGCAGGCTGTTCCACACCGGCGCCCGCAACTCCAGTTCGTCGTGCACGCGCTGCAACTGCTGGGCGACGATGTCGCCCTGCAGCCCCAACCGCCGGTACGCGGACACCGCGTTCGGACTCGCGAAGACCACCACACCGGCCGCGTCCAGTTGCAGCAGGCCGTCCCCTACCCGCGGGGCGTCCATCAGCTGCTCGCGCTGGCCGGGGAACGGGAACCGTCCCTGCGCGACCATCTGGACCAGATCGCCGGCGATGCGCAGATAGGCCGACTCGAGCGCGCTCGGCACCCGGCTCGCGCTCTGGTTCGTATCCCGGCCGAGCACCGCCACCACCCGAGCGCCGTGCCGGACCGGGATGCCCTCCTCACGCACCGGGAGATCGTCGCGCCACACCGGCTCGCCCTCTCGCACGATGCGGCCGTCGCGCCAGGCCGTCTCCACCGCATATCGCTCGCCCGGTAACGCCACCGCGCCGATCTGGTCGTCCTGGTGCGCGGTGACGCCGGTGACGGGCCGTACTTGGGCGACGCACACCAACCCCTCACCAGCGCGCCGCGGCGCCCACAGCAACAGGTCGGCGAACGACAGGTCGGCGATCAACTGCCAATCCGCCACCAACGCCTGTACGTGGTCGGTCGCGGGCCGGTCGAGCGAGGTGAGGTCGCGGAGCACTTCCGCCAGCGAGGCCATCGGTCAGCCGACTCAATCCGACCGCAGCTGTCGGACGAGCCCCTCCTGGACCACGGACACGGCGAGCTGGCCGTCCCGAGTGAAGATCTGGCCGGTGGCCAGGCCCCGTCCGCCGGCGGCCGCCGGAGAGCGCTGCGCGTAAAGGAACCAGTCGTCGGCCCGGAACGGCCGGTGAAACCACATGGCGTGATCGAGCGACGCCAGCGCCACGTTGCCGCGCCAGTACAGCAGGCCGTGCTTGGCCACGACGGTATCGAGCAAGGTCATGTCACTGGCATACGTCACCGCGCACACGTGCAGCAGCGGATCCGCGGGCAGCGCGCCGACGGTACGCATCCACACCTGCGTGTCCGTGCTGCGGGACAGGTCCACATCGAGGCGGTCGAATGAGCTCTCCCCGACGAACCGGACCTCGATCGGCCGGCGACCGTACTCGTTCGGGTCGTAGCCCGGCAGATGCACGGCCAGCAGATCCTCGTAGCTCGGCAACTCCTCCGGACCGGGGACTGGCGGCATCGGGTCGGCGTGCTCGATCCCGGGCTGGACGAGCTGGAATGACGCGGACAGGTGAAAGATCGCCTTCCCGTGCTGGACCGCAACCACCCGCCGGGTAGTGAACGACCGTCCGTCTCGGATCCGGTCTACCTCGTAGACAACCGGGATCGCCGGGTCGCCCGGGCGTAGGAAGTACGCATGCAGCGAGTGCACCGGACGATCCGTGTCGACCGTCCGCCCGGCGGCGACCAGGCTCTGGGCGGCCACCAAGCCGCCGAAGATGCGCTGCATCGGCGTCGCCGGCGACTGGCCGCGGAAGATGTCGATCTCGAGCGGCTCGAGATCGAGCAAGGTCAGCAACTCGGACAGCTGGG
>DASZVT010000198.1:0-3275 GCA_035546915.1 Mycobacteriales bacterium | reverse complement strand
AGGCGCCGCAGTCCACGCACTCGTCGGGGTGGATGTAGAGCATCCGTGCCCCTTCGTAGATGCAGTCGACGGGGCACTCCTCGATGCACGCCTTGTCCTTGAGATCGACACAAGGCTCGGCGATCACGTACGTCACAACGGGTCCTCTCGCAAGCGCACGGGGCAGGATGCCGGTGCGGACGGCCCGCTCGGGGTCGCCCGGCGCAGCCTAGTATCGCAAGGGTGCCGGGCGTACGTCACACCCTGGTCCCGTTGCAGGTCGGGACGCGTGTCGTGCTCCGCTATTCGCTGGCCGGTGACGGCTCCCCACCGTGGACGGACGCGCTAGGCGAACTGGTCGCGCAGGATGACCGGACGTTGACCGTGGCTACCCGCTCCGGGCCGGTAGTGGTAGCCCGGGCGGCGCTCGTCGCGGCGAAGCCGGTCCCCCCCGCTCCCCCTCGGCGGCCGCGTTGAGCGGCGCGACCGATGCCGGAAAACTGTTCGCCGCAGCGGTCCGGGAGCAGCCACTCGACCTGGGGTTGGCCTGCAGTCTGATCGCCGCGGCCGCGGACCCCACCGCCTCGGTCACCGAGGATCTCGCCGCCCTGGACGCGTTCGCCGCTCTCGCCCGTCCGCTGCTGCGGAACGCGACGTCGGCCGCCGCCCAGGCCGAAGCGTTGCAGGACGCCCTGGGCAAGCAGGCCGGCTTCGCCGGCTTCGCCGAGGACTACCAGGACCTGCGCTCCAGCCTGCTGCCGAAGGTGCTGCGGCGCCGACGCGGGCTACCGATCCTGCTGTCGGTGGTATGGGTGGAGGTGGCGCGCCGGCTATCGGTCCCGGCCTACCTGGTCGCGCTGCCCGGTCACGTGATCGTCGGGGTGGGCGATCCGGCGGGCGAGTACGTACTGGTCGACCCTTTTCACGGCGGCAGGACGCTGACCGTGCATGACGCGGCCGAGCGGGTTCGCGCGGCCGGCGCGACGTTCCACCACAGCCAGTTGGCGCCCGCCCCGGCCGTGGCAGTGGTGCTGCGGGTGCTGGGCAACATCCGGCTGCTTGCCGCGGAGCGGGGCGACACGGCAACCCGACTGTGGGCGACCCGCTTGTCGCTGGCCGTGCCGGGCCGGCCGGCCGCGCTGCGCCGCGAGCTCGGCGAGTTGCTCGGCAGGCTCGGAGACCACCTCGGCGGGGCTCGCGAGCTCGACGGTTACGCGGACGACGTGCAAGCTGCCGAACCGTCCGCCGCGGCCACCGCCCGGCGCAACGCCCAGATGTTGCGTGCCCGGCTCAACTGAGACGGCGGCTCATAGGGTGTGCGCCATGACGCTGCGCCTGCATGACACCCGTACCGGGCGGGTCGAGGAGATCGTTCCGGCCACCCACCGGCTGTTGCGGATCTACGCTTGCGGTCCGACCGTCTACCGCGACGCGCACGTCGGCAACATGCGCTCCTTCCTGCTGCCGGACCTGATCGGGCGGGTCGCGCGTCGGCAGGGCTGGCGGGTCGACCTGGTGATGAACATCACCGACGTCGGGCACCTGGTCGAGCAGGACGCCGGCGGGGTCAGCGGCGAGGACAAGATCGTCGGCCAGGCCCGTGCCGAGGGGCGGTCCATCGCCGAGGTCGCCGCCTTCTACGAGGAACGCTTTCACGCCGACCTCGCGGCGCTGAACATCACCCCGGCGCGGCGCTATCCCAAGGCCAGCGAGTGCATCGGCATCATGCTCGAACTCACCGAACGGTTGATCGCGCAAGGCCACGCGTATGTCGACGACGAGCGCAACGTCTGGTTCGACGCACGCTCCTTCGACGGCTACGGCGCCATCTCCCACAACCGCCTGGACGCGCTGCAACCGTCGGAGAGCGAAGCCGGCGCCGGCAAGCGCTTCCACGCCGACTGGGCGCTGTGGAAGGCCACCACACCGGAGGCCCCGGTGGTCTTTGAGTCCCCCTGGGGCCCAGGGTTTCCGGGCTGGCACCTCGAATGCTCGGCAATGTCGCTGGCCGATCTGGGCGAGCACATCGACATCCACACCGGCGGCATCGATCTGCGTTTCCCGCATCACGAGGACGAGCGAGCGCAGACCGAAGCGGCGGTGGGGCACGAGGTGGTGCGCCATTGGGTGCACGGTGAACACATCTTGTTCGAGGGCCGGAAGATGGCCAAGTCCACCGGGAACGTGGTGCTGGTCCGCGACGTCATCGAGCGCGGCCTGGACCCGCTGGCGATCCGACTTGCCTTCTTACGGACCCGATACCGGCAACAGACCGACCTGTCCTGGGACGCCATCGAGGCGGCGGACAAGGCACTGCGCCGGTGGCGCACCGAGGTGGCGCGCTGGGCAGAGTCCCCGAGCCGGCCGATGAACGCGTCCTACGCCGGCCGGATCGAGCAGGCCTTCGCGGACGATCTCGATACGCCCCGCGCGGTGGTCGCGCTGCAGGACCTGGTTGCGGACTCGAGCGTGGACGAGGGATCCCGGTTCGAGACCGCGGCCAGCCTGGACGACCTGTTCGGCCTCGACCTGGTGCGCGATGTCGGCCGCGCACCGGACGCGCTCCCGACCGGCGCCCGGGAACTTCTGGACGAGCGCGCCCAGGCCCGGCAACGCAAGGATTTCGAGACCAGCGACCGGCTTCGTGACGATCTCGCGGCGCTCGGTGTACAAGTCACCGACAGCCAGGAGGGTCAGCGCTGGTCGGTGCGCTAGCCGCGCTGGCCTTCGACCGGCGGCTCGAGTACCTCGAGTTCCTGGTAACCGCCGCGATGAAACACCAGCGCGGGTGACGGGTCCGAGCCGAGCACCACGTCGAGGACCCGTCCCACCACGATGGTGTGGTCCCCCTCGGAGTAGGCCGCCGTGGTGCGACATTCCAGCGTCGCCAACGCCCCGTCGAGCAACGGCACGCCGAGGACCCGGCCGGGATGATGCTCGACATCCTCCAGCGATGCGTCCAGGTCGCGGCCGTGCGCGGCGAACCGGTTGGACAGTTCGGCCTGGTGCGCGGCGAGGAACGAGACCCCCCACTCACGGCTGCGCAGCACCGCCGGGTGGAATCGGGTGCTGTGCGCGACGCACACCAGTACCAGCAGCGGATCGAGCGAGACCGAGGTGAACGACGAAGCCGTCATCACCATCGGTGCACCGTCGTCCAGGGTGGAGACCAGGGTGACCCCGGTGGGAAACCGCCCGAGCGCCTGCCGGAACAGCGCCTGGGCCGGGTCGCCGCTCACCGACCAGCCGGTTTCATCGGGCACCAGGCTTCATCGAACACCGCCGCTTTCGGGTGA
>DASZVT010000197.1:0-2823 GCA_035546915.1 Mycobacteriales bacterium | reverse complement strand
GGGGTCCTCGACAGTGGCGAACATCCGGTTCGCGACCATCGTGGGATCGGTACGGAATGCGCCGGCAGGTAGTACCGGCACAGCTGGCACCCCGGCCGCGGCGAGCGCATCGACCGCCGCGTGCTTGGTCCGGCCGGCGACGGCGGCCCCGATCCGGTCGGCGATTTCGCCCGCGGCCGGCGCAGCGAGCAGCGTCTCTGGCTCCAACCCGACGAACTGGAAGGCGTCGGCCAGTGCGGCGGCCTGTTGGTGGGTGGTCGCCGCGATCGCGATCCAGCCGTCGCGGCACGGATAGAGCCGGTGCGCCGCGCCGTCCCCTACGTAGTCGTGCCCACCTGCGCGCGGTGCCGGTCGACCGTTGTACTGCACGAACTCCCCGCACTGCTCCATGATCGACGAGTTCGCCATCGATGAGACGACTTCCTGGCCCAGGCCGTCTCGCTCCCGCGCGTACAGCGCGACGAGCAGGCCGTAGGCCATCAGCAGGCCGCTGCCGATGTCGTGCACCATCATCGAGCTGGTTCCCGGCGCGGCGTCGCCGCCCTGCGCGACGAGCAGGCCGGAGCGTGCCTGCAGCAACGGGTCGAAGGCGGGGGTATCGCTGAGCGGATTGTCCTCGCCCCAGGCGGTCAGGGTGCCGCGTACCAGCGCGGGGTTCACCGCGGCAACGGACGCATAGTCCGTCCCGATCCGCTCCCGGACGCCCGGCCGGACATTGTCCAGCAGCACGTCCGCGTCCCGCACCAGGTCGTAGAACACCTGCCTGGCCTGCTCGTCCTTGACGTCGAGCACGATGTCCCGCTGCCCCTTGTGCACGGCCAGGAACGAGATCGAGAACGCTCGGAACGGGTCCCCGTCCGGACCCTCCACCTTGACCACGTCCGCGCCGAAGTCGGTGAACAGCGTCGACGCGAACGGGCCGGCCATGAACGCACCCAAATCGAGCACCCGCACCCCGGCGAGTGGGCCCTGCTGCGGATCGCGGGTCGGCGCTGCCGCCGGCTCGGCGTCGGCTGGGACGCGGTCGGTCCAGATGTCGCCTGCGTCCACCAGGGCCTGCGGGCCGGGCAGGTGCGAGAAGACACTCGGGGTGCGGCTGAAACGCAGCGGGTGGCCGGGCAGCTGCACGGTCCCGAGCTGGTCGTGCTCGACCTGCATCCGGATGGAGTTGGAGGCGATGACGTCGCTGTCCCACCACTCCGAGCGGGTGAGCGCAGGCGCGTTCGGCACCCCCGCCGCGGTCAGCACCTCGATCCACTCGTCGCGCGGTCGCTGCAGGAATCGATCCCGGATGCGTGCCTGCACCGGGCCGCCGACCTCGGGTCGCAACAGGTTGAGCATGTCGCCACCGACGCCCGGCAACACCAGGACCTCGACCAGGTCCAGGGCCTCGAGCGCCTGTACGAACAGCGGCTGGGTCAGCGCTGCCAGATAGAGCCAGCTCCCGTCCTTGCACTGGTACAACCGGAAACTCGCGACCGAGCCACCGCCGGTCTGTCGCGGGCGCAAGATCCCAGGCGCGTCGGTGAGCACCGAGGTCTGCATCGCGACCGCGGCGTGCAGACCAGTAGCCGTCACCGCGCGCCCCTGCCCCGTGCGGCGCCGCGCGAACAGGGCCGCCGCGGCCGTGCTAGCGCCCAGTGCCGCGTGCGCGTAGGAGACCAGCGGGGTGACCAGGGCGATCGGGTGGTCGTCGTACGAGCCGTGCTCACCGGAAGCGCTCGAAGCCGCGTCCGCGAGGAGTTGGTCGTCCGGCAGGTCGCTGAAGGGCCCGGCCGGGGCATGCATCGGCATCCACAGATGGATCAGGTCGGGTCGGGTGGAGCGCAGTGTGCGGGCATCCAGTCCGTCACGTTCGAGCTCGGGCCCGGTGCCGTCGAACACCGCGACGTCGGCCGCCAGCGCGAGCCGCCGGATCTCGGCGCGGCCGGCGTCGGTGCTGCGGTCCAGCACCGTCAGCCGCTTGTTGCGGTCCCAGCACAGGTACCCCGGATCCCGCCCGAGCACGTCGGTTCCGGTCGCCAGCACGTGTACGACGTCGGCGCCGTGGTCGGCGAGGTACATCGCGGCCATCGCGCCGGCACGGTCACGGCTCGCGTCCAGGATCCGCACGCCTTCGTACGCAGCGCCCACCGGTGCTCCTCCCGTTCAGGGGCGGCGATGCGCAGCCCTTCGGTCGTGCCGGTGCCGATCCTGCCGTACCGACCGCCCGGTGCCGCACCGGAGGCCAGTGGCGTCAGTGGGCTGGAGGCAGCGCGGCACGACAGGCCGAATCGGACCGGTCTCTTGTTCGTTGCTCTCCGTATCGGGTAGGTAACTGTCGCGGTGGGGCCATTCAGGTGACAGGAGCGCAACGCGGCGTCAGCAGGACATACGTTGCTGTCGCGGCCGGTTGCACGTCGGCCCGGGGGCGCAGGACGAGGAGATGTGGAACGTGGCCGAGGGAATGTCGTCGCAGTCGGGCCAGCCGTCCGGGACCGGGGTCGCGACGGCCACCGGGCTTGCGCGCGACTTCGGCCTGTTGCGAACCGGGGGCGCAGACGTCGGCACGGTTCGGGAGCGATTGCGCCGGCGGCGGGTGGCATGCCTCGCTCTGGTGATCACCTTGCCGGTGCTGGCCTGGCTGGTGGCTCGGGACCTGGGCCACGACATCACTCCCGGCGCGCCGCATCTGGATCCGGTGTTGATCGCTCCGATCCTGTTCTTCGTGTTGCTGGCCGGAGTGCTGATCGTCTCGGTGGTCGGTCCGGGTCGGTCTCCGCACGTGACCTACCGACCGGAGCAGATCGGTGTCCGCCTCCATGACGTGCGTGGCATCGATCA
>DASZVT010000196.1:0-2619 GCA_035546915.1 Mycobacteriales bacterium | reverse complement strand
AGCGCCGTCGGCCTCGCCCTGCTCGGCCGGCTGGTCCGGCCACCCCGCCGGCTGGCGACCATCCGGCTGCTGTGCGTGTTGTGGCCCTTACCCCTGATCGTGACCGGGCTGCGCCCGCCGGTGGCCGTGACCGTGGTGCTCTGGGCGGTTGCTGGCGCGCTGGCGTCGTACCAGTTGCTGGCGAACCTCATCTTCGTCGAGGGGCTCGACCCTGCGGTCCGTGGACGTGCCTTCGCCTTCGCGCGGGCAGCGATCATCGCGGCGCAGGGCATCGGATTGCTGCTGGCGGGCTATCTGGCCGACGTCCTGGACCCGGCGACCGCGGTAGCGCTCGCCGGTATCGCCGGGCTGGTCCTGTGTCCGTATTTCGCGGTCTCGCTGTACCCGATCGGGCGGCACCGGGCTCCGGCTGCGGTCGCATTAGATAACGCAAACGACTCAAGTTCTGCGGGCAGTTGCCGACAAGACAGTATGCCCGTGCCGCCGGCCGGTACGGCGCGGTTGGCCGCTGCGCCGGGACAGTCGTCTGCGCCGACGAACGGTGCCGCCCACGATCAGGCCCGATATCGGGACATTCCATGGCGTTCCATCCTGATTTACGGCGTGTCGTTGGCGATCCTCGTCGCGGTCATCACGGTGACCGCGACGGGCGTCGTGCCGAACGCGGTGGATCACGCACCGATCCACCTGTCCTGGTGGGCGCTGGCTCTGATCTTCGCGTTCACCGACCTGTTCGTGGTTCCGTTCCAGCGCGGTAGCGAGTCCACCGTCATCACGCTGAGCCAGCTGCCGGTGGTGCTCGCGCTGTTGTTGTCCAGTCCGGTCGACCTGGTGATCGGCGCGCTGGTAGGCCTCGGCGTGATGCAGTTCCGCCGCTGGCCCAACCTGCTCAAGTGCACGGTCAACCGCGCCAGCGAGGCGCTGCTCGCGATCACCGCGAGCGGTCTGTTCTACGTGTTCCGGCCGGAGCAGGACCGCGGCTGGTGGCTGCTGCTTGCAGCGTTGGTCGCGACGCTGATCGCGGACACCACCAGCGTGGTGTTCGTGGTGATCGTGCGGCGCATCTTCGACCGGTCGGTGTCGGTATTCCAACTGTTGAAGCCGCTGGTGTTCTCGGTGCCGACCGGAACGGCTGCCGGCACGCTCGGCCTGCTCGCCGTGGCGGCCATGTGGCAGCGTGCCACCTTCGGGTGGTTGCTCGCCGTCGTCGGCGTGCTGGTCGTCGCGGGGGCGCGCAGCTACGCCGACCTGCAGGAGCGGCACCAGGGCCTCGGCCAGTTGTACGAGTTCAAGCAGCAGCTCGGGCCGTTGGTGACCGACGCGGCCGCGCTGACCCCGGTGTTGGAGCGGACCCGCGAGATCTTGATGGCAACCCGGGTCGAGCTCTCGCTGGCCGCGGAGAGCGGTCCGACGGCCGCTTCCGGGTTGCACCGCGTGCTGCAACTCGACGTCGACGGTGATCTGGTCGAGTTCTGGCGGACCGAGGATGCGCTGCCCGAGGAGGATGCCGGCCGGTGCATCACCGTCCAGTTGGCGGTGGGAACCCGCCGCTTGGGCACGCTCAGTGCCCGGGACCGGCTCGGGCCGATGCGCGGGTTCCGCCGGGCCGACCTGCACCTGCTCCAGACGCTGGGTGCGCAGATGTCCGACGCGCTCGAGCGCGGTCGCCTGATCGGCCGGCTGCAAGAGGCGGCGACGCACGACGCGCTCACCGGGCTGCTGCGGCTGAACGAGCTGGCCGCGCGCCTCGACGACGAGCTGGTTCAGGGACGCGTGTTCGTGGTGGTGCTGGCGGACGTCTCGCGGCTCACGGACGTCAACGACTCGCTCGGCCGGGAAGCGGGCGATGCGTTGCTACGCACAGTCGCGGACCGGCTGCGTGAATTCGTCCCGCCAGAGGCATTGGTGGCCCGCTCCGGCGGTGGTGAATTCGCGGTCGCGATACCCGACCTGGAGGGCTTTCACGCCGGGGCGGCGGTCGACCGGCTCTCCCAGTTGCTCACCGGCCTGGTGCAGGTGCTGGGTGTGACGGTCGACCTGCGGACCCGGCTCGGCTGGGCCGCATCCGCACAGGACGGTCGCGGTGCGGCCACCTTGTTGCGCCGCGCCGACCTGGCTTTGGGGGTCGCCAAGCGCGGTGTCGAGCACGTACAACGCTACCGGGGCGACATGGAAGTCGACGGGATGCGCCGGCTGCGGTTGGTGAACGACCTGCGGGTTGCGATTGACCGGCGGGAGATCGACGTGGTCTTCCAGCCACTTGTCACGCCACGGGACGGCGTGGTCGTCGGAGCCGAAGCGCTCGCCCGCTGGACCCATCCCGAGCTCGGGCCGCTACGTCCGGATGAGTTCATCGTCGTCGCCGAGCAGAGCGGTTTGATCGGAAGCCTGACCGAGGTCGTACTGGACAAGGCACTGGCTCAGACACAGCGCTGGGAGCGGGCCGGCCGGACGCTGCGGATTGCGGTGAACCTGTCCGCCCGCTCGCTCGCCGACCTGTCGATGCCGGGGACCGTGGTCGACCTGCTGGCCCGACACCGGGTGGCCCCCGATCGGCTCACCCTGGAGGTCACCGAGACGTCGGTCGCCGAGGACCCGGCCCGAGCCGAGGTCGTGCTG
>DASZVT010000195.1:0-17060 GCA_035546915.1 Mycobacteriales bacterium | reverse complement strand
CGCAGCTCCTCGCTCACAGGGGCAGCGCTGCCTGCAGCTCGCGCCGGAGTTCCGGGGTGAGCAGGGCGCCGACCCGACCGACCAGCCGGGCCATCTCATACCCGACCAGGCCGACGTCCGCGCGGGTGTCCGTCACCGTGACCAGGATCGAACCGTCGCTGATCGCCATCACGAACAGGAAGCCGAGCTCCATCTCGATCATGACCTGGCGAACCTCGCCCTGCTCGAAGCAGAGCGCGGCGCCCCGGGTCAGACTGGCCATGCCGGAAGCGATGGCGGCGAGCTGGTCCCCCTGGCTGCGCTCCATCCCCTCGTTCATCGCCAGCAGCAGTCCGTCCGCACTGACCACGGCTGCAGAGGTGATGCCCGGCACCGCACGGGAGAACTGGCCGACCAGCCAGTTCAGGTCGCTCACGGCGCTCATGCTCGGTCCGCCACTGCGGCAGCGGCGGGCTGCTCGGTACGGCCGAGGGCGAGGCCCTGGCTGTACGCGGCGAGCAGCGACCGGGTGTGCTCTGCCAGCGGCTCGTCCGGCTCCGACGCGTCCGGTTGCGGCACCTGCTCCAGCGCTTCCGGCTGCTCCGGGTCGGCCTGCTCCGGCTGATCCGGCTGATCCGGCTCGGCCGCGGCAGCCGCCGGCTCGGGCGCGAGCACGTCCGCAGTGCCGACCGGGGCGTCATGCAGCTCGGAGAACGCCGCCATCGTGCTCGCGATCGCCGGCAACTTCGCCGTGATCAGCGGGTCCGCGTCCGTGGCCAGGGCGGCGATCGGCGCCGGCGCGACCCCGTCCGGAAGGTACTGACGCGGCAGGCTCGGGACGGCGTGCGCAGCGTCCGCTGGCATCCCGGTGCCAGCAGCGGCGGGTGCGCCCACCGCGGGCATCGGCTCCGTCCCGGCGGCGGCAGGTCCGGTCGGACGGGAAGTGGCCTGCAGCAATCCGGCGGGCAGGCTCACGGTGGCGACCGTGCCCTGGTCGGTCTGGCTCGCCAGCCGGACATGGATGTCGTAACGGGCACTGAGTCGGCTCACCACCCGGAAGCCGAGCATGCCGCCGACGGTCAGGTCCTCGCTGCCGTCTCCGGCCGCGAGCCGCTTGTTCTGCTCCTCGAGGTCGTCCGGGGTGAAGCCGACACCGCGGTCGGTGATGGTGATGACGTACCCGTCCCGCTGCCGCAAGCCAGAAACCGTCACCCGGGTGGACGGCGGCGAGAACACCGCTGCGTTCTCGATCAGCTCGGCCAGCAGATGCACCACGTCGACCACGGCATGGCCGAGGAGCTCGGCGTCGCCCTGCACGGTGACGTCCACCCGGGCGAAATCCTCGATCTCCGCGACCGCGCCCCGGATCACTTCGGCGAGCGACACGGGCCGGTTCAGCCGGCGCGCCGACTCCTCGCCGGACAGCACCAGCAGGCTCTCCGCGTTGCGCCGCATCCGGGTGGCGAGGTGGTCGATGGCGAACAGCGCCGACAGCGTGCTCGGGTCCTCCTCCTCGGCCTCCATGGCGTCGATGCGGGACAGCTGCCGGTACAGCAGCGCCTGGTTTCGACGGGCGAGGCTGACCAGTAGGTCGCTGGTGGCCTGCTGGCGCTCGGACAGCAACTGCGAGCGGGCGCTCTCGGACGCGCCGAGCTCGGTGGCGAGCCCGGCGAGCGCGGTCCGGGTCTGTCGCTGGGCGCGCCAGAGCGTGACCAGTCCGAAACCGCCGCCGATGAGCGCGACGGCGTACACCAGGGCCCAGCCCAGCGACCTGCCGTCGACCGCGTCGTGCGCGAGCAGCACCCGTGGTCCGATCGCGACCAGGGCGAGCGCATCCACGACCAGCAGCAGCGCCAGCAACCGGCGCTGACGGGTACGCTGGCGTCGATCCGCGTCGCGCGGAGTGGGCTTCGACACGGTTCCTCCTCGGGGCGCAGCTTTCGGAACGCAGCTCGCTGAGCTCAGCTGGTCAGACGCAGCCGCTCGGGTGCAGCATCGGCAGCCGGACAACCGGGTCTTGACACCGTCGAGCGGACAAATCGCCGGGACGACAGCCCCCACGTTTCAGTCCGCACCTGTGCTGCTCCCAGGAACCTGCCAGCATGAGCGGGCAGGCTGTCCTCGAGCACTGCCGACGCGAGGAGAAGATGTGCGTACCCACCTGGAGCTGCCCGAACGGAGCTGCAAGCCACGCGAGACCGGGCTGACGATGGTCATCGACTCCGGTCTGCCGTTGCACGCGTTCACCGACGTGGTGAGCACCTGGGCGTCGCAGATCGACCTGGTCAAGTTCGGCTGGGGGACCGCGGTCGTCTCCCCGCACCTGGACACCAAGCTGGCCGTGCTGCGCGACGCCGGAGTGGACTACTTCTTCGGGGGCACCCTGTTCGAGCTGCACCTGCTGCAGAACCGGTTCGACGACTACCGGCGCTGGTGCAGCCAGGCCCGATGTCGTTACGTCGAGGTCTCCAACGGCACCCTGCCCATCAGCAACACCGAGAAGGCCGCCTACGTACGCAAGCTCGCGGCCGACTTCCGCGTGCTGTCCGAGGTGGGGTTCAAGCAACCTGACCGGGACGCCACGCTGCACCCTCAGGACTGGGCCCGGTGCGCACACGAGGACATGGATGCGGGCGCGGCGCTGGTGATCACCGAGAGTCGGGAGAGCGGTACGACCGGCCTGGCCAACGCCGACGGCACACTGCGGCCCGACGTGCTGGCCGCGCTGCTCGACTCCGGCCTACGGCCGGAGCAATTGCTGTTCGAAGCACCGACCAAGACGATGCAGACCCAGCTGGTTCGCCGTCTCGGACCGGACGTCAACCTCGGCAACATCGCCCCGCACGACATCGCCGCGGTGGAAACGCTCCGGCTCGGCCTGCGCGCCGACACGATGCTGCACCTGCACTCCCGCGAGCTGGGCCGCGATGCGACGGCCTGACGACGCCTTCCACCTCGCGATCCCGGCCCGCGACCTGGACGAGGCCTACGACTTCTACGTCACCGGGTTGGGTTGCCACCTCGCCCGGCGTTACGACGACCGGATCACGCTGGACTTCTTCGGGGACCAGCTGGTCTGCCACCTCGCACCGGAAGCGGTGCCGGTCGGCGACGAACTCGCCGCGCTCCGGCTCTACCCCCGGCACTTCGGCGTGACCTTCCACGACCGCGCCGACCTGGACCGACTGCTGCGCCTGGTCGAGCTGCGCAAACTTCCCGTCTTCGCGGCGGCCCGGCTGCGATTCGAAGGACTGGTCGAGGAACACACCACGGTGGTGCTGCGAGACCCGTCCGCGAACCTGCTCGAGTTCAAGCACTACCACGATCCGCGGATGATGTATTGAGCGCATTCGACGCGCCCCCCGCCGAAACGGCTGCTCGTGCGGCGGCGTGGCCGATCACGGACGGCGGGTGGCTGGTCCGGCACGGCGAGAGCAGCGGCAACGTCGCGGGCATGGTGCAGGGCCAGTCCGGCGGCCACGGCCTCACCGCCGCCGGCCACGGGCAGGCCGCTGCGCTGGCCGAGACCTTCCCGACCGGGCTCGCGGTCCGGGTGTACGTCAGCGACCTACCCCGTACGCGCCTCACCGCGGGACCGCTGGCTGCCCGGCTGCGGCTGCGGCCGGTCCCGGTCGAGGCCCTGCGCGAGCGCAACCTGGGCGTGCTCGAGGGCACGCCCTGGTCGGACGCCGACCCGGCGGCGACCGGGATTGCCGGGGACGTCGTCTGCGACCCCGACGCCTCCCCCGTCGGCGGCGAGTCGATCGCCGACCTCGCGAGCCGGGTGCTCGCCGCCCTGGAGGAGATCGTCGAGCGACATCGCGGCACCGGGGTACGCCCAGTCGTCGTCACCCACGGCGGCCCGATCCGGGTCGCGCTGGCGCGCCAGGCCGGAATACCGCTGCTCGGACTGCGCTGGGACGCGGTGCCGCACGCCCAGCCGCTGCCGTACCGGGGGGGGCAGAACTGACGTGACTGGTCTACCCGACGGACCGGGCGCTCCGGCGCCGGCCGGCGCCGGTCTCGCGGCCCTGCTGCAGTTGCGGGTGGCACAGCATCCCGACCGGGCCTGCTACGTCGCGGCTCGGGGCGGTGGCTCGGTCCGCTACGCGCAGCTCGGCGACGCAGCCGCGCACTGGGGCGCCGTCCTGGCCGCGTCGCCGGACCTGCGACAGCGTCCCATCGGTCTCGCGATCGCGGACCCGCTGCGGTTCGCGGCCAGTTACGTCGGCCTGCTCGCGGCAGGTGCCACCGTCGCCCCACTCGATCCGTCCGCGCCAGCGCAGCGACTCGCCGCCGACCTGCACGAACTCGGCGGCGAGTGTCCGGCACTGGTCACCGACGGGGAGCTGCCGTCCGGTGTCGTCGGGCTGCGCCCGCCAGCCCCTGACGGGCACCCCGGCATGAGCGCGGCAACCGGCGCGGCCGGGACGGCGTCCGGTCGGGTCCTGCTGCGCAGTTCCGGCACCACCGGCAACCGCAAGCAGCTACTGCTCACCGAGCGGCAGCTGCTGCATACCGCTCGCGCCGTGGTCGAGCACCACCGGCTCGGGCCGGGCGACCGCGGGTTGTGCCCGTTGCCGCTGTTCCACGTCAACGCGGAGGTCGTCGGGCTGCTCTCGACGCTGGTCGCGGACGCGGCGTTGGTCATCGACGACCGCTTCCACCGCAGCGATTTCTGGGACCTGGTGGACGCGCACGGCGTCACCTGGATCAACGTGGTGCCGGCGATCCTGGCGATCCTCGCCGTCGAGGTACCGCCGCAGCCGCGGCGGCCGCAGGTGCGCTTCGCGCGGTCGGCGTCCGCGCCGCTTCCGGTACCGGTGCTGCGGCGGTTCGAGGCCGCGTACGGCATCCAGGTGCTGGAGACGTACGGGATGACCGAGGCGGCGAGCCAGATCACCGCGAACCCGCTCGACGGCCCGCGCCGCGCCGGGTCGGTCGGACTGCCGGTGGCGACCGACCTGCGAGTGGTGGACGACGACGGAGCGCCGTGCCCGCCAGGGGTGGTCGGCTCGGTCCAGATCCGCGGTGAGGGGGTGCTCCCCGGGCCGCTGCCGGGTGGCTGGCTGGAGACCGGCGATCTGGGTCGGCGGGACGACGACGGTTACCTCTACCTGACCGGACGAAGCGGAGACGTGATCAACCGCGGCGGCGAGAAGATCTTCCCGCGCGAGGTCGAGGAGGAACTGCTGGCCGACGCCGACGTCACTGCAGCGGTCGTCGCCGGGCTGCCGGACCCGGTGCTCGGAGACGTACCGGTCGCGTTCGTCACGGTTTCCGCATGCGCCGACCCCGCCCAGGTGGCCGACCGGCTCCGGCACCGCTGCGACGAGCAACTCGCCAAGCAACAACGCCCGCGCCGGATCTACGTGGTCGCCGCGTTGCCGACCGGTGCCACCGGCAAGGTCAGCAATCGGCTCGCCCGGGACCGCCACGCGGCGCTGGCTGCAACCGCCCTCGCCCGCAGCTGAGCACCGCCGGTGTACGCCCGCGGGCGTACACCGGGACGCACCCCGGGGTGGACGCGGCGGGCACCGTCGGGCGCTTACCGTGCGGTGATGGATCGAGGGCGGGTACTGCGCGAAGCCGCGCTGGTGGTCGCGGTCGCGGCGTTCCAGTTGCTCGGCACGCATGCCGCCGCAGAACACCAGCACGCCGCCCGCGGCCTCGATGCCGGCAGCACCCTGCTGCTGCTCGTCGGGCCGCTCGCGCTGCCGTTGCGCCGGTGGCTGCCCTGGGCGACGGTCGGCGCGGCGGTGCTCGCTGCCGTCGCGTACTTCTCCATCGGCTACCCGGGCGGCCCGGTGTTCGCCTCGGTGGTCGTCGCGCTGGTCGCACTGCAACGCGACCGGGTCCGGCAGATGCGAGTCGCGCGGCGACAACAGGAGGAGCGGCGGCGCGGCGAGGAGCGGCTGCGGATCGCCCGCGAGTTGCACGACGTGCTCGCGCACAGCACCGCCGTGGTCTCGGTCCAGTCCGGGGTGGCGCTGCACCTGCTCGACACCCATCCCGAGCAAGTGCGCCCCGCGCTCGAGGCCATCCGGGAGGCGAGCGCGCAGAGCCTGCGCGAGCTGCGCGCCGCACTCGACGTGCTCCGATCCGATGCACCCGGCGCCGACCCGTCCGGCACCGATCCGGGCAGCGCCGGCAACCGGGCACCACAACCCGGCCTGGACCGGCTCGACGACCTGTTGACCAGCTCCGCGGCCGCCGGTCTGGACGTGCGCGCGAGCGTCGAGGGTGAGCGGCGCGCTCTGGACCCGGCGGTCGACCTGGCCGGATACCGGGTGATCCAGGAGGCTCTGACCAACGCGGCCCGGCACGCGGGCAGCAGGGAGGTGCGGGTGCGGGTGCGGTACGAACCGAACGGCCTCGTCCTGCAGGTGGACAGCACCGGACGCACCGCGACCCGGTCGCCCGGCGGCGGCGCCGGCCTGATCGGAATGCGGGAACGGGTCACCGCGCTCGGCGGGACGGTGCAAGCGGGTCCGACCGCGGGCGGGTTCCAGGTACGCGCCGAGGTGCCGTACGAGGCCGGTTCGTGAGCGAGCCGCAGGCGGCGCCGACCCGGGTCCTGCTGGTCGACGACCAGCACCTGGTACGGGCCGGCTTCCGCGCGCTGGTCGACGCACAGGCCGACCTCACCGTCGTCGGGGAAGCCGTCGACGGTCCGAGCGCGGTGGCGCAGTGCCGGGCGCTGCGGCCGGACGTGGTGCTGATGGACATCCGGATGCCCGGCGGTGACGGGCTGCAGGCCACCGCGCAGATCGCGGCGGACCCGGCGCTGGACAGCGTGCGGGTGCTGGTGCTGACCACCTTCGGCCTCGACGAGTACGTATTCGAGGCACTGCGCAGCGGCGCCAGCGGGTTCCTGGTCAAGGACACCGAACCGGCCGAACTGCTCACCGGGATCCGGGTTGTCGCCGCGGGCGACGCGCTGCTGTCCCCGCGGCTGGTGCGCCGGCTGATCGAGGAGTACGCACAGCGGGCGAAGGAACCAGCCGACGACCGGGCGGTCGACCTGCTGACCGAGCGGGAACGCGAGGTGGTGACGCTCGCCGGGACCGGCCTGTCCAACGACGAGATCGCGGCCCGGCTCGTGGTCAGCCCGGCGACCGCGAAGACGCATGTCAGCCGCGCGATGATCAAGCTCGGGATCCGGGACCGCGCCGGCCTGGTCGTGTTCGCCTACGAGACCGGGCTGGTGCGTCCGGGCTGGGCTTGACCCGTTCCTGCCGGCGTACCTGCGCGGGCGCGCCGCGGCTGCGGCGTACTCCCCCGGTCGTAGCCCAACTCACTCCGCTGGTGCGACGACCGGCTGGCGGGAACCGGCAACCGTGCTGGCATGACGTATTCAACGACGGCAGCCGGTGCGTCCGACCTCGCGATCGAGACGCACGGCCTGACCAAGACGTACGGAAACCGGACGGTCGTCGACCGTCTCGACCTGGCGCTGCCGACCGGTGTGGTGGCGGGGTTCGTGGGTCCCAACGGCGCCGGCAAGTCCACGACGCTGCGGATGCTGCTCGGCCTGGTGCGGCCGAGTTCCGGTGACGGCAGGGTGCTCGGCATCCCGCTGAACCGGCCGCAGGAGTACCTGCCGCAGGTTGGTGCGCTGATCGAAGCACCGGCGTTCTACCCGGCGCTGACCGGGACCGCGAACCTGCGGGTGCTCGCCACGCTCGGCGGCATCCGGACCGAACGGGTCGGGCAGGTCCTCGACCGGGTCGGGCTCGGTGACCGGGGTGACGACCCGTACAAGGCGTACTCGCTGGGCATGAAGCAGCGCCTCGGCATCGCTGCGGCGTTGCTGGCACGGCCGCGCCTGCTAGTGCTGGACGAGCCGACCAATGGGCTCGACCCGGACGGAATCCGGGGCATGCGGGCGCTGGTGCGCTCGATCGCCGACGAGGGGCCGACCGTGCTGGTGTCCTCGCACCTGCTCGGCGAGGTGCAGCAGGTCTGCGACTGGCTGCTCATGGTGGAAGACGGCCGCCAGCTCTACCAGGGCCGGACCGCCGATCTACTGTCCGGCAACGCCGGGGTGCGGATCCGGCCGGAGCACCCGGCGGACCTGCCCCGGCTCGCAGACCTGCTGCACCGCAGCGGCTTCGAGGCCGGTGTCGACGGGCAATGCCTCACCCTGACCGGAGACGGGTTGGACGACGGCGTGCTGGCGGCCATCAACCGTACGACCGCAGCCGGAGGGATCACCCTGGTGGAACTCTCCCGTACCGCCGCCACGCTGGAAGAGCGCTACGGCGCGCTGGTAACCGGAGGTGTCCGATGATGGGCCCAGGTCCGATGGGCCCAGGTCGGATGGGCAACGTGATCCGGGCGGAGCTGCTCAAGCTCCGTCGCCGTTCGGTCGTCGTCGCGGTGGCCGGGGTGGTCCCGCTGCTCGCGGTGATCTCGACCGTGGTGCTGTTCGCGAACGCCGGCAGCGGCAGTCCGGACACCGGTCCGCAGGCGGAGTTCAACCCGACCCTCGGGCAGCTCGGCGAGAGCGGTGGGATGACCCGCGGTTTCGTCGCGGCGGCGTCGTTCCTCGGGCTGCTGGTACTGATCACGTTCGTCGCGTCGGTCGCGAACGAGTGGGGTCAGGGGACGCTGCGCGCACTGCTGGTCCGGGAACCGCGGCGGCTGCGGCTGCTGGCCGGGAAGGCGGTCGCGCTGCTGCTCGTCACCGCGATCGCGTTCGTGCTGGCACTGGTCGCCGGCTCCGTTGCCGCGTACGTGATGGCGGCGGTGCGCGACGTGCCGACGGGCGCGTGGCTGGGAGCGGGTGGTTGGCGCACCACCGGCGGCGACTGGCTGCGCTCGGTGCTGTCGGTCGGCTGCTACGGACTGATCGGGCTGGCGCTCGGCTCGCTGGTCCGGTCGACCACCGTCGGTATCGCGATCGCGTTCGCGTGGTTCTTCCCGTTCGAGCACATCCTGCAGAACAACTGGGCCGGCGCCGGTCGCTGGTTCCCGGGGCTGCTGTTCGAGGCCGTCGCCACCGACGGCAACGACGTCACGTCGTTCGGACGGGCGTTGGCGCTCGGCGCGGTGGTGGTGGCGGTGATCGTCGCCGTCGCCTGTGTCGATTTGCGACGGCGGGACGTCAACGCCTAGGAAGCGGAGCGGACCGCCTACTCCCACTCGATGGTGCCGGGGGGCTTGGACGTCACGTCCAGCACCACCCGGTTCACCTCGCGCACTTCGTTGGTGATGCGGGTGGAGATCCGGGCCAGCACGTCGTACGGCAGCCGGCTCCAGTCCGCGGTCATCGCGTCCTGGGAGGACACCGGCCGCAGCACGACCGGGTGTCCGTACGTCCGGCCGTCGCCTTGCACGCCGACCGAGCGGACGTCCGCCAACAGCACCACCGGGCACTGCCAGATCTCGCCGTCCAGTCCGGCCGCGGTCAGTTCCTCCCGGGCGATCGCGTCCGCGGCACGCAGGATCTCCAACCGCTCGCGGGTGACCTCGCCGACGATCCGGATGGCCAGCCCCGGGCCCGGGAACGGCTGCCGGCCGACGATCGCCGCGGGCAGTCCCAGTTCGGTGCCGACCCGGCGCACCTCGTCCTTGAACAGGCTGCGCAACGGCTCGATCAGGGTGAACTGCAAATCCTCCGGCAGCCCGCCGACGTTGTGGTGGCTTTTGATGTTGGCGGTGCCGGTGCCGCCGCCGGACTCCACGACGTCCGGGTACAGCGTGCCCTGGACCAGGAACTCCACGTCCCCGGCTGCGGCTATCTGTCGCGCCGCCGCCTCGAACGCCCGGATGAACTCCCGGCCGATGATCTTGCGCTTGCGCTCCGGGTCGGTCACCCCGGCGAGGGCGGCCAGGAACGTCTCCGCCGCGTCCACCACGTGCAGCCGCACCCCGGTGGCGGCGACGAAGTCCCGCTCGACCTGCTCGGCCTCGCCCGCACGCAGCAGGCCGTGGTCGACGAACACGCAGGTGAGCTGCTCGCCGACCGCGCGCTGCACCAGGGCGGCCGCGACAGCCGAGTCCACCCCGCCGGACAGTCCACAGATCACCTGCTTGCCGCCGACCTGGTCTCGTACCGCCTGCACCGCCTCGGCCAGCACGTTGCCGGTGGTCCAGGTGGGTGCGATGCCGACGACCTCGTGCAGGAACCGCTCCAGCAGCCGCTGGCCGTGCGGCGTGTGCACCACCTCCGGGTGGAACTGCACCCCGGCCATCCGCCGCGCCCGGTCCTCGAACGCCGCCACCGGCGCACCCGGCGTCGACGCGGTCACCGTGAAGCCACTGGGCGGCACCGTGACCGCATCCCCGTGTGACATCCAGACCGGCTGCGCCGCAGGCATTCCGGCGAACAGCGACTCCCCCGCAGCCGGGTCCACGGTGAGCGGGGTGGAGCCGAACTCGGAGCCGCCGGTGCGGGCGACCTCACCGCCGAGCGCCTGCGTCATCAGCTGGAAGCCGTAACAGATTCCGAACACCGGCACGCCGGCGGTGAACAGGTCCGGGTCCAGGCCCGGGGCGCCCGGCTCGTACACCGACGACGGTCCCCCGGACAGCACGATGGCCGCCGGCCGTTTCGCCAGCATGTCCGTCGCCGGCATCGTCGACGGCACGATCTCGGAGTAGACCTGAGCCTCGCGTACCCGCCGGGCGATCAGCTGGGCGTACTGCGCCCCGAAGTCGACCACTAGGACCGGGTGCGCGCCCACGTCTGCCACCTCGCACAGTCTACGGAGCGCCGCACCGGCCGGGGCCGGCCGTGCAGACCACCCACCGACCGGCCGTGCGACATGAGCGTTGTCCTGGCGACGCGCATGTCGCACACCTCGTGGGCCGGCCCCGCAGATCAGCTCAGTCGAAGGTCGGTAGCTCGTCCCGGGACCGCTTGAGCTCGTAGAACCCGGGCGTGCCGGCCACCAGGCGCACCCCGTCCCAGAGCTTGCCGGCGGCCTCGCCCTTCGGCGCCGGGGTGACCACCGGGCCGAAGAAGGACGCGCCCTCGACGCTGATCACCGGGGTACCGACGTCGTAGCCGACCCGGTCGATCCCCGCCTGGTGCGAGGCGCGCA
The DNA here is from genome assembly GCA_035546915.1 of Mycobacteriales bacterium. Classification (GTDB taxonomy): domain Bacteria; phylum Actinomycetota; class Actinomycetes; order Mycobacteriales; family CAJCIY01; genus DASYGP01. The sequence continues at coordinate 6,030 of DASZVT010000195.1, read as the reverse complement.
ACGCCTCGTCGTATTCGGTGGAGTCCACCGCGTCGGCGAGCGACGCCGGCAGCCCGGCCTCGGCGAGCACGTCGGTGTAGAACGCCCGGTCCCAGGGCTTGCGCTGAGCGAGGTGGATCTGGTTGCCGAAGGCGGTGTACAGCGGCAGCAGCACCTCGTCGCCGCGCGCCTGCGCCGCCGCGATGCAGACCCGGACCGGGCCCCAGGCCCGCTTCAGCGTCTTGCGGTACTTCTCCGGCAGGTCGTCCTTGCCCTCGTTCAGCACCCCCAGGCTCATCACGTGCCAGTGCACCGTGACCGGCCGCACCCGCTCCACCTCCAGCATCCACCGGGACGTGAGCCACGCCCACGGACAGGCCGGATCGAACCAGAAGTCCACCGGGGTGCGTACCTCGGTGGACGGTGCGGCGGCGGGCTGGGACACCGATGCGGTGGTGGAGGAGGGCACCTGGTCTCCTTGACTGGGAGGGACGAGTACCTCGTGCAACCCGTCGTGGGTACGGAACCTTCCGGCAGGCATGCGAAACTCGACCGGTGTCCCACGCTCACAACCTGACCCGTGACGAGGCCCGCGAGCGGGCCCGGCTGCTGTCCGTCGACAGCTACATCGTCGACCTGGACCTGACCACGGGCGACACCGTGTTCACATCGAGTTCGACGATCCGGTTCCGCTGCCTCGAACCCGGGGCGAGCACGTTCGTCGAGGTGGCCGCGGACGCGGTCACCCGCGCCACCCTCAACGGCGACGAACTCGACCTGTCCGGCTTCGACGGCGGTCGGCTGACCGTCCCGAACCTGGCCGCCGACAACGAGCTGACCGTGGTGGCGCGGTGCGTGTACAGCCGAACCGGCGAAGGCCTGCACCGGTTCGTCGATCCGGTGGACGGCAGCGTCTACCTCTACACCCAGTTCGAGACGTACGACGCGCACCGGATGTACGCCTGCTTCGACCAGCCCGACTTGAAAGCCACGTTCCAGCTGAGCGTGACCACCCCGGACGACTGGGAAGCGGTCACGGTGGCACCCGGCAGTCGGGACGGCGGCCGTTGGACGTTCGAGGCGAGCAAGCCCATGTCGACCTACATCACCGCGCTGGTGGCGGGGCCGTACCACCGGGCCACCGACAGCTACGACGGGCCGGACGGTCCGATCCCGCTGGGGCTGTACTGCCGCAGGTCACTCGCCGGGCACCTGGACGCCGACGAGCTGTTCACCGTCACCAAGCAGGGCTTCGACTTCTACCACCGGGTGTTCGACTACCCGTACCCGTTCGGCAAGTACGACCAGTTGTTCGTGCCGGAGTTCAACGCCGGGGCGATGGAGAACGCGGGCTGCGTGACGTTCCTCGAGGACTACGTCTTCCGGTCCAAGGTCACCGACACCAAGTACGAACGCCGCGGCGAGACCATCTTGCACGAGATGGCGCACATGTGGGTCGGCGACCTGGTGACCATGCAGTGGTGGGACGACCTATGGCTCAACGAGTCGTTCGCCACGTACATGTCGGTGCTGTGTCAGGCGACGTCCACCCGTTGGACGAACGCCTGGACGACCTTCTGCAACACCGAAAAGACGTGGGCCTACCGGCAGGACCAGCTGCCGTCGACGCACCCGATCGCGGCGGACGCCCGGGACATCGAGACGGTCAAGGCCAACTTCGACGGCATCACCTACGCGAAGGGCGCCAGCGTGCTCAAGCAGCTGGTCGCCTGGGTCGGGCAGGAGGAGTTCCTGGCCGGGCTGCGCACCTACTTCGCCCGGCACGAGTACGGCAACACGACCCTCGCCGACCTGCTGGCAGCGCTGCACGAGGCCTCCGGCCGGGACCTGTCGCACTGGTCGGCCGAGTGGCTGGAGACGACCGGCGTCAACACCCTGCGGGCGCGGCTGGAGACCGATGCGGACGGGAACCTCACCGAGTGCACGGTGCTGCAGGAGGCCGCTGCCGAGCACCCGACGCTGCGTTCGCACCGGATCGCGATTGGCTTCTACGACCTCGACGGTGGGCAGCTGGTGCGGCGTGAGCGGCTGGAACTGGACGTGGTCGGTGCGCAGACCGCGGTGCCGAAGGCGGTCGGGATGCGTCGGCCGGACGTACTGCTGCTCAACGACGACGACCTGAGCTTCGCCAAGATCCGGCTCGACGAGCGGTCGTTGGCGGTGGTGCGCGAGCACATCGGCGGCTTCACCTCGTCGCTGCCGCGAGCGCTGTGCTGGGCGGCGGCCTGGGACATGACCCGGGACGCCGAGATGCCGACCCGCGACTACCTCACCCTGATCCGGGCCGGGATCGAGCGGGAGAGCGACATCGGCGTGGTGCAGTCACTGCTGGCGAAGGCGCAGCTGGCGCTCAGCAGCTACGCGGACCCGGCGACCCGGGACGACGCGCGCACCGCCCTCGCGGACTCGTCCCTGGCCTGGATGCGTGCTGCCGAGCCGGGCAGCGACCTGCAGCTCGCCTACGCGTCCGCGTTCGCCGGCGCGGCCACCACCGCGGCGCATCGCGCCGTACTGCGCGGCATCCTGGACGGCACCGACGTACCGCCGGGCCTGCAGGTCGACGCGGACCTGCGCTGGACGGTGCTGATCGCGCTGGTGGCGGCCGGCGACGCCGGTGACGCCGAGATCGACGCGGAGGCCACCCGGGACAACACCGCCGCCGGGGCCAAGCGAGCCGCGACCGCGCGCAGCAGCCGACCCACGCCGGAGGCGAAGGAGGAGGCCTGGCTGGCCGCGACCACGGACGAGAGCCTGTCGAACCACCTGATCATCGCCACCATGGAAGGCTTCTGGCGGGCTGACCAGGTCGACCTGCTGCGCCCGTACGTGGCCCGGTTCTTCGCCGACATCGACGCGGTGTGGCAGCAACGCTCGACCGAGATGGCGCACACCATCACCACCTACCTGTTCCCGGCGGTGGTGGCGGAGCCGGAGACCGCCCGGGCCGCGGAGGACTACCTCGCAGGTCTGGCCACGCCGTCGGGCCAGCAGCGGCTGATCGCCGAAGGCCGGGACGGGCTGGTTCGGGCGCTGACCGCGCAAGCCTGCGACCGCGCCGCCGGCTGAGCGTCCGGCCCGCCGGCAGCCGGTCGGGATATCGGGCGCGCGGGTCAGGGGGTGGAGGTCGACGAGGTCGGTGCCGGGCGACCGTGCGTCTGGCGCGGCGGAGCAGTGGCGTCGGCGAGCATCCGCAGGCCCACCGTGATGCCGCCGACCAGGTCACCGAGCCCGAAGCTGGTGGTCATCGACAGCGTCGCCAGCCCGCACGCGTGATCGCTGAGCCGTCGCCGCGCATCGGCGGTGGTGACGATCTGGACGACGCGCTCGCCGGGGGCGACCACGGTCAGCACCACCTCGTCACCGAGTTCGCGCAATCCCGCGAGTTCCAGCTCGGCGAAGTGCCGGACGTCGCCGTGCACGGTGCCGACGTACACCGGGAAGCGCATCCCGGTCTGCTCCTCGGCTGCCGCGACCGCCTCGTTCAGCCGTTCGTGCTGGTCCCGGCTGAACGCCTCACCAGCTGCCACGAGCACCTCCGATGGTCTCATCCGGCGGGGCGGCCGCGACATCCGGCGCATCCGCGGGCCGTTCTTCGCCGTGCTGGAGCGTCTCGGCGCCGGCCAGCGCCGGGTGGTGATGCTCGCGGGACGGCACCCCGAGCCAGGTGGCGTCGGCCGTCCAGTCCCGACCTGGGCGGTAGCGCTGCGCACCGGGCGCGCTGCCCGGTCGCAGGAAGAACAGCGCGATCAGCAGCGTCAGCCCGACCGGCAGCACGAAGAAGATCAAAATACCGCTGACCACGCTGAGCGGCGGGTTGTGGCCGTCCACCCCGTTGACGTCCGGTCGCGCGGCGAAGGCCGCGGCCGGGGCGATGACGACCAGGCCGAGCGCGGTCACGGCGGTGAACAGCGCGCGAACGCCGAGAGCGCGCGGGCGGGACACAGGACGCCCACGACGGGCGCGGAGCATGGACACAGCTGCAGGTTACCGGCCCCCTCGGCGGTACGCGCGGCGCGCCCGGTAGCCGGCCGGTCCGGGCTCGACGGCTACCGCTGGCTTACCAGCAGGGCGGATGCACGTCGGACCAGCCGACCGCCTGCTCCAGCTGCGCCGCCAGCCGCAGCAGCCCGGCCTCACCCGCCGGCCTGCCCACCAGTTGGATACCGACCGGCAGCCCGGCCGCGGTCCGGTGCACCGGCAGGCTGACTGCGGGCTGCCCGGTCATGTTGTAGGTCGAGGTCCAGGGGGTGAACCGGGACTGGGCCGCGAAGTCGGCGGCGGGGTCGGCGTCGTCACGCAGCGACCCGATCGGTGCGGGCAGCTGTGCGAGGGTCGGCGTCAGCAGCGCGTCGTAACGCGCCGTGGCGGCCAGCAGGTCGCGGACGGCGAGCTGAACGGCCCGCAGCGACGCCGCATAGGCGGTGGCCGGCACCGCGGCGCCGCACTCGCGCAGCCACCGGGTGAGCGGCACCAGCAGGCTTTCGCGGTCGGCCGGAATCGGCGCGGCGGCGATCCCCACGCTCCAGAGCACGGTGAAGTCGGCGAACAGGTCGCCGAACGGGGGCGCCGGCACGTCCTCGATGTCGTGACCGAGTTCGGCCAGCAGCGCACTGGCGTGCTCCCAGCCGGCGCGGCACTCCGTTGCGACCGGCGCGGCCAGGATGTTGTCGACGTACCGTCCGATCCGCAGCCGCCCCGGCGGTCGGCCGAGTTGCTGCAAGAACGTCTCCCCCGGCGGCAATGGCGGCGCCCAGCTGGCGTCGCCGGGTTGGGGTCCGGCGAGGACGTCCAGCATGGCCGCCGCGTCGGCCACGGTCCGCGCCAGCGGGCCCTGCGCGAGCAGTCCGGCGCCCTCGGTGCCGTATGGCCCGTTGCTCACCCGCCCGCGGGAGGTCTTGAGCCCCACCAGCCCGCAGGCGCTGGCCGGAATCCGGATGCTGCCGCCGCCGTCGCTGCCCGGGGCGAACGGCACCAGCCCGGCCGCCACCGCCGCGGCGGCGCCGCCGGACGAGCCGCCGGCGGATCGGTCCAGGTCGTACGGCGTGCGCGCCGGGGGCGCGATCCCGGGGTCGGGTTCGGTGTAGCAGGGGAGCCCGAACTCCGGCGTGTTGGTCTTGCCCAGGCTGATCGTGCCGGCCTCGCGGAGCAACGCCGTCGAGTGGTCGTCGTAGACCGGAACGAGGTCGGCGCAGGCCAGGCTGCCGCACTTCATCGGCACGCCGGCAACCGCGTGCAGGTCCTTGATCCCGGTCGGCACCCCGAGCAATGGCGGCAACGACCGCTGCTCGCCCGCCGCGCGGGCCCGGACGGCGTCCCGCTCCGCCGCGCGGGCCTGCGCCCGCGCCCGGTCCGCGGTGACCGTGACGAACGCGCCCACGACGTCGTCAAGCTCCCCGACCCGGGCCAGGTAATGCTCGACCAGTTCGACCGGCGAGACGCTGCCGTCGCGGACCGCGGCGGCCTGCTGGAGGGCGGTGAGATCGTGCAGTGCGCTCACCGACCGGACGCTACCGGTCCGGTGCGAAGCGGCTCAGCGCGCTGCGGCTGCGCCCACGCGCTTGCGGTCCAGCCGCTCGGCCCGCGGCCAGCGCACGTCCCACGCCCAGCCCAGCCGCTCGAACAGCGCGATCAGGCGGGCGCTGGAGTCGACCTGACGCCGGTCCACGCCGTGGCGGGCGCAGGTGGGGTCAGCATGGTGCAGGTTGTGCCAGCTCTCCCCCATGGACAGCACCGCCAGCAGCCCGCCCACGTTCCGGGACTCGTCCCGGCTGGCGAACGGCCGCGCGCCCCATACGTGGCAGATCGAGTTGATCGACCAGGTGACGTGGTGCAGCAGCGCGATCCGCACGAGTCCCGCCCACAGCAGCGCTGATCCGGCACCGCTCCAGCTCATCGTGATCAGCCCGCCGAGCAGCATCGGCACCGCGAGGGTCGCCACCGTGAACAGCGGGAACAGCGCGTGGATGCGGCGCAGATCGGGATCGGCCATCAGATCCGGGGCGAATCGTTCCTTCGAGGTCTGCTCCCGGT
>DASZVT010000194.1:0-12007 GCA_035546915.1 Mycobacteriales bacterium | reverse complement strand
GAAACTGCGCTGGTCACAACTGCAGACGGCCATCCACGAGGAACAGCTCGCCGTGCTCGGTCCGGCCGCCGAAGTCCTCGGCGACACGGAGACCGCCGACGGCGCGCTGCTGGGCCGGTGGCACCGTTACTGGCACGGGCGGGCGGCCGAGATCTTCGCCGGCGCCAACGAGATCCAGCGGAACATCATCGCCGAGCGCATCCTCCGGCTGCCCAGAGAGCCGCGCGGATGAACTTCCAGACCGAGCCGGAACAGGAAGCACTGGCCGCCTCACTCCGCAACCTCTTCCAGGACCGGTCCTCCCCCGCAGCGATGCGCGCACTGTGGTCGACCGGCACCGGACGCAGCCCCCTCCTCTGGAGGCAGTTGGCTGAGATCGGACTGCCCGCGATCCTCGTCCCGGACCGATGCGGCGGGGCCGGCGGCTCGATATCCGACCTGTGCGTCGCGATGGAAGAAGTGGGCCGCTGCTGCGTGCCCGACGCCCTGGTCGAGGCGTGCGTCGTGGCACCCAGCGCGATCCTGCTCGCCGGCGACGACGCGCAACGCTCCGCGTGGTTGCCCGGCATCGCCTCGGGTGAGATCCGCGCGACGGCGGCGCTCGAAGGCGCGCCGGCCGTCCCGGACGCACACGTGTGCGACCTCGTGATCATCGAGGTCGGCAACGAGCTCCGGTTGCTGCAGCGAACCGATCGCGAAGACATCCCGCTCGCCTCGATGGACCCGTCCCGTCGGCTGTTCCGGGTAAGTCCACTGCCCGACGCGGACGCGGCGCTTGCCGGGTTTGCGCACGCCCAAGCCGAGATCCGGGCTTACCAGCAGCTCGCCCACGCGGCGGTCCTGGTCGGGCTCGCGCAGGCGATGCTCGACCAGACCGTCACGTACGTCACCGTCCGGCACCAGTTCGGCCGTGCCATCGGCTCCTTTCAGGCGGTCAAGCACCAGCTCGCAGAGGCCACCAGTCTCGTGACCCTTGCCCGGATCGCGGTCCGAGCGGCGAGCGCGCGGGTGGTGGCCGCGGAGCCGGGGGCGCACCGTGCTGCCCGGCTTGCCCGCATCTGCGCAGGCGACGCCGAGCGTGAGGCCAACCGCGTCGCCCTGCAACTGCACGGCGGGATCGGTTTCACCTGGGAAAACGACCTGCAGATGTGGCTGAAGCGTGGAAAAGCGTTCGAGCAAGCGGACGGCGGTCACCACGCCCTGACGCAGACAGCCGGAGAGCACACCATCGCCACGCTGCAGCCGAACCGACGCCGATAGAAACCGCCGGGGACAAAGCCGGCTCGTTCCACCTCCGGCAACCGATCAGTCCAGCGGAATGCCGGTCAGCTGCGGGCCGCCGTCCGCGCTGAGCACCTGTCCAGTGACGAACGACGATGCGTCGGCGACGAGATAGCCGACCACCTCGGCGATCTCGTCCGGCTGCCCGACCCGCCGCAGCGGGGTGGTCGCAGATAGCTCGCTGGATGGGATGTCGGCTGCACGCCAGGCATCGAGCGCATTCTCGGACGCCACCAGCCCGACCGCGACGCAGTTCGCCCGAATCCCGAACCTGCCCCACTCCGCAGCGGTGATGGTGGTCAGCATCTGCAATGCCGCCTTCGCCGCGCCGTACGCAGAACCGCCGAGCACGCCGGAGACCCCGCCGGCGGAGGAGATGTTCACGATCGCGCCGGATCGCTGTCCGATCATCACCGTGCCGGCTTCCCGGGTGAGCAGGAACGGGCCCCGGGTGTTCAGTGCGAACGTGTTGTCCCAGAGCCGGGTCGAGGTGCTCTCCAACGGGGTCAGCCGGGCACCGCCCGCGTTGTTCACCAGAATGTCCAGTCGGCCGAACTCGCCCACAGCGCGCTGAACCAACGCCACGCAGTCGTCCTCCTCACGGACATCCGTGACGACCGGCAGGCAGCGCGCACCGGTCTCCGCCGCAACCGCGTGCGCGACCCTAGTCAGCCGATCCTCGGTGCGGCCGGCGAGCAGCACCGCCGCGCCGCGCCGCGCCAGCAGTCGCACCGTGGCAGCGCCGATGCCGGTCCCGCCGCCGGTAACGACTGCGACCCGACCAGCCAGATCCAGCAGGCCGTCGTCGGTGGTCATGCGAACACCCACGACGGCGCGTCTACATCGCGCAGCAGTGGGGCGCGTCCGGGCGGTCGTACCGAGATCTCGCCGAACTCAAGGTTCATCGCTTCCCTGTCCCTTCCCGTCGGTATTCGATACGGCTGCGTCATTCGATACGGCTGCGTCGCCCCGGCAGTAGGCGTCGTCAGTCACTCAGCCGGTATGTCCCCAGCGCGTCGGCGATGAGCACGCCTTCGGTGTCGACGACGAGGACGTGCACGAACGCCACGCCCCGGCCTCGCTTGGTGCAGCGCGCCGACGCGAGCAAGTCCTTGCCCGGCGCGACCCCCACATACTGCGTGGTCATGGCAAGCGTTGCCATCCGCTTGCCCTTCGTGAAGTCATGCGTATTCCAGACAGCCACCGCGCCTGCAGTGTCGATGAAGGAGCCGATCGCCCCACCGTGGTGCACACCGGCCGTGTTGCACAGAACGGGCCTGAACGGCATCCGCAACGTGACCTCGCTCATCGTCCGTTCTTGCAGACCGATTCCCAGCAACTGAACGAAAGGATTGCGCTCGAAAACGTTCGCAATGGCCGCATCCCGCAGCGCAGCGTTGTCTGCCACGTTGTTGACTCCGCTCGTCGGGATACCGTCGTCTGCGTTCCGGACGATACCGGCTCGGTGCACCTACGGAATTGAATGCAAAATGGAGGTTGGCATGACGGGTACGACGGTCGACGATACGGACAGCGAACAAGCGGTGCTGGCCCGGCGGTTCCTGCACGTGAACCTCAACGTCCGGAACGCCGAACGAGCCGTGCAGTTCTACGAGGCGGCGCTCGGCCTGCAGGTCTCGCAACGAACCGACAGCAGCCCGTTCGACGGGGAGCAGCTCGGCTTCACCGGTTACGTCACCAACGACTGCGTCTTCATGTACGACTGGCGCGGTCCCCGGTCCGGAGCGTCACTCGAACTGCTGCAGTGGAATGACCCCGAGACGGCCGGCGAGGTCTACGACGATCCGACCAGTCCGGGTATTCATTCCCTCGTCTATGCCGTTCGGTCGGCCGCCCAGGCAGCGGAGGCCCTTCGCGCAGCCGGAGGCACGGTGATCGCCCATGCTCAAGGCTGCTTCGCGGCGCCGGCGCCGGCGCCCACGGTGATCGGACAGGACCGTGACGGTGCCCTCGTCGAGCTGATCGAACAACCGGCCGACGGCGTCGAAGCCGCCACCTTGATCGGCATGCGCATCTCGTGTGCCGACCTGGACGCGTCACTGCAGTTCTACACGGCCATCGGGTTCCGGTTGCTGGAGGCACCGACAACCGGCAGCTACGACCGGACCACGATCACCCCGGCCGACCGCGGTCCGCAGGCGCGGATCGCACGCCTCGCGTTGCCCGAGGACGAGCCGAGCCTGGTGCTGGTCCTCGTCGAGTTGCCCACGGCCGCGCCGCGGGGCCCGGGATATCTGGTCGCCAACCATGTCGGCCTGTTCCGGATGGCGCTGCGGGTCGAGGGCCTCGACGCGGCGCGCGCGATCGTGACCGGAAAGGGGATGGCGATGCGCGGCCCTTACGAGGTCGAGCTACCCGGCACACGTTTCGACCCGTTGCGCATCGGTTTCATGACCGACCCGAACGGCGTCGTGGTCGAGTTCGTGGAGCGCTCCGCGTCGTTGTTCCGACCCCCGCGACTGCCCCGGGCGACCAGTTAGCTCGCCCGTTGCGCGATCGAGCACGCGGACCGCGACGAGCATCCAGTAGATCGCGGCAGCGAACAGCACGCGCTCCGACAACCCGGACAGCCCGACGGGGGTGATCGCAACCCACAGGGCACTCGCCCACACGAGCGCGCCGGCTGACCAGCACGCGACGGCCGTCCCACCACCCCGCCCACGCATGATCCACGACAACAGGACGGTCGCCACCAGCAACACGACACAGGCGGTGATCGCCACGCCGATGTGGAACGCGCCGTGGACCGTGCGGACCCGGCCGGGGTCGGCGTTGACGAATGCGTCGACGACGGCCCCGGTCGCCCAGACGCACGGCAGCGCGGCGAGCACCTTGTGCGCGCCACCCGCGCACCCGGTGGTGAGTCGGGCCGAAACCGCGAACGAACCGACCCCGAGGCAGATCAGGGCCAGCCGGGCAAGCTCTCCGTAGGGGCCGAGTGCATAAGAACTCACCGTCCACCGCAACGCGCCGGACGGTGTGGTGGACAACGCAAGCGCGCAAAGCAGGCCGACGAAGAGGGCGAACCCGCCGTAGATTCCGGCCGCCTGCCAGCGTGCTGCGAGGAGGCGGCCGCCCACCCACAGCCAGCGAGCCGGAGGCCGCCAACCGGCGAACGGCACAACGGTCACGTCCCATCGTTTCCCACCCAGGCAACGCTCACACCTCCCGGAGTGGACCTTGCGGAGTCCGTGCGCACGGCGCATACATAGAGGAAGCGCATTACCGACCCAGGCCAGCAGTCCGGTGAAAGGCCCTGCCGATGCCCACGACCAGCACCAGCCAGACCGTCGAACCGCGCCGCCACGGCGTCCACGGCGACGTCGTACCCGTACCACCTGCCGCGCAGCAGGGACCGGCCAGCGGCTTCTTCCTGGTCGCGCTCGTGATCCTCGCGCTTGTCGTCACCGCGGTCTGGGGCCTGAAGGCCGCCTTCGGCCAGACGACCGAGGGGGCGCACGGCGACGTGTCCGCAGGCACCACGAACAGCGCGCCGCCGGACGCCACGCCGGTCCGGCAACCGGCGATAGCCGGTGACGTAGACGGCGACGGCATAGCCGACAAGGTGGAGATCCTGCCCGGGCCGCGCGCCGCCGGCGGCGGCGAGTATGACCTGGTCCTGCGGGTCGACGGCAGCCGAGCCGGCGAGCTGCAGCTCGACCTCGGACGGAACATGCAGTCGCAGCACGGCATGCACCCGGTCGACGTCAGCGGCTCCGGCTTCGCCGACGTGCCCATCGAAGTGGCGGTCCAGGGCGTACAAGCCCACGACGAGCTGGTGGCGCTGACAGCGGGCGGGCTTGGCGTAGTCCAGGTCGACGGTGCGGTCCCGCTGCAGCTGTCGACCGGTCACCAGGGCAGCACGGTGAGCTCGTGGGGGTGCGTGGATGCCGACGGCCAGCCGAACAAGCCCGGCCTGGTCCAGCGGGCGGTGCTGAGCCAGCAGCACGGCCAGTGGATGCTCGCCACGACTGACTACCGGATCACCGGCTCCGACGCCGAGCAAGTCGGACAGCACACCAAGGCGGTCAGCCATGCGGAGGGGACCGCGTGGCTCAAGGCGCTGCAGCGGTGCGGAGCGCAACACGGATGAGCACGTTGCAGGCTGACCCGCAGGCCTCCGGAGACGAGGGCGCGCCTTCAGATCCCCGGGAACCGTGCGACATGAGCGTTGCCCCGGCAACCGTCATGTCGCACAAGCCGGACTCGCACAAGCCGGACCCGCACATGCCGGACTCGCACAGCCGGGATGAGCCAACGCCAGGTCTGCCGGGGGACGGCACGCTGCTGTCCGCGACAGGGGTGCGGCTCGGTGAGCTCGCGGTACGCCGACTGCTCCCCAAGCGGCAACGGCGGACGGTAGGCGCCTGGTGCTTCGTCGACCATTACGGCCCGACGTCGGTGGACGGCGGGCCGGGGATGCAGGTGCCGCCGCACCCACACATCGGCCTGCAGACCGTGACATGGCTGTTCGACGGAGAGGTCCTACACCGCGACAGCCTCGGCAACGAGCAGCTGATCCGCCCCGGCCAGCTGAACCTGATGACGGCCGGCCGCGGTATCGCGCACGCTGAGCAGTCTCCGAACGGCGCCGACCCCACCCTGCACGGCCTGCAGCTGTGGGTGGCGCTCCCGGACCGGATGCGGCAGTCCGCCCCCGACTTCGCGCACCACGCGCAGCTGCCCCGGGAGCGGATCGGCGGCTTCGACGTGACAGTCTTCCTCGGCTCGCACGCCACGCTCTCCTCCCCCGCCGCCACCGTCAGCGAATTGCTCGGCGCTGAGCTGGTAACCGTCAGGACGACGCAGAACCAGGAACTCCCGCTCGATCCGGCATTCGAGCACGGAGTGCTGGTGGTCGCCGGCAGCGCCCTGGTTCAACGGACGCCACTTGCACCCGGAGCACTGCTCGCGCTCGATCCCGGGCTGCCCGCGCTGTCGATCAGCGCTACCGCCGGCACCCGGCTCATCCTGCTCGGCGGCCGGCCGTTCGATGAGCCGCTGCTGATGTGGTGGAACTTCGTCGCGCGCACCGCCGACGAGATCGTCACCGCCACCCGGCAGTGGGCGACGGGCGACGTCTTCGGCGCCGTCGCGGGATATCGCGGCGCGCCGCTCGCCGCGCCCGAGTTGGACGCGGCCCGGCTCGTCGCGCGCCCACCGAACCGGTGACCTTCGCCACACCGAGACAGAGTTGACAGGAGCCTTAGATCGAGCGACGGTAGGGACGAAGTCCTCAACCTCTCTGGAGTCATCGTGAGCACTCTCGACTATCCGGTTTTCGATGCCGACCAGCACCTGTACGAGGTGCCGGACAGCCTGCTACGACACCTTCCGGACCAGTTCGCCGGTGCGGTGAAGTTCGTGCACGAGGGGAAGAAGGCCCGGATCGCGATCCAGGGCAAGATCACCGAGTACATGCCCAACCCGACGTTCGAGCGCGTCGCCGCGCCGGGAGCGCACGAGATCTACTACTCGGCGCACAACACCGAAGGCAAGACGCTGCGGGAACTGTCCGGCGTACCGATCGAACCGACCCCGGCGATGCGCGAGGCCCAGGCCCGGGTCGAACTGCTTGACGAGCAGGGACTCGAGGGTGCGCTGGTCTACCCGACGCTTGCCAACCTGGTGGAGCACTCCGCCCAGGAGGACCCCGACCTGGTACACGCGATCATCCATTCGCTGAACCAGTGGCTGTACGAGGAGTGGGGCTTCCACCACCAGAAGCGGGTGGTGCTGACGCCGGTAATCACCCTCGCCATCGTGGAAGACGCGATCAAGGAACTCGAGTGGGTGATGGAACGCGGCGCGAAGGCGATCCTGGTCCGGCCTGCACCCACGCGCGGCCTGCGCGGCTTCCGGTCCCCGGCGCTGCCCGAGTTCGACCCCTTCTGGTCCCTGGTGGAGCAGTCCGGCCTGCCCGTGACGATGCACGCTTCGCAGCCCCCGCTGGACGATTACGCCTCGCTGTGGGAGCCGCAAAAGACCAACAGCGCCTTCGCGCTGAGCGCGTTCAAGCTGATGACACTGGGCCATCGCGACATTGTGGACATGGTCACCAGCCTGATCTGCCACGGCACGCTCACCCGGTTCCCGAAGCTGCGTATCGCCAGCATCGAGAACGGCAGCAACTGGGTGGCTCCCCTGTTCGAGGAGTTCGAACTCACCCACGGCAAGATGCCGCAGGCATTCGACGAGCACCCGCACGACGTGTTCCGTCGCAACATCTGGATCAACCCGTTCTGGGAGGGCGACGTCGCCAAGCTCGCCGAGCTGATCGGCGAGGACAAGGTCATCTTCGGGTCGGACTGGCCGCACCCGGAGGGCATGGCGAACCCGCTCGACTACGTCAAGTACCTGGACGGCGTCTCGCCGGAGGTGCAGCGCAAGGTCATGCACGACAACGTCCACACCTTCCTCGGATTCTGATCCCCGCGAAGGCCCCGGCCGCCTACCGGCCGGGGCCTTCGCATGTCCCCGTAACCTGAACCAGTGCCGATCTTCGAACGCGTCGGGGATGCCTATCTCCCTACCGAACTCGCTCGCGGTCCGTGGTGGGTGGACGCCCTGCACGGCGGGCCGGTGGCCGCGCTTGCCGTCCACGCGGCCGAGCGGCATCAAGCCGCCGAGGGCGCGCTGGTCGCGCGGGTGCTGGTCGAACTGGTGCGCCAGGTTCCGCTGGCCCCGTTGCGTCCCGTGGTCGAGGTGGTGCATGCCGGTCGAGCCACCCGGAGCCTGCGCGTGCGGGTGGAGGCCGCCGGACAGGTCGTCAGTCTGGCCCACGTTCTACTACTGCAGCAGCGGCAGGTCCGGTTGCCGGAGTACGTCGCACCCCGGCCCCCGGCCGACTCTCCTGACGACGGGATCTGCGATCCAGGGATGGCCGGTGACGAGGTGATCCGGTTCCACTCGCACGCCGTGCAGATTGCGTTCGTCCAAGGCAGTTACGAACGACCGGGGCCGACAGCGGCCTGGATCCGGCTGGACACCGAGTTGATCGCCGGCGAACAGCCGACACCCGCACAACGCGCGGCGGCCATCGCGGACCTCACCGGCATCGGGGCGGCCCTGGACGGCGCCGCGTATACGTTCCCCAACGCGGACCTGTCGGTCCGGCTGCACCGCTATCCGGATGGCGAGTGGCTACGGCTGGCGGCGGATGCCACCATCGGTCCGGCTGGTGGCGGCGTCGCCACCGGTGTGCTGGCCGACCGGCACGGGCCCGTCGGCCGCGTCGAGCAGGGCATCGTGGTCCGCGAGAGCCCCCGACGCTGATCGCCGGTCAGCCGGTAGCGCCACGCTTCCAGCGCCGCGGCCGGAACAGCGTCTCCTGCGTCAGCGAGGCAACGAGCCTGCCGGAGGCGTCCCAGATCGTGCCGGTGTAGGCGGCGCGGCCACCCGCCGCGACCTGCGGCAGCAGGTCCATCAGCACCCACTCGTCGACCCGAACAGGCCGGTGGAACCACATCGCGTGGCTCAGCGTGGTCTGCTGCCGCTCCGGAGTGAGCGGGTGACCGCCGAGACCGGTGTACATGTCGGACAGGTACGTCAACAGCGCGGTGTGCAGGCTGCGGTCGTCGGTGAGTTCGGCGGTGCAGCGCATCCACGCGCGGGTCGGGAAGCCTCCGACCATGCTCGGCTGGGGCGGCAGCCGCTGCTCGAACCCGATCAGCCGGCCGGGCGGACTGGACGGAAGGAAATCCGGTGCCGGGATGCTGGCGGGCATCGTCCGGAAGTCCAGATCGTCACCGCCCTGCGCCTGCTGGAAGGACGCGCTGAGGTTCAAGATGACCTCGCCGTCCTGCAGCGCCACGACGCGCCGGGCGGAATACGTGCCGCCGTCGCGGTCCCGCTCCACCCGCAGCACCACGGGTCGGCTGCTGTGCCCCGGGCGCAGGAAATAGCCGTAGATCGAGTGCGCGTACCGCCCGTCCGGAACCGTCCTCGCCGCGGCGAGCAGTGCCTGCGCGGCGACCTGCCCGCCGTAGAGCGGCCAGATCTCGTCGAACACCACCCGGGAGCGGTACAGGTTGCGGTCGATCTCCTCCAGGTTCATCACGTCGAGCAGGTCGACACCCGGTGGGGGCAGCTCGTCGGACGGGGGGTGCAAGGCCGGGATGGCGCCACTGGTCACGCCGACACGGTAGCCAGGCTCCGATCCGGGTCGGACCGCGGGCCGCCGGTCCGACGTAACAGGACGCTGCCGAGCACGCAGGCGGCAAGGCACGCGCCCGCTCCGAGGACCAGGCCGGCGCGACCGCCCAGCTGTCCGGAGACGACACCGGCGATCGGGCCCCCGATCGGCGTCGAGCCGAGGAAGGCCACCGACCACAGCGCCATCACCCGTCCCCGCATATGCGGGGCGGCCCCGAGCTGCAGCGTGCTGTTGCCCATCGACAGGAACGCCACGCTGCCGGCACCGACCAATGCCAGCGCGATCAGCTCGGTGGCCAGGTTCGGGGCGAGCGCAGCCAGCAAGATCACCACACCGAATGCGAAACACGACCCGATCAGCGGCCGCGCACCGGTACGCCCGCGCGCCGCCACGTACAGACCGCCGACCACGGCGCCGATCCCCATCGCCGCGGTCATGAACCCGTAGACCTGCGCACCCCCGTTGAAGGTGTGCTCGGCGACGATCGGCAGCACCACCTGGAACTCGTATGCGAGGCAGCCCACCAACCCCATCATGACCAGCGGGACGGCCAGCCCGGGCGCATGCCGTACGTACCGCAGCCCCTCCCGCAGCTGTCCCTTTGCCCGCAAGGCCGGGGGCGAGGGGGTCAGCGTGCCGACGTCCAGCGTCGCGAGCGAGAACACCACGGCGACGAAGCTGAACGCGTTGAGGACGAAGCACAACCCGATCCCCCCCGCCGCGATGATCACCCCAGCGATCGCCGGACCCACCGCGCGCGCAGCATTGACCAGCACCGAGTTCAGACTCACCGCGTTGCGCAGGTGTACCGGCCCGACCATCTCCAGCACGAACGCCTGCCGCGCTGGGTTCTCGAAGCAGTTGTTCATGCCGAGCAGGAAAGCGAGCAGGTAGACCTGCCAGAGCCGTACCTCGTGGGTGAGGGTCAGCACGCCGAGGACGAGGGCGAGCACCCCCATCATCGACTGCAGCGCCATCATCAGCTTGCGCTTGTCGAGTCGGTCCGCGACGACGCCGCCGTACGGTCCCAGGATGAGGACCGGCAGCGTCTGCAGGGCGACCACCAGGCCCAGCGCGGTACCGGAATCGGTCAGTTGCAGCACCAGCCAGGACTGCGCCACCGTCTGCATCCAGGTACCGATCAACGAGATCGCCTGGCCGCTGAAATAGAGCCGGTAGTTCCGGTTGGCGAGCGACGCGAACGTCTCCCGGCCGAGCCCACGCGGAATGGTCACCGCGGCACCGCGGCCAGGTTCTCCGCCAACGACTCGAGCGCGGGCAGTGCCGCGAGCAACTGCGCGGCCTGTTCGGGCGTCAGCGAACCCAGGAGCTCCGCGAACAGCGCGGTCCGCTCGCGCCGTAGCCGCTCCTGCAGCCGGGTACCCCGCCCGGTGATCTCGACGAGTACGACCCGCCCGTCGTCCGGGTCCGGCAACCGGCGCAGCAACCCGGCCTGTTCCAGCTTCCCGACGACGCGGGAGAGCATCGTCGGGTTGACGCCCTCCCGATCGGCGAGCTCGCTGGCCCGCAGCGGGCCGTGCCAGCCGACGGTCGCCAGTACCGACAGCTGGGTGCGGGTCAGACCGTCACCGGAGACCCGCCGGTCGACCAGCCGGGAGATACGGCCGAACGCGGCGCGCAACCGCGCCACATCGTCGGCCTCGAACTCCATGCCACCCAACCCAAGTAGTTGCTTGCTAGCAAGCATATACCTGGCCCAGACCGGGTCAGCAGGGCGCTCCCACGTTCCAGTGGATCAGCGCCGGCCGGTCGTGCTCGCTGCCGAGCACACCGAGGTGGGCCGGATCCAGGACGAAGAAGCGGCCACACGACGGGGCAAGGCCGAGCCAGCGTGCGGCCAGCACCCGGAGTAGATGGCTGTGCGCGACCAGCAGCACATCGCCGCCGGCGAGCGCCGGACGCACCCGTTCGGCGAGCACGCCGTCCACCCGCTCGGCCACATCCGCTGCCTGCTCCCCGCCGGGGCAGCCGTCACGCCACAGGTCCCAGCCCGGACGGTCCCGCTGGATGTCCGCGGTGGTGCGGCCGTCGTACTCGCCGTAGTCCCACTCCGCCAGCCGGTCCTCCACCTCGACGTCGAGACCGGCCAACCGGGCGGTGTCCCGGGCACGTACCAGCGGGCTGCTGAGAGCGAGCGACCAGGGGGCGGCGGGCTGCCGGACGACGCGCAGCACTGGTTCCGCCGCCCGCGCCTGCGCGCGGCCGGTCCGGGTCAGCGGGACGTCGCTGCGTCCGGTGTGCCGGTGCGCAGCGCTCCACGCGGTTTCGCCGTGGCGCAGCACGTACAGGCTCACCGCAGGGTGACCTCGCTGCGCGGCCGCACAACCGGAGTGTAGGCGTGCTCCGACGCGCCGCGGGTGTCCTAAGGTCGACGCATGACGACCGAAGCTCCCGCGACCCGCCGCCTCGAACCGGGGGACACCGCGCCCGCATTTACGCTGCTCGACCAGGACGGCAACAAGGTCTCGCTCTCGTCGTACCGGGGCCGCCAGGTGCTGGTCTACTTCTACCCGGCCGCGATGACCTCGG
>DASZVT010000193.1:0-2344 GCA_035546915.1 Mycobacteriales bacterium | reverse complement strand
TGATGCCGCGGATCCCGTCCTCCCCGATTAGCCGGCCCGATCCGGTCGCGCACAGGCCTGGGGGAGGGTTTCACCGGACCTTGATGAGGACCTTCTGCCGGGTCTCGCAGCCGACGCCCAGCGTTTCGGTGTACGGCCCCGCCCTGTCCAGGAACTGTTGGCAGACCGAGTCCGCCTGCACGAGCGCGTACGTGACGTTGCGCGGTTTCTTGAAGTCGCCACCCACGTGCCGATCCACTTTGTCCCAGGAGCCGTCCTGGTACGCGACGGGAAGCAAGATCCGGTACTGGCCGGTGGGCTGGAACTGTCTCAGGAGATACAGCTTGTCGTTCCCAAGCCCCCTGACGGAGCCGGCGAGCCTCACGTCGTCACCACGAGCGATCACGGTGCCTTTCGCCGGCGCGGTGAGGTGAACTTCGGCGAGGCCGGGCGGCGAGCCATCCTGCTCCAGGCGCCGGGAGATCACGTACAGGCCGGCGCCGAAGACGACCAACGCGATGAACACCGCCGTAGGCATTCTCGCCTCGATCCCCCAGGGGAGCCTGACCTCCGCCACCCCGGATCGGCGGCGCGCCGACATCAGAAGCCAGACGAGCAGGGCCAGGCCGACGAGAGCCAGCGCCGCGCCCCCCACGAGCACCGCAGTGTCGTTCACGACCGCCACCCGCTCAGGTCTCACCTGATCCCCCTTGCGGGCCGACCAGGGTGTTCGTCGCTCTCCGCAAGCAAGTCATCACCTTAAGTCAGGGGTGCGGGCCGTGTCCCGGAATTGGCGCTGCCGGTGACGTGCCCGATGGGTTCGCCCGGCCACGCGATCCGGGGATTGCCCGGTTCCGCCGGTGCGCGGCGAACCTACGCTGCGAGCTGAGGCGGACCGGGGTCCGCGGGTTCGGCCGGTGGTGGGGGCGATGTCGGAGATACCGGTTCTGGTGGTGGGGGCGGGTCCGGTGGGGCTGTCGGCCGCGCTGGAACTGCGTCGACACGGGGTGCGATGCCGCATCGTGGATCGGCTGACCGAGCCGCTTCCGTACGCGAAGGCGGTCGGTGTGCAGCCCCGCATGCTGGAGCTGTGGGAGACCACCGGCGTGTTGCGCGATGCGCTCGACGCCGCGATCCCGCTCCGCGGCCAGCTGGTCTACGTCAACGGCGAGCAGGTCGCCGACCTGGAGTTCGCCGTCCCCGCCGACGTCCCGTACGGGTTCGTCGCCCTGCCGCAGTACGAGACCGAGCGGCTGCTGGCCACGCACCTGCAGCGGCGCGCCACGGTGGTGGAGCGCGGGGTCACGCTCACCTCGTTCAGCCAGGACCAGGACGGGGTCACGGCCGAACTGAGCGGCCCGGGCGGTGGGGAGACGGTTCGCGCGCAGTTCCTTCTCGGCTGCGACGGCGCGCACAGCGTCGTCCGTCGCGGTCTGGGGCTCAGCTTCGAGGGAGGGGCGTTCGCGGAGGAGTACATGCTGGGCGACGTGGAGGTGGACTGGTCGTTGCCGCCCGGCTTCAGCATCCGCTGCTCGCATCGCAGTGCCGGGCGCACCGACGACCTGCTGGTGTGCATCCCGCTGCCGGGCCGCAAGCGGTACCGGATGTCGATGCTGGTCCCGCCGGAGCTGTCCACCGGGCCGGCGCGGGACGACGCGGTTCAGCACGGCCTGGAGGGCGGCCGGACCCCCGAACTCCGGCACGTTCAGGCGGTACTCGACCGGCTGGCCCCCGAACCCACCGTCGCCGCCAACCTGCGCTGGTCGTCGGTGTTCCGGATCAGCCACCGGATCGTGAACCGCTACGGCGAGGGCCGGGTGTTCGTCGCCGGGGACGCGGCGCACATCCACCCGCCCACCGGGGCCCAGGGCATGAACACCGGCATCCAGGACGTCTACAACCTGGCCTGGAAGCTGGCGCTCGTGCTGGCCGGCGCGGCGGACATGGCGCTGCTCGCGAGCTACGACGCGGAACGCCGCCCCGTCGGCGAAGAGGTGATCGCCCGGACGGTGCGGCACGCGCGCACCGGGTTCGAGGGTGACCGGGACGATCCCGAGGTCGTCCTGCGTCGCGAGGCGCAGCTCCTGGTGAGCTACCGGGACGGTCCGCTCGTGGCAGGCCGGGGCGCCGGCGGGCCGGAGCCGGGCGACCGCGCTCCGGACTGCACGGGACTGCACCGCGAGGCGGTCAGCTTTCCGCTGCGGTTGTTCGAACTGCTGCGCGGGCTCGACCACACCCTGCTGCTCTACGCGGACGACACTCGCGACGCGGCGGGATTCGACCGCCTCGCGCAGCGTGCACGGCAGCGAGCACACGGCAGGCTCGACAGTTACGCCGTACTCGGCCCGCGAGCCGACCCGTCCGG
>DASZVT010000192.1:0-12268 GCA_035546915.1 Mycobacteriales bacterium | reverse complement strand
CGTGTGTGAGACGTACTCCTCCCGGCTTGCCGGTTCGATCCGACGCGGATCCTCGAGCGCGAAGTAGCTCTTCAGCAGGTTCTCGGCAGACGCGAGCCAAGCGTCCTGCTCACCGGCTTCCGCGCCCGCAAAGAGCGCGGCGGCCTCCGGCTCGGTCTCGAGCAGTGCCTCCCATGCCGGTCCGACGCCGGCCCGAGCCGCATCGAGCGTCCGTTGCAACGCAGGCAGGTCGAACAGCGATTCGAGTACTGCGTGCACGAGTGTGCCCCGCACCGCCTCCTTGCTCGGCGGCTCGGGCAGGCGGTCGACCATGCGGAACCGGTACCGCAGTGGACACGCCTTGAAGTCGGCCGCACGAGACGGCGAGAGCGACGCCCCCTGCTCGCCGGGGTCACTGGTGTCCACGGTGATCGGATCCTGGGTGCTGGAACGGGACGTCATGGACCGCACGGTACGACCGCGCCCGGACAATGTGAGCGATTCCCGGGACAGATCGCGGTGGAAACACCAGACTCAGGCGGATGGCCGTAACGCGAGGACGGGGGGGTGTGGTGGAGCGGGTCCGAAGCGCCGGCGTCGAAGCCACGAACGGAGCCCCCGCGGTGGTCGGCGTACCCACCGCGGCAGTCCGTGCCGCACGGCGCCTGGGACCACAGGCGCCCAGCGCGTCGGTCGTGGCGACCCTGCTGGCGCTGGGTGGCGTCCGTTCCGGGGCGGTTGTACTGGACCTGACACCGGGGGCGAGCCTGGTACGCGCCGCTGCGGCCGCCGCCGGCCGTGCCGGGGTGGTCGTGGCCGCCCCGCCCGCTGCCCTCGCCGAAGGCGTCCCCGCCGCGGTACGCGCGGCCAGCGTGACCAATGCATTCGCCACCCTCCCCGGCAGTCGGGTGCTGACCGCCCTGCGGCCGATGCTGCGCGCCGGCGCACGGGTCGCGGTCACTGCGGTCGGCACCGAGGCGCTGCACGAGGCTTGCACGGTGGCCGCCTACGACCTGGTGCACTTGGCCGACCCGGTCGACGGTGTGATCGTCGCCGCGTTGCGCGCTCGGCAACCAAGCTGACGCGCCCGTGGGGACGCCACGCGGCCTCTCAGCGCGCTCTCAGCGGTCCCAGCCCACAGGCCCGTAGCATGAAGAGCGTGACGGCGCCCGCCCGCGAGAACCAACCGACTGCGCCCGATCCGCGGTCGCGTCGCGGGATCGGTCTCGGTCAGCCGTACGGCGTGCCGCTGCGGCTGCACCCGTCGTTCCTGCTGCTGGGCGTGGTCGTCGCGGTCTTTATGGATCCCGTGCTGCACCGCGAGCTCCCCGGCCGCAGCGACCTTGCGGTGCACGCGGTATCTGCGCTCATCGCCCTCGGTCTGCTCGCCTCGGTCGCCCTGCACGAATGCGGGCATGCGGTGGTCGCACGCGTGCTCGGGATGCGGGTGGAGGGCGTGCACCTGTGGGGGCTGGGTGGTTCCACCGCGCTCGCCGGCGACCCGCCGACGCCGCGCGCGCAGTACCTGGTATCGATCGCCGGCCCGCTGGTGAACCTGCTGCTGGGGGGCCTCGGCGCCGCGCTCTGGCTGGGTGCCGCGGTCGGGACGATCCCGTACGAGCTCGGTCTGCGGCTGGCCGCGGTCAATGCCCTGCTCGCGGTGTACAACCTGCTTCCCGGCCTCCCGCTCGATGGTGGCCAGCTCGTGCGTGCCGCGGTCTGGTCACTCACCGGTGACAAGATCACCGGTCTGCGTGCGGCTGGTTACGGTGGGTTCGTCGCGGCCGCCGCCACGGCCGCGCTCGCCGTCGCGGAAGCGTCCGACTCCGGTGACTACGGCATGTTCACCATGCTGGTCGCGGTCTTCATCGCGATGCAGGCACAGCAGGCGCTGCGTGGGGCCACCATCGCGCGCCGATTGCCGACCGTCATAGCCGGCCGGCTGGCCCGGCCTGCGTACGTGGCGACCGAGGACCTACCACTCGCCGAGGCGCTGCGGCGCGCCAGTGCGCAAGGCCGTAGCGCAGTGGTCTTCGGCCCGAGTGACAGCCCGGTGGGCGTGCTATCCGAGACACTGCTGGCCCAGGTTCCCGACGGCCGTAGGCCCTGGGTGCCGCTGTCGAGCGTGCTATGCCCGGCCCGGCCGCTGGACGCCGCGTTGGCCGGCGAGGACCTGTTGCAGGAACTGCGCGCCGACGGGGTACGGGAGCACGTCGTCATGAACGGGCCCCGCCTCGTGGGGGTACTGCAGATGACCGACGTGGCCAGCGCGCTGACCCACCGCGCCGCGGCGCGTACCAGCGGGTGACGGCGGGAGAGCCGCCCGCCGCCGTTACTGGTCGCGGGCCGTTCCGGGCCGGGGACAGTGTGCAGCTGACCGACCCCAAAGGCCGTATGCACACGGTCGTGCTCGAACCCGGAAAGCAATTCCATACCCATCGAGGCGCGATCGAGCACGACGCCCTCATCGGAGCCCCCGAAGGAAGTCTCGTCACCAGCACCAGCGGCACCGGTTATCTCGCCCTCCGGCCGTTGCTGCACGACTTCGTGCTGTCGATGCCGCGGGGCGCCACGGTGGTCTATCCGAAGGACCTAGCCGCGATCGTCGGCTACGCCGACATCTTCCCCGGTGCCCAGGTGCTCGAGGCCGGTGCCGGATCCGGCGCGCTGGCGTGTGCATTGCTGCGGGCCGTCGGACCCGACGGCAGCCTGATCTCCTACGAGCGCCGGCCCGAGTTCGCGGCGGTCGCGCGTACGAACGTCGAGCGGTTCTTCGGCGGGCCGGTACCGCAGTGGTCGTTGCGGGAGGGTGACCTGCGCCTCGCGGGTCCGCTGGCGACCGCGGATGAGTTACATGTTGACCGCGTCGTGCTCGACATGCTGGCACCGTGGGAGGTGCTCGATGCCGTCGCCGCGGCCCTGGTCCCCGGCGGTGTCCTGTGCGTGTACGTCGCGACCACTACGCAGCTTTCCCGCACGGTCGAGGGGCTGCGCGCGGCGGGCTGCTGGACCGAGCCGGCCCCGTGGGAGTCGTTCGTGCGCGGATGGCACGTCGACGGTCTTGCCGTGCGCCCCGACCATCGCATGATCGGCCACACCGGCTTCTTGCTCACCAGCCGGAGGCTGGCACCGGGCGTCAGCGCGCCGCCCCGACGGCGGCGGCCGGCCAAGGGCGCGCATCCGGACCAGGACAGCAGCTGATCGACAACACCGCCGCCCGTCACCGGTTCAGCCGCCAGCGGCGGCTGGGCGGGCAGCGCTCAACGACCGGTGCGGCGTGGCCCGGCGACCCAGTCGTCGGTACCGGCGCGCGCGATGTGGATGCAATCGCCCGGGCAGCCTTCGGCAGAGTTCAGTACCTCGGTGACCAGCTCGCAGGGCACCCCGACCCGTGCACCGGGCTCCTGCTGCAGCGCTCCGTCCGGCCCCTTGACGTACGCAAGCCCGTCGATGTCGAACTCGAACACCTCGGGCGCGTACGTCACGCACAGACCGTCGCCGGTGCACGCGTCCTGGTCGACCTGGACCTCGAGTTCAATCCCGGACAGCTCGGAGGCGGTCCGGCCCACATCGTCGGCCCCGGTTACCGTGCGCTCCGCCATAGCTCGATGCTACGTGTGATCTGTACAGGCATCCCGCGCGGGACGTCTTGAGGAGTTGTCGTGCCGGGTACTGTGACGCTTGAGCGAGATGGTCGCCGCATCAGCTCGGGTGTCCGGCGTCCACGACCCCGACAGACCGCATGGGGAGGTGGGTTGAATGTCCGAAGACCGCAACGCCGTCAACTCCGGCGGTTCAGACCCCGATCTGCGTGCTCACGTCGCCTTCCTCGAGGAAGAGATCGCGATGTTGCGCCGGCGGTTGCACGAGTCGCCGCGGCATACCCGCGTGCTGGAGCAACGGCTCGCCGAGACGCAGCGCAGCCTCACCCAGCTGACCGGACAGAACGAGCGGCTGGTCACGACCCTGCGAGAGGCACGAGACCAGATCGTCGCGCTGAAAGAGGAGGTCGACCGGCTGGCGCAGCCACCGTCCGGTTTCGGCGTCTTCCTCGCGGCGCAAGAAGACGGCACCGCCGACATCTTCACGGGCGGCCGGAAGCTGCGGGTTGCAGTGTCGCCTGCCCTCGATTCGACCACGCTGCGGCGTGGCCAGGAGGTCATGCTCAACGAGGCCATGAACATCGTCGCCGCGCTCGAGTTCGAGCGCTTGGGCGACGTGATGATGCTCAAGGAGCTCCTGGAGGACGGCACGCGCGCGCTGGTGATCGGTCACACCGACGACGAGCGAATCGTGTCGCTGGCGGATTCGCTGCAGGGCGAGAAGCTCAAGGCGGGTGACTCGCTGCTGGTCGAGCCCCGCTCCGGATGGGCCTACGAACGGATCCCGAAGGCCGAGATCGAGGAACTCGTGCTGGAGGAGGTGCCCGACATCGACTACGCGCAGATCGGGGGCCTCGGGGACCAGATCGAGATGATTCGTGACGCCGTCGAGCTCCCGTACTTGCATGCTGACCTGTTCCGCGAGCACCAGCTGCGCCCGCCCAAGGGGGTGCTGCTCTACGGACCGCCCGGGTGCGGCAAGACGCTCATCGCCAAGGCGGTCGCGAACTCGCTGGCGAAGAAGGTCGCCGAGGTCACCGGCAAGTCGGACGGCCGGGCCTACTTCCTGAACATCAAGGGTCCCGAGCTACTCAACAAGTATGTCGGCGAGACCGAACGGCACATCCGGCTGGTGTTCCAGCGGGCTCGGGAGAAGGCCTCCGAGGGCACGCCGGTGATCGTGTTCTTCGACGAGATGGACTCGGTCTTCCGGACTCGCGGGTCCGGGATCTCTTCCGACGTGGAGACCACGATCGTGCCCCAGCTGCTGTCCGAGATCGACGGCGTGGAGGGGCTGGAGAACGTCATCGTGATCGGTGCGTCCAACCGGGAGGACATGATCGACCCCGCGATCCTGCGGCCCGGGCGCCTCGACGTGAAGATCAAGATCGAGCGGCCGGACGCCGAGGCGGCACGGGACATTTTCTCGATCTATCTGACCGAAGAACTGCCGCTGCACGCGGACGACCTCGCCGAACACGGCGGGAACCGGGCAGCCACGGTCGGACAGATGATCCAGCGCACGGTCGAGCGGATGTACGCCGAGACGGACGAGAACCGTTTCCTGGAGGTCACCTATGCCAACGGCGACAAGGAAGTGCTCTACTTCCGCGACTTCAACTCCGGGGCGATGATCCAGAACATCGTCGACCGCGCCAAGAAGATGGCCATCAAGGACTTCTTGGAGGCCGATGCCGCGCCGGCGGCGAAGGGACTACGGCTCGCGCACCTGATGGCGGCATGCGTGGACGAGTTCAAGGAGAACGAGGACCTGCCGAACACCACCAACCCGGACGACTGGGCCCGCATCTCCGGCAAGAAGGGCGAACGGATCGTGTACATCCGGACGCTGATCACCGGAAACAAGGGAACCGAGGCAGGTCGGCACATCGACACCGTTGCCGGGACCGGCCAGTACCTGTAGTCGCACCGGCCAGGACGGAACGGCTCCGCGGCTGGCTACGCTGGAGGTGTGACGGTTCGACGGGTGATGGGAATCGAGACGGAATACGGCGTCTCGGTCCCGAGCCAACCCGGAGCGAACCACATGATGGCCAGCTCGCTGGTCGTGAACGCGTACGCGAATGCGGTCGGTCTCGGTGACGCGCGGGCACAGTGGGATTTCGAAGAGGAGAACCCGCTCCGGGACGCGCGCGGGTTCGAGCAGGACATATCCCGCGGCAGCGTCGACGCCCCCGCAGGCGACGAAGACCTGGGTCTTGCCAACGTCATTCTCACCAACGGCGCGCGGCTCTACGTCGACCACGCGCATCCGGAATACTCCGCACCCGAATGCAGCAATCCGCTCGACGCCGTCCGCTGGGACAAGGCCGGCGAACTGGTGATGGCAGAGGCGGCCCGCCGCGCGCTGCGGATCCCCGGGACCGCGCCGCTGCAGCTCTACAAGAACAACACCGACGGCAAGGGCGCGTCGTACGGCACGCACGAGAACTACCTGATGAACCGCGCGACGCCGTTCGCCGACATCGTCCGGTTCCTGACGCCGTTCTTCGTCACCCGGCAGGTCTTCTGCGGAGCAGGCCGGGTCGGGCTCGGCACCGACGGCCAGGGGGAGGGGTTCCAGCTCTCGCAGCGTGCCGACTTCTTCGAGGTCGAGGTCGGTCTGGAGACCACGCTGAAGCGTCCGATCATCAACACTCGGGACGAGCCGCACGCGGATGCGGAGCGATACCGGCGCCTGCACGTGATCATCGGGGACGCGAACCTGAGCGAGATCGCGATGTACCTCAAGCTCGGTACCACCGCGCTCGTGCTCGCGATGATCGAGTCGGGCTGGCTGCGGGAAAACCGCGTCGACCTGGGCCTCGAGGGGCCGGTGGCGTCCGTCCGGGCGGTCTCCTATGACCCCTCCCTCCGCCACCAGCTGTCGCTGCGGGACGGCCGACACCTCACCGCGCTGCAGCTGCAGGAGGTCTACCTGGAGCAGGCCCGGAAGTTCGTCGAGGATCGGTACGGTGCCGACGCAGATGAGCAGACCCGGGACGTACTGCTCCGCTGGGAGACGACGTTGCTGCGGCTGGCGGACGATCCGATGCAGCTCGCCGACGAGCTGGATTGGGTGGCGAAGCTGGCACTGCTAGAGGGCTACCGGGATCGGGAGAAGCTGGGCTGGGACGCGGCCAAATTGCACCTGGTCGACCTGCAGTACAGCGACGTGCGGCCGGAGAAGGGGCTCTACAACCGCTTGGTGGCGCGCGGCTCGATGAAGACACTGCTGCGCAGCGAGGAGGTGGCAGCCGCCGTCACCGACCCGCCGGAGGACACCCGCGCGTACTTCCGTGGTCGCTGCCTGGCGAAGTACGCGCCGGAGGTAGCCGCCGCGTCCTGGGACAGCATGATCTTCGACGTGGGTCGCGACTCGCTGCAGCGGGTGCCGATGGTCGAGCCGCTGCGTGGCACGAAGGCCCACGTACGCGAGTTGCTGGACCGCTGCGATACCGCGGCGCAGCTGCTCGACGAGATCACCGCGGATTCCTGAACCCGGGCGTGGCGGCGCCCGTTCCCGGGTCCGACCGGGGCCGCAGACTAGGCTGTACGCGAGGGCAGCAGCCCACCCGGGACGAGGAGGTAGCCGCGATGCCAACGCGTGACGACGGCGGGCAGAGCCGCACGACCCGGAAGAGCGAACCGGACGAGCAGGTCGACCAGACCACCGAGGCCGGCGCGGATGTCGCCGAACGCAACGCGGCGCTGACCGAGGACGTCGACAGCCTGCTCGATGAGATCGACGACGTGCTCGAGGAGAACGCCGAGGACTTCGTGCGCTCCTATATACAAAAGGGCGGGGAGTGACCGTCGGCCTGACCGACAGGACGACGCGGGCGGCGTCGGTGCGTTCGACGCCGCCGGAACACACGGACGAGGGGACCCATGGCGCACGACCCGCACGGCACCGGGCGGTTGCCCGCTCACTTCTTGACCCCGGGCTCGTCGTCGTTCCACGAGTTCCTGGCCGCGGTGAACCCCGACCTGCTGCCGGGGCGGCACGGCGCGGGTGAGCTGCCGGTGGTCCCGACCGACGCGGTGCGGCACGGCACCACCATCGTCGCCGTCACCTGCGCCGGTGGTGTGGTCATGGCCGGGGATCGACGCGCCACCATGGGAAACGTGATCGCGCAGCGCGATATCGAGAAGGTGTTTCCTGCCGACGAGTTCTCCGCCATCGGCATCGCCGGTGCCGCGGGCGTCGCGGTCGAGATGGTCCGGCTTTTCCAGGTCGAGTTGGAGCACTACGAGAAGATCGAGGGAAACACGCTGAGCTTGGACGGCAAGGCGAACCGGCTGGCCACCATGATCCGCGGCAACCTGGCGGCTGCGATGCAAGGCATGGCCGTGGTGCCGCTGTTCGCCGGCTACGACCCCGATCGCGATGAGGGGCGGATCTTCTCCTACGACGTGACCGGCGGCCGCTACGAAGAGCACAGCTTCTTCGCGGTGGGTTCGGGCAGCGTCTTCGCCCGTGGCGCGCTGAAGAAGCGCTACTCCGACGACGTCGCTCCGGATGCCGCGGTGCGACTGGCGGTCGAGGCGCTCTACGACGCTGCTGACGACGATTCCGCGACCGGCGGTCCGGACCTGACCCGGCGGATCTTCCCGGTGGTCGCCACCGTGACCGCAGCGGGCTACCAGCGGTTCGCGGAGGACGACCTGTCCGCGCTGGTGGAATCCGTCCTGGCCGCCCGCATGATCAACCCCGGAGGCTGAGCCGGATGTCGATGCCCTTCTATGCGAGCCCCGAGCAACTGGTCCGGGACCGGTCCGAATATGCCCGCAAGGGGATCGCACGCGGCCGCAGCGTGGTCGTGTGCACCTACACCGACGGCATCCTGTTCGTCGCGGAGAACCCGTCCAGCGCACTGCACAAGGTCAGCGAGATCTACGACCGGATCGGCTTCGCGGCGGTCGGCAAGTACAACGAGTTCGAGAACCTTCGCGTTGCCGGAGTCCGCTACGCCGACATGCGCGGCTACGCGTACGACCGGCGGGACGTCACCGGGCGCGGTCTCGCAAACGCGTTCGCGCAGACCCTCGGCTCGATCTTCATCGAGAACAACAAGCCGTACGAGATCGAGGTCGTAGTGGCCGAGGTCGGCGAGGCTGCCTCCTCCGACCAGATCTACCGGCTGACCTACGACGGCACCGTCGGCGATGAGGACGGCTTCGTCGCGATCGGCGGCCAGGCGGACGCGGTGAGCGCGTCGCTGAAAGAGGCGCACACTGCCGGGCAGTCACTGTCGGATGCGCTCGCCTCCGCGGTCGCCGGTCTTCGGGCCGGCGCCACCGCTGGCAACGGGGAAGCTCGGCCGCTGACCGATGACACCCTCGAGGTGGCGGTCCTGGACCGGACCCGACCGGGGCGCAAGTTCCGCCGGATCAGCGGTCCAGCGCTGGTCGCGCTGCTCCCGCAGACGCCCTGACGGCACCTTGGCGGGGCCTCTGGCATAGTGCGGAGCGTGCTTCGTATCGCCGTCGTCGGTTCCGGACCCTCAGGCCTGTACGCCGCGGAGTCGCTCGCCAAGAGCGGCGCCGCAGTGGACGTGATCGAGCGCTTGCCTGCTCCGTACGGCCTCGTACGCTACGGCGTGGCGCCGGACCACGAGAAGATCAAGTCCATCGTCGGCACCCTGGAACGCATCTTCGGGCTCCCGGGTATCCACTTCCTCGGCAACGTGGAGGTCGGTGACGAACCGGACTCGGACCTCACCCCGGACGAGCTGGCGACCTACTACGACGCGGTGATCCACGCGTCCGGTGCGGCTGTCGACCGGCACTTGGACATCGACGGCGAGAATCTTCCCGGCAGTTTCTCCGCCACCGAGTTCGTCGCCTGGTACAGCGGACACCCGGACTCCGCCGTGGACCACTTCACCCTCGACGCCCGCACCGCGGTGGTCATCGGTGTCGGCAACGTCGCGGTGGACGTGGCCCGCATCCTGCTCAAGAGCGCCGACGACCTCGCCGTCACCGACATGCCTGTGCACGCCCTCAACGTGCTGCGTCGCAGCCATATCGAGGACGTGCACATGGTGGGTCGCCGGGGCGCCGCCCAGGCCAAGTTCACCACCAAGGAGCTGCGCGAGTTCGGCGAGATCTCCGGCGCGGACGTCATCGTCGACCCAGCGGATCTGGTACTGGACGAGGCCAGCGAGCAGGCGATTGCGGAGAGCGCCGCGTTGCGGCGCAACCTCGAGGTGCTCCAGGACTGGTCCACCCGCAAGCCCGCTGGCCGGCAGCGCCGGCTGCACCTGCGGTTCCTGCAGCGTCCGGAGGCGATCCTCGGCGCCGATCGGGTCGAGGCAGTGCGGCTGCGCCGTACCGAGCTCGACGGCACCGGTGGCGTCCACGACACGGAGCTGAGCACCGACATCCCATCCCAGCTGGTACTGCGCTCCGTCGGCTACCGGGGTGTGGCCATCCCCGGCCTGCCTTTCGACGACCGGGCCGGCATCGTCCCACACGACGAGGGGCGGGTCATCCGCGACGGCAACCCAGTCCCGGGCCGGTACGTCGCCGGATGGATCAAGCGTGGTCCGACCGGGGTGATCGGCACCAACCGGCACGACGCCAAAGAGACGGTCACCTCGCTGCTCGCGGACGCGGAGGCCGGCCGGCTACCGGCGCCCCGCGGGAACGCGGAGGACCTCGTCGCGCTGCTGACCGAGCGCGGCAGCACCGTGGTGCGCTGGGAGGGCTGGCAGGCCATCGACGCGGCCGAGCGTGCGCTCGGTGCCGAGCAGGGGCGCGAGCGGGCCAAGATCCATGCCCGCGACGACCTGCTGTCCGCGGCCGGGCACGAACCGGCGAAGGCGACCAACTGACGCGACCAGCTGCGGTCGGCCGGTACGCCGACCGGTCGTTCCGATGCCGCGTCCGGACGCCTGGTTGCCGCCGTCACGCCGTCCGGGTGCTCGCGCCGTAGGCTGGAAGCATGGAACGTCGCATCTTCGGGCTCGAGAACGAGTACGGCGTGACGTGCACGTTCCGTGGTCAGCGCCGGCTCAGCCCGGACGAGGTGGCCCGGTACCTGTTCCGCCGGGTGGTGTCCTGGGGGCGCTCCAGCAATGTCTTCCTGCGCAACGGAGCCCGGCTCTATCTCGACGTGGGCTCGCACCCGGAGTACGCCACGCCGGAATGCGACTCGATCGTCGATCTGGTGATCCACGACAAGGCGGGGGAGCGAACGCTCGAGGGGCTGGTACAGGACGCCGAACGCCGGCTGCGGGAGGAAGGCATCGCCGGCGACATCTATCTGTTCAAGAACAACACCGATTCGGCCGGCAACTCCTACGGCTGCCACGAGAACTACCTGATCGGCCGGCATGGCGAGTTCTCCCGGGTCGCGGACATTTTGGTGCCGTTCCTGGTCTCCCGACAACTCATCTGTGGCGCGGGCAAGGTGCTGCAGACCCCGCGCGGGGCCGTGTTCTGCATCAGCCAGCGCGCCGAGCACATCTGGGAGTCCGTCTCCAGCGCCACGACCCGCAGCCGCCCGATCATCAACACCCGGGACGAGCCGCACGCGGACGCCGAGCGCTTCCGCCGGCTGCACGTGATCGTCGGCGATTCGAACATGAGCGAGACCACCAACCTGCTCAAGGTCGGCGCGACCGACCTGGTGCTGCGGATGGTCGAGGCCAACACGATCTTCCGGGACCTGACGCTGGAGAACCCGATCCGGGCGATTCGCGAGATCAGCCACGACCCGACCGGCCGGCGCAAGGTCAAGCTGGCAAACGGCCGGGAGGCCAGCGCCCTGGACATGCAGAAGGAGTACCTGTCCAAGGCTCAGGACTTCATCGACCGCCGTGGCGCCGACGGGACGGTGAAGCAGGTGCTCGACCTCTGGCAGCGCACCGTACGGGCGGTCGAGACCGGTGACCTCAGCCTGGTCGACCGCGAGATCGACTGGGTCATCAAGCACCAGCTGATCGAGCGTTATCGGGCCAAGCACCAGCTGCCGCTGTCCGCGCCCCGGATCGCGCAGCTGGACCTCACCTATCACGACATCAACCGGAACCGCGGCCTGTACTACTTGCTGGATCGGCGCGGTGAGGTCGAGCGGGTCACCCGGGACATCGAAGTGTTCGCGGCGAAGTCGATCCCGCCGCAGACCACACGGGCGCGGCTGCGAGGCGCTTTCATCAAGCAGGCCCAGGACAAGCGTCGAGACTTCACCGTCGACTGGGTGCACCTCAAGTTGAACGACCAGGCGCAGCGCACCGTGCTGTGCAAGGACCCGTTCCGAGCCGTGGACGACCGCGTGGACAAGCTCATCGCCTCCATGTAGGACGGCACCATGACCGCGTCCGTGCACACGCCCGTCTGCGATCTCGTCGGCAGCCGGTATCCGATCTTCGCGTTCAGTCACCACCGCGAGGTGGTGGCTGCCGTATCCCGCGTCGGCGGGATCGGGGTGTACGGCGCTGCCTACTACGCACCCGAGCAGGCCGACGAGGACATGGCCTGGATCAGCCGCCATGTCGACGGAAAACCGTACGGGGTCGACGTGATGATCCCCTCCACCAGCGAGCAGTCGACCGAAGCCGACCTGGAGCGGATGCAGGCAGACCTCGAACAGCGGATCCCTGCCGACCACCGCCGGTTCGTCGCGGATCTCTATCAACGATTCGCACTGCCGCCGGTCCCAACCGGGCAGACGCCGGTTC
>DASZVT010000191.1:0-1808 GCA_035546915.1 Mycobacteriales bacterium | reverse complement strand
CGCTGATCGGCCGGTTCCGGGCCGCCTGGCCTCCCGCGCACCTCGTGGTCCTCACCGCCAGCCGGGACCACGCGCAGGCCATCGCGGCGGCGCGGGCAGGCGCCGACGGCTGGGTGTCCAAGGAGTGCTCGGTGGAGACGCTGGCCCACGTGCTGCGCACCGCCTGCCGCGGGCACGCCTGGTTCCCGCCCGAGCAGCTCGGCCCCATCCTGCGCGAGCTGCGCGCCGACGTGCACCGGGCCCACCAGCGGGACGGCCCGCTGGACGCGCTGACCGGCAGGGAGCGCGCCGTGCTCGACGGCCTGGTCAGCGGGCGCAGCTCGGCGCAAATCGCGGCCGACCTCGGGGTGAGCACGAACACCGTCCGCACCCACACCAACAAGCTGTTCCACAAGCTGGGCGTGCACACCAGGCTCGCGGCGGTCAGCGTCGCCCGCGGCGCCGGGATGCGCCCGGACCACGCCGACTCCGGGGGCACCGCGGTGCCGGTGACCTCGTAGGGCACCCCGTGGGGGTACATCTGACCGGGGTACGGCTGCTGCTGCTGCGGCTGCACTTCTATGCGGGACTGCTGGTGGGCCCGTTCGTGCTGATCGCCGCGCTGACCGGGCTGCTGTACACGGTCGCACCCACGCTGGACTCCGCGGTGTACGCGCGCGAGCTGCGGGTGCCCGTCGGGGCGCACCCCGTGCCGCTGTCCGAGCAGGTGGCGAACGCCCAGGCCGCGGCACGGGTTGCGGCCCCCGAACCGGCATCGGGCCCCAAACCGGCACCGGACACGGGATCGGCACCGGCCGCCGAGGGGACACCGGCGCGCACCAGCGCCCAGTCGGCGCTTCCCGACGACGCCGTCCTCGCCGTGCGCCCCGCCGCGCGGCCGGACGCCAGCACCCGGGTGGTGTTCGCCACTGCGCCCGGCCAGGCCGAGCGCACCGTGTTCGTCGACCCGTACACCGGCCAGGTGCTCGGCACCCTGAGCTGCGACGGCGACCTGCTGCCGATCCAGGCGTGGGTCGGCGAGCTGCACCGGACGCTGTACCTGGGCGGCGTCGGGCGGCTCTACAGCGAGCTGGCGTCGACCTGGCTGCTGGTGCTCGCGGTGAGCGGCACCGTGCTGTGGACCGCG
Source organism: Mycobacteriales bacterium (assembly GCA_035546915.1). Classification (GTDB taxonomy): domain Bacteria; phylum Actinomycetota; class Actinomycetes; order Mycobacteriales; family CAJCIY01; genus DASYGP01. The sequence goes on along the minus strand of DASZVT010000191.1, from coordinate 682 downwards.
CGCACCCGCCGCGCCCGAACGCTGCGCAGGCTGCTGGTGCCCGACAACGGCAAGCGCGGCAGGCGCAGGCTGCAGTCCTGGCACGGGGTCGTCGGGCTGTGGGCGGTGATCGGGCTGCTGCTGGTCTCCGGCACCGGCCTGGCCTGGACCCGGTTCGCCGGGGCGAACGTGACCGCGATCCACGCCGCGCTGCACTGGACCGAGCCCACGGTGCACGCCGGGTCGCCGAGCGACGCCCTCGACGGCGCGGGTGCCCGGCGCAGCGCCGCAGGCGGCGACGCGGGCGTGGTGAGCAAGGCGGCGGGCGCGCAGCGCGCGCTGGACGCGGTGCGCGACTCCGGGATGACCGGGCCGGTGGAGATCCGCCCCGCGCAGCACGCCGGAGACGCCTGGGTGGTGCAGCAGACGCAGCGGAGCTGGCCGACCCGGCTCGACCAGGCCGCGGTCGACCCGGTCAGCGGGGCGGTGGTCCAGCGGATCCGCTTCGCCGACTGGCCGTTCCCGGTCAAGCTCGCCCGCTGGACCGCGGACATGCACGCCGGGCTGCTCTTCGGCGTGGCGAACCGGGTGCTGCTCGCCGTGCTGGCCCTCGGGGTGATCTGCCTCGTCGTCTGGGGCTACCGGATGTGGTGGCTGCGCGGGCGAAGACGCAGCGGGTGGGCACCCGCGCCGGGAGCGGTGC
>DASZVT010000190.1:0-20097 GCA_035546915.1 Mycobacteriales bacterium | reverse complement strand
GGGTGTTCTTCTTCCTGACCCAGTTCTTGCAGGACGTGCTCGGCTACAGCCCGTTCCTCACCGGCCTCGCGTTCCTGCCGTTGACCGTGGTGCTCTTCCTGAGCAGCCAGCTGTGCGCGCAGTTCGGGATCGAGCGGTTCGGTGGCAAGACGATGATGGTCGTCGGCCTGGCCTGCTCGTCCGCAGGCCTGCTCTGGCTCACCGGCCTGCATGCGGGGAGTAACTACCTGGCGCTGCTGGGGCCGTTGGCCCTGTTCGGCATCGGCAACGGGCTCGCGTTCGTGCCGTTGACCGCCGTATCGCTGGCCGGCGTGCGGGGGCAGGACGCGGGTGCCGCCTCCGGGCTGGTCAACGTGATGCAGCAGGTGGGGGGCGCCGTCGGGCTGGCGGTGTTGGTGACGATCTTCGGTACGGCCAGTCGGCACGACCTCGCGCATCCGCCGGCAGGCCTGGATGCAGCAGCGGCCCACCTGCACGCGTTCATCGCCGGGGCGGATCGCGCCTTCCTCGCTGCGGCGCTGTTCCTGGTGGCGGCCTTGTTGCTGACCATCGCGGTGATCCGGGGCGGTAACGCCGGGATCGAGCGCCACCCGGCGGAGCTCGAGCAGGAAGCCGCGCCCGTATCCTGACCTGGTGACCCGAACGTACGAGATCCGCACGTACGGCTGCCAGATGAACGTCCACGACTCCGAACGGATCGCCGGCGTGCTGGAGGCCGCTGGCTGGACGAGGACCGCCGGCGAGGCGGCCGCGGACCTGGTCGTCTTCAACACCTGCGCGGTGCGGGAGAACGCCGACAACCGGCTGTACGGCAACCTCGGGCACCTCGCGCCGGTCAAGGCCGCGACGCCGGGGATGCAGATTGCGGTGGGCGGCTGTCTCGCGCAGAAGGACGGCGAAGTGGTGACGCGGCGCGCACCCTGGGTCGATGTGGTGTTCGGCACCCACAACCTGGGGTCGCTGCCGGCGTTGCTGGAACGGGCCCGGGTCGAGCAGGAGTCGCAGGTCGAGCTACTGGAGGCACTCGAGACGTTCCCGTCCGCGCTACCGGCGCGGCGCGAATCGACCTACAGCGCCTGGGTGTCGATCAGCGTCGGGTGCAACAACAGCTGCACGTTCTGCATCGTGCCGAGCCTGCGCGGAGTCGAGCGCAACCGGCCGGGCGGCGACATCCTCGCGGAGATCAAGGCCCTGGTAGCGCAAGGGGTTCTCGAGGTCACCCTGCTCGGGCAGAACGTCAACTCCTACGGCAGTGACCTGGGTGAGCGGGGGGCGTTCGGCCGGTTGCTACGGGCCTGCGGTGACATCGACGGACTGGAACGGGTTCGGTTCACCAGCCCGCACCCGCGTGACTTCACCGACGACGTCATCGACGCGATGGCCCGGACCTCGAACGTCATGCCGCAGCTGCACATGCCGCTGCAGTCCGGCTCGGACCGGGTGTTGCGGGCGATGCGCCGCTCGTACCGGGCTGAGCGCTACCTGGGAATCGTGCGCCGGGTGCGGGACGCCATGCCTGACGCCGCGATCACCACCGACATCATCGTGGGCTTCCCCGGTGAGTCCGACGACGATTTCGCAGCCACCCTCGACGTCGTCCGGGAGGCTCGGTTCGCAGGGGCATTCACGTTCCAATACTCGCCGCGCCCCGGCACCCCGGCGGCGACGATGCCGGACCAGGTGCCGGCCGAGGTGGTCCGGGAGCGCTACCGGCGGCTCACCGAACTGGTCGAGGAATGCGCCTGGGACGGGAATCGGGCGCTGGTCGGCAGCACCGTGGAGGTGCTGATCGGTGTCGGCGAGGGGCGTAAGGACGCGGCCACCGCGCGGATCAGCGGCCGGGCGCGGGACGGACGTCTGGTCCACGTGACGGCCGCCGACGGGGTGCGGCCGGGAGACGTGGTCACCACCCGGATCACCTACGCAGCGCCACACCATCTGGTGGCGGACGGCGCCCTGCTCTCGCACCGCCGTACGGTTGCCGGCGACGCCTGGGCAGCCGGCGGCAGCGTGCACACCCAGCCCGTCACGCCCGTCCGCGCCCCGGCAGCTCCGGTTTTTGTCCCGCTGGGGCTGCGCCCCGACCGGCAAGAACCGGAGGTTGTCGCGGGATAGCCTGCCGGTGTGGGGCTGACGTGAAGTCGACCGATCTCTTGGACGGGCTGCGTGCCCAGGTTGCGGCGGTGCTGCGCCTGGATGCCGTCACGCTGACCCCGGCGTCGTCCGGTGCCGCGAACTCCGCGTACGAGGTGCGGCCGGCGAGCGCTCGCCCTGACGACGCCCCGGTGGCCTTTCTGCGGTGCAAGCTCGCAGACGGGGGACAGGAAGGCATCGGGTACACGCTGCAGCGCGAGGGCGAACTGCTCGTGCACGCCGGTCGGCTCGGACTTCCGGTGGCGCCGGTGCTGGCGACCTTCGACCGCCCGGACGCATTGCTGATGGGCATGGTCGCAGGCACCAGTCGGCCGGATGTGGAGGAGATCGCCGCGGTCGCGCCGAAGTACATGGCGATGCTGGCGGCGCTGCACGCCGCCGACGCGGCGAGCTTCCCGGTGCCGCAGCATGCCAGCGCCCGGGAGGCGCTGGAGGCGGACCTGTCTGCGTGGGAGCGGGAGGCCCGCGAGCGCAACGTCGCGGACGAGCCGCTGCTGGTGCTGGCCGGCAGGGTGCTACGGGCGCGGATGCCGACGCTGGTCGGGCCGCCCGTCCTGGTCCACGGTGACGCCGGCGCGGGCAACTTCTTGTCCGTGGGAGGCGAGGTGACCGCGATGCTCGACTGGGAGCTGGCGCACCTCGGCGACCCGCACGAGGACCTGGCCTGGCTGTGGATGCGCGGTGCCCACACCGACTTCGGCGACCCGCAGGAGCGGCTGCTGGAATACGAAGCCGCGTCGGGCCGGCCGATCGACCGCGACCGGCTGGAGTGGTACCTCGCGCTGGTGATGTGGAAGTCGGTCGTCGCGATCCACGCCCGGCTCCGGCAGCCGGCGGTCGGCCAGCTCAGCACCATCCAGGTCATCGTGGCGTTGACCTACGACTCACTGCTCGCGGCGCAGCTGGCACGGTTGCTCGGCGGAGTCCTGCCGCTGCTCACCCAGCAACCGCAGCGAGGCACCGGCCCGGAGGTGAACCTTGCGGAGGAACTGCTCGCAATCGCGAACGTGCCGCGGGACCAGCAGGTGGTGCTGCGCTACTTGCGCGACTGCGCCGCACAGTCGAGCTGGGAACGGCGCTGCCTGATCGAGGAGTGCCGACGCGAGCTCGGCATCGAGCCCGAAGACCTGCCGGCGGCCGTCGCTGACTGCCCGGCTGAGTTGCTGTTGCCAGCGGTCATGGTCGTGGGGCGGCACGTCGACCGGCGGGCGATGGCGATGCCCAACGCCGTCCGTCGGATCGGACGGGCTCAGCGGATCGGTCTGGGGACGGCGAGCCAAACAGCGAACTGAGGGGAAGCGGATGACCGGCACGAACGAGACGACGGCACTTACTGCCGAGCTCAGCACGGACGACGACACGTTCCACCCGCGTGACGACGACCCCTGGTGGACCGAGACGGTGTGGTTCGCCTGGATGGTCCCGGAGCGCAACCTGCTCGGCTACTTCTACCCGATCTTCCGGCCGAACCTCGGTGTCCAGGCCGGCGGGGTGCTGGTGTTCGACCACACCGGCGAGCTCCCGTGGGAACTTCCGGTCTTCGACTACGACTGGCACCAGCGCATCCCGGACGGCCTCGACCTGCGCAACGCAAGCCTGAACAACGGCATGACGATCACCTGCCGTGAACCCACCCGGGTCTTCGAACTCGGTTACGACAGCCGTGACCTGCATCTGGCGCTGCGGGCCGAGGGCGTTGTCCGGCCGATGGTCACCCGGGCCACACCGCCGTTCAACAAGGGCCACATCGACCAGATCTGCCATGTCACCGGTGAGATGGTGCTGCACGGGGAGACGATCCCGGTGGACTGCTTCGCCATGCGAGACCGGTCCTGGGGGCCGCGTCAGGACGGCCGGCAGCCGCAGGTTGGCTACTCCTATGCCGCCGAGGACCCGGACAACGCGTGGCTGGCGGTGACGGTCGGCAAGGGAACCGACTACCGCGTCACCACAGGTTTCCTGGTCCGCGACGGCGTCTGGGCTCGGTTGGTCTCCGGTACCCGCGCCGTCGATCGTGACGAGGCTGGGCGGCCGCTGGGCTACCGGATCGAGGCGACCGACGAACAGGGACGGCAGCTCACCGCGACGGGCTCGCCACTCAGCCGGCAGGTGTTCACCGCGTACCCGTCGATGTTCTGCTGGGACGCGCTGGTGGAATGGTCTGCGCCGGGCTTCCGCGGATACGGCGAGGACCAGGATGTATGGCACCCGCGCAAATGGCGCCAGTTCATCGGCGCGGGCCAGGCGCTCTGACGCTGACCTGGGGCTGAACGCAGCCGGCGACCCGCTCACTCGCCCGCGTCGGCGCTCAGGTCGGCCGGTACCGTCACGGTGTGCTCGTCGCCGCAGCGGTCTGCCCGCACCCGCCGGTGCTGGTTCCCGAGGTGGCGGCCGGGCTGGCCGCTGAGCTCGAGGAGTGTCGCGGCGCCTGCCGTACCGCGATCGCCGCCGTGCTGGCCGCGGAGCCGGACCTGCTGGTGCTCGTGGGTAGTGGTACGGCCGTACGCGAGCATGCGCCGGACGCGGTCGGCTCGCTGCACCCGTACGGCCTCCGGATGCGGCTCGGTTCCGGGGACGGACCGGTGACGTTGCCGCTGTCGCTGGGCATTGGACGCTGGCTGCTGGACGGTGCGCACGCGGCGCGTCCGCCGGCGCTGGTGCTGCACGAGATCTGCGGCGACGCCGCGGTAGCCGCAGCGACCGGAGCGGCGCTGGCGGATCGCGCCGAGCGGGTCGGCATGATCGTGCTCGGTGACGGTTCGGGCTACCCGTCGCAGACCCCGGTCGGCGACGACGGTCGCGGTGATCGTTACGACGCACAGGTGCTCGCGGCACTCGCCGGCACGGACCCGAAGTTCCTGCTCGATCTGGACCCGGACGACGACCGGCCGCTGTGGGTGGCGGGACGGCCCGCGTGGCAGGTGCTGGCCGGCGCCGTGGTCGCCGGTGCGGCAGCCTGGCGCGGCGCGGTGCTCTGGCGAGGTGCTCCCTACGGCGTGGGCTACTTCGTCGTACTCCTGGAGCCGAGGCCGGACTCGTGACCGATCGCCCCGCCGTCGTGGCTGTGGTCGGACCCACCGCGTCCGGCAAGAGCGACTTGGGCATCGAGATTGCCCGGGCGATCGGCGGCGAGGTGGTGAACGCCGACGCGATGCAGCTCTACCTCGGCATGGACATCGGAACCGCGAAGGTGCCCGAAAGTGAGCGGCAGGGCGTGCCCCATCACCTGCTCGACATCTGGCCGGTCACCGAGCGGGCCAGTGTCGTCGACTACCAACGTCGCGCCGTCACCGCCGTCGAGGACATCCGCAGCCGCGGTCGGACGCCGGTCGTGGTGGGCGGTTCCGGGCTTTACGTCCGGGCCCTGCTCGACCACCTGCACGTTCCGCCGACCGACCCGGCCTTGCGGTCGGAGCTGGAACGGGAGTTGGCGGCAGTCGGTTCCCGGATGTTGCATGCGCGACTGCACGATGCCGATCCCGCTGCCGCGCAGGTGATCCTGCCGTCGAACGGCCGGCGGATCGTGCGCGCATTGGAGGTGGTGGCGCTTACCGGTTCGTTCAGCGCGACGTTGCCGGACGGGACGTACCGGTGGCCGGGGACGCTGCAAATCGGGTTGGGCGTGCCCGACCTGGCGGGCCGTATCGAGCAGCGGGTCGTGCGCATGTTCGAGCAGGGCTTGGTGGCCGAGGTACGCGGGCTGGAGGCCGTCGGGCTGCGGGACGCGCCGACCGCATCGCGCGCGCTCGGTTACGCGCAGGTGCTGGCCGACCCGGCTACGGCCGTCGTGAGCACGGTGACCGCGACCCGCCGCTTCGCCCGGCGACAGCGTTCGTGGTTTCGTCGCGACACGCGCATCAGCTGGGTCGATGCACCGGCTGCGGGCCGGCAGCTGATCGGTCTGTGACCTGCGTGGCCGTCTGGCACGGCAAGGGGTCGGAATCCCATTACGCTGGATACATGCGGTTCTCGAAGGGCCACGGCACCGGCAACGACTTCGTCGTGCTGCCGGACCTCGACGGGGCCCTGCAGCTGACCCCGGCGGCGGTGCGGCTGCTGTGTGATCGCCGCCGCGGTATCGGTGCGGACGGGGTGCTTCGAGTGGTGGCGACCGTGAAGGTGCCCGAAGCGGCAGGCCTGGCCGCCGACGCACCGTGGTTCATGGACTACCACAATGCCGACGGGTCGGTTGCCGAGATGTGCGGCAACGGTGTGCGGGTGTACGTCCGCTGGCTGCAGCAGGCAGGGTTGGTCGAGCCGGGCACGCTGGGAGTCGCGACCCGGGACGGGATCAAGACGGTCCAGCTGCCCGCGGCTCCGGCGGCTGACATCACGGTGGACATGGGCCCGCCGCGGATCCCGGGGACAGCCCGGACCGTCAGCGTCGACGGTCGCAACTGGGACGGCACCGAGGTGTGGATGGGCAATCCGCACATCGTCGTCCCGGTGGGTGATGTCGCGGAGGCAGGTGCGCTGCTGCAGCCGCCCCTGGTCGTGCCCCCCTTGGAGACCAACGTCGAGTTCGTCGCCCGGACCGGCCCGGACGCGCTGGCTATGCGGGTGCATGAACGCGGTTCCGGCGAGACGCTGTCGTGTGGCACCGGAGCGTGTGCGGCAGGCGTGGCGGTTGCGCTCTGGGATGGCCGGCAGGACGGCCGCTGGCAGGTGGACGTGCCCGGCGGCCGACTCTGCGTGACGTGGAACGGTGACAGTGTGCTGCTGTCCGGGCCAGCGCAGCTCGTTGCGGCAGGTGAGTTGAGCGACGAACTGGTAGCTGCCAGTGGCCTCGTCCGTTAACCCGTTCGCGATCCCTCGACGGTCGTGGCACGCTGGTTGTGATGACGACACCTGCTGAGTCCGGCGCCGGGTTTCGCCGCGACCGGTCCGACGGCGACCGGTCCGACGACACTCCTTCCGACATCGACCTGACCGGACCGCTGCCCGATCGTGTGGAGTCCGACCTGCGTGCCGAGATGGCGCTGGAAGATCGGCACTCGCTGCGTCGGGTCGCCGGCCTCACCACCGAGCTCGCCGACATCACCGAGGTCGAGTACCGGCAGCTCCGGCTCGAGCGGGTGGTGCTGATCGGGGTGTGGACGGGCGGCACCCTCGCCGATGCCGAGAACTCCATGGCAGAGCTCGCCGCCCTCGCCGAGACCGCGGGGTCGGAGGTGCTCGATGCGCTGATGCAGCGACTCGACCGGCCCAGCCCGGCGACCTTTATCGGATCCGGCAAGGCCAGAGAGCTGCGCGACCTGGTGGCCGCGGTCGGTGCCGACACCGTGGTGTGCGACGGTGAGCTGACGCCCGGCCAACTCCGTCAGCTGGAGGACGTCGTCAAGGTGAAGGTGATCGACCGCACCGCGTTGATCCTGGACATCTTCGCCCAGCACGCCACGTCGGCCGAGGGTAAGGCGCAGGTCGAGCTGGCTCAGATGACGTACATGCTTCCGCGGCTGCGCGGCTGGGGTGAGTCGCTGTCCCGCCAGGCCGGCGGGCGGGTGGCCGGGGGCGGCGGCATCGGCACCCGCGGGCCAGGCGAGACGAAGATCGAGACGGACCGGCGGCGGCTGCGTGCCCGGATGAGCAAGCTGAAGCGTGAGATCGCGGCGATGGCCACCGTCCGGGACACCAAGCGGCAGCGTCGTTCGACATCCACCGTGCCGGCGGTGGCGATTGCCGGGTACACCAATGCGGGCAAGTCGTCGTTGCTCAACCGGCTCACCGGGGCGGGGGTGCTGGTCGAGGATGCGCTGTTCGCCACCCTGGATCCGACCGTGCGCCGGGCGCGGCTGGCCGACGGCCGTGCGGTGACGCTGACGGACACGGTCGGGTTCGTTCGGCACCTGCCGCACCAGCTCGTCGAGGCTTTCCGATCGACGCTGGAGGAGGTCGCTGACGCCGACCTGGTGCTGCACGTCGTGGACGGGTCGCACCCGGATCCGGAGTCGCAGCTGTCGGCCGTTCGCGATGTGCTCACCGACATAGACGCGGGGGCGCTGCCCGAGTTGGTCGTCGTCAACAAGATCGATGTCGCTGACCCGGTGGTGCTGGCCCGGTTACGCCGGGTGGAACCGGGGGCGGTGTTCGTGTCGGCCCACACAGGGGCGGGCCTGAACGAGCTCGGAAGGCGGCTGGCGCAGGAGGTCCCGCACCCGGAGTTCGAGATCGACGTGGTGGTTCCGTATGCCAAGTCCTCGCTCGTTGCACGTGTGCACCGCGAAGGGGAGGTGCTGCGAGAGGCGCACGAGGACGTCGGGACCCGGTTACGCGCCCGGGTGGGGCCGGCGCTGGCCGCGGATCTGAGCACGTATGCCGTCGCTCCGGCCGGTTAGGTGACGCTCGTCTCGGCGCACCGCGGCGGGGGAGAGTTCGCCCCGCGCGGTTCGTGGCAGGCCTATGTCGCAGCGGTCGGGCTCGGAGTGGATCTGATTGAGATCGACGTGCGCAAGCGCGCCGATGGCGCGTTGGTGTGCGGCCACGACGCCCTTGTCGGGGGCGAGCCGACCGTGCAGGACGTGCTCGCGCTCGCTGCCGGGTCGGAAGTCGGCGCCCACGTCGACCTGAAGGAGGCCGGGTACGAGGCGGAACTGGTCGAGTTGACAATCCGTACCGGCGTGAGCCCGGTCTATTACACGACGGGCATCGATGAGTCCGTCGCGGCGCTGCGGGCGGCTGGCGCCGAGGCGCTGCTCACGCTTGGTCCGGCGTTGCGCGGACTGTCGCCGATCGCGAAGGCACGGGCGCTGTGGCGGGTGGCGGTGCCGTTCGGGCGGATCACGCGTTGCGACGCGCGGGGGGTGGCCGCCCAGTTCCGGCTCGCCGGACCGCTGTTGCGGTGGTGGTGTCGGCGGCGGGGGCTGGCGGTGCTGGTGTGGACCGTGAACGACGATCGCCGGCTGCGGTACTTCCTCCACGGCAGGTCGGTGACTGCCGTGGTCACCGATCGGCCAGAACGGGCGATGGCCCTGCGCAACAGCGGCTGAGGACGGAGGGAGCCGCCGGTTTCCTCCACAGATCACCCGGTTGGACGTGCATGTACTGGGCCGGACGGCCTATTCTCCGTGATCATGAAAAGTGGGGGACGAGCAGCGCCACTGGTCCGCGTCGGCGTGGTCGGGATGGTGCTCCTGGTGGCAGCCGGATGCGGTGGCGGCTCACCGTCGGCTGGGCCGTCACCGTTGCCGCTCGGCGTCAGCGGTGCGGGTCACACGACCGCTCCGACGGGGGAGACGAGCCGAGCCCCGACGTCGGCAGCGACACTGAGTGCCAGCGTTGATCCGGATTCCGACGCCGCGATCGTCGCGGCCGCTCATGCCTACGTCGCGGCATTACAACTTGTCGGACGAAGTGCCAGTTCAGCCCCATTCGACGCAGTTTCGACATCTGATTGCAACTGTCGCGTGGCTGTCGACGGTGTCGCGTCGTTCTTACGGGAGCGAAAGCTGCACGAGGATATCGTCTACCATTTTTCGCAGCCACCTAAAATCCGAGCACGGTCTTCTACAAGTGCGGATGTTTATATTCACTTTATCAGCGATCCATATCACACAATCACTGATCAGGGTTCGATAGTAGCGACGCAGAAGCCGGATAAGGGCGACTTTCTGGTTAGTTTTCGCCGGGAAGGGGATGTATGGCGTGCTTTTCTCGTTTCAAATCTGTAGCATTCTGCCTGACGCTTTTCGTCATCCTGGCCGGTCTATCGGTAACCGCTGTCGGTGCTGAAGCAGGCGGGACGGTTCCCGGCTTGGGGAGCGCACAGGCAAGCTCCGACTCGGCTGGTCACACCGTCTCCGGTTGGATGATGACGACCGGATCTTCTGTTCCGGGGAAGATATCAGCGCAGCATGGAGGATGCTCCGGCTGCCAGTGGTCGCTCACTATCCGGTGCAGCACCGGGGTAGGTGGCCATACCGGTGGTTTCGGTGATTACTGCGGTGGGCCGCTGGTCGGGTGCAAGCCAGCGGAGAAGCGATTCATCGTCTATTTCGCCCCGGATCCGGAATCGCCGCTCCAGCGCATAAGCGAATATTGCTACCCGGACAATGACGGCGGGGTGATTTCTGCGGCAACAGTGACCGCGGATGCGCGTCGCTATGCCGGTCAGCTTGCGGTGGCCAAGCCGGGGATCCGGGCATGGCCACCAGACGGGACCACGCTGGTCAACCTGCCGACGTTCTTCGCGGTCGCGGCGCCCGGATCAGGTCAGCACTCCTTCGGCGGCCAGGGTTACACGATGCAATTGCAGGTACAGGCCGACGGCTACGACTGGAGCTTCGGCGACGGTGCCGGCATGCACACGACGGATCCCGGCTCGGGGCCGCCGAGCGGGAGTGTGCGTCACACCTACGCCGCTGCGCGGACCGCGACGGTGAGCGTCCAGGTCGAGTACGGAGCGACCTACACGATCCTCACGCCGGGCGGGCGGATCGGTCCGCTTCCCGTCGACGGCGGCCCGGTACGCACCGTGCCCGCTCAGACGACGCTGCAGGTGCACGAGGCTCTTGCCACGCTGACCGGCTGACCCGGCGACCAAACGTGGCAAGAGCGCCGTTCAGATCTTCCGGAGCACAGTCACGACGCGGCCGAGGACGAGCGCATCGTTGCCAGGGATCGGCTGGTACGCGTCGTTGTGCGGCAGCAACCACACGTCTCTACCGGCGCGCTTGTACGTCTTGACGGTGGCTTCACCGTCGATCATCGCCGCGACGATCTCCCCATTCTCGGCGGTCTGCTGCTGCCGTACCACGACCCAGTCACCGTCCGCGATCGCGGCGTCGATCATCGAGTCGCCCACGACGCGCAGTAGGAACAGCGTCCCGGTGCCGACCAACTCCCGGGGGAGCGGGAACACGTCCTCGATGGCCTCCTCGGCGAGAACCGGTGCACCGGCTGCAATGCGTCCGACGACGGGCACGTAGGAAGGCGTCGGGCGCTCGTCGCTCCCCACCGGTGGGCCGGCCTCCGCCGGTGGTAGCACCTCCACTGCCCGCGGCCGGTGCGGGTCCCTGCGGAGGAACCCCTTCGCCTGCAGCACCTTCAGTTGATGCGCCACCGACGACGACGAGGTCAGGCCGACCGCCTCACCGATCTCACGCACGCTGGGCGGATACCCCCTGGCGGTCACTGCCGCACGGATGACTTCGAGGACCCGCCGCTGCCGGGGGGTCAACCCGCTCTCGTCGGGGGGGCCGTCCGGAAGGTCGTGGACGCTGGCCCCTCCATTGCTGGTGCTGGCGTGGACCGAGTTGCTAGTGGGGCGCTTGTCGACCATGGCCCGGACGCTAGCCCCCTCGACTAGCCAGATCAAACACCTGTTCGAAAGTTTTTCGGCGTGGCGCCCGTATTCGACTGGTCATTGTCGGAGCCGCGCGGTACAAATCGCACAGACGTTCGATCGAACACCCGTTCGCACCTGAGCGAGTGCCGTGTCTTGGAGGTTCCGATGACTGCCCACGCCTTCCCCGCGTACGACCGTCCCGTGCATGACCGCACTCGGGTGCCAGCGCCCACGGTCGCTGCTGCCCAGACGCGCCCGTCGGATCGCTCCGGCCCTGGCAAGCTGCGGCTGACCCGGCGCGGCCGCATCGTCGTGGTCCTGGTCACCCTCATGGTCGTCTGCCTCGGTTTCACCCTCGGGAGGGCCAGCGCCGGGACGGCGACCGCGGGGGCGGTGCACACCGTCACGGTGCACCCCGGCGACACGCTCTGGTCGCTCGCAAGCCGGACTGCGCCGGATCGGGATCCGAGGCTCGTCGTGGCGAAGATCCAGTCGCTCAACGGTCTCCATAACAGCGAGGTGCGCACCGGTCAGGTGCTACGGCTCCCGTCCTGACTCATGGGTCCCAGCCACCGCGAGGGCGCCTCGGCGAAAACTTTCCGCGACACTCCGGCGCGCCCTTGCGTCCGGGGTCGAACCGGCCTACCTTTCACCACTGCATCTAGTACTTACACGCATGTAACTCGTCCACATCTTGTGTACAGGGTCGTACACAGGAAAGACAGACTTCTACACCGTTCGTCCACAGATCGGTCCACAAGGGCCCCTGGCAACGCGTGAAGAAGCCCCGATCGAGAGGAGGCGACCGTCATGCGCTGTCCGTTCTGCCGGGTGGGGGACAGTCGCGTTCTCGACAGTCGGGACGCCGACGACGGCGCCACGATCCGTCGCCGTCGGTCCTGCCCCGAGTGCGGCCGCCGGTTCACCACGATGGAGACGGTGTCGCTGCAGGTTCTCAAGCGCAGTGGAGCGGCTGAGCCGTTCAGCCGGGACAAGGTCGTCGCGGGGGTGCGGAAGGCGTGCCAGGGACGGCCCGTCGATGAGGACGCGCTTGCGCTGCTCGCCCAGGAGGTCGAGGAGACGATTCGGGGCGGTGGCGCTTGTGAGGTGTCCACACACGAGGTCGGGCTGACCATCCTGGAGCCGCTGCGTCGGCTCGACGAGGTGGCCTACCTGCGGTTCGCCTCGGTCTATCGCTCCTTTGAGTCACTGACCGACTTCGAACATGAGATCGCGGCTTTGCGGCTCGGCTCCTTGGTCGACAGCGAACTGCCACTCGTCGAATCCGACTCGCCCGCGGATCTGGAGGCGGGGTCCGCGTCGCGCCCGTCATACGCCCACAGCAGATCCAGATAGCACCGTCGTCACCCGTCACACCCGGACTGCGCACACAGCCCACGGTGTTAACCCCTTACACGGAGAGCAGGAGCACCGCATGACCGAGACCACCCACGGAGCCGCCAGCGGCGGCGCAGCGTCCAAGGGCAAGGGCACGCGGGGTCGGCTGAAGGTCAGCCGCATCTACACCACGCCGGGTGTCCATCCGTACGACGAGGTGACGTGGGAACGCCGGGACGTGGTGATGACCAACTGGCGTGACGGCAGCGTGAATTTCGAGCAGCGTGGCGTGGAGTTCCCCGACTTCTGGTCAGTGAACTCGGCGAACATCGTCACCACGAAGTACTTCCGCGGCGCGGTCGGCACCGAGAAGCGTGAGTGGAGCCTCCGGCAGCTGATCGACCGGGTCGTGCACACCTACCGCGGAGCAGGCGAGCAGCACGGCTACTTCGCGTCACCCGACGACGCCGAGGTGTTCGAGCACGAACTGACCTGGACGCTGCTGCATCAGGTGTTCTCGTTCAATTCACCGGTGTGGTTCAACGTCGGCACCAGCTCACCGCAGCAGGTCTCGGCCTGCTTCATCCTCGCCGTTGACGACACCATGGACTCGATCCTCAACTGGTATCGGGAAGAGGGCCTGATCTTCAAGGGTGGCTCCGGCGCCGGCCTGAACCTGTCCCGAATCCGGTCCTCGAAGGAACTGCTCTCCTCCGGTGGCACCGCTTCCGGTCCGGTCAGCTTCATGCGTGGCGCGGATGCCTCCGCGGGCACCATCAAGTCCGGCGGGGCCACCCGTCGCGCCGCAAAAATGGTTGTCCTCGACGTCGATCACCCGGACATCGAGGAGTTCGTCGAGACCAAGGCTCGCGAGGAGCACAAGATCCGGGCGCTGCGCGACGCCGGGTTCGACATGGACCTGGGCGGCGTAGACATCACCAGCGTGCAGTACCAGAACGCGAACAACTCGGTCCGGGTCACCGACGAGTTCCTCCGGGCCGTCGAGGAAGGACGGGAATTCGGGCTCCGGGCCCGGTCCACCGGCGAGGTCATCGAGACCGTCGACGCCCGGGCGCTGTGGCGCAAGATCGCGGAGGCGGCGTGGTCCTGCGCCGACCCCGGCGTGCAGTACGACGACACCATCAACGACTGGCACACGAACCCGGAATCCGGCCGGATCACCGCGTCCAACCCGTGCAGCGAGTACATGTCGCTGGACAACTCGTCCTGCAACCTGGCCAGCCTCAACCTGATGAAGTTCCTGCGCGAGGACGGCACCTTCGACGCGGAGACCTTCGCGAAGGTGGTCGAACTGGTCATCACCGCCATGGATATCTCGATCTGCTTCGCCGACTTTCCAACCGAGCCGATCGGTGAGACCACGCGAGCTTTCCGGCAACTCGGTATCGGGTACGCCAACCTCGGTGCGCTGCTGATGGCCACCGGGCACGCGTACGACTCCGAGGGCGGTCGGGCATTGGCCGCCGGGATCACTGCGCTGATGACCGGTACTGCCTACAAGCGCAGTGCCGAGATCGCCGGTGTCGTCGGACCGTACGAGGGCTACGCGCGCAACGCAGCGAGCCACAAGCGGGTGATGCGCAAGCATGCCGCCGCCGCGGACAGCGTCCGGCCGGTGGGGGCCGACGACGCCCGGGTGCTGACGCTCGCCAGCAAGGCGTGGCAGGAGGGCAACGCGCTGGGAGAGCGGAACGGCTGGCGCAACGCCCAATCGAGTGTGTTGGCTCCGACCGGAACCATTGGCTTGATGATGGATTGCGACACCACCGGCATCGAGCCGGACCTGGCGTTGGTGAAGATGAAGAAGCTCGTAGGCGGCGCCAGCATGAAGATCGTCAACAACACGGTGCCGCTTGCACTGAAGTCGCTCGGCTACAACGGCGAGACCGTGGAGGCGATCGTCGAGCACATCGCCGAGCACGGAAACGTCATCGACGCTCCTGGCCTGCGCCCCGAGCACTACGAGGTGTTCGACTGCGCGATGGGCGAGCGTTCCATCGCCCCCGGCGGCCACATCAAGATGATGGGCGCGGTGCAACCGTTCCTGTCCGGCGCCATCTCCAAGACCGTCAACCTGCCTGAATCGGCGACCGTCGAGGACGTCGAGAAGGTCTACTTCGACGGCTGGAAACTCGGCCTGAAGGCAGTTGCGATCTACCGGGACAACTGCAAGGTGGGGCAACCCCTCAGCGATCTCAAGGGTGCGAAGAAGGCGGCGTCGGCGGAGGCTGCTGTCGAGCACGTCCCGACCCGCAAACGGCTGCCGAAGCGGCGGCCCAGCCAGACGATCTCGTTCTCGGTCGCCGGCGCCGAGGGATACATGACGGCGAGCAATTACCCGGACGACGGCCTCGGCGAAGTGTTCATCAAGATGAGCAAGCAGGGGTCGACCCTGGCGGGGGTGATGGACGCGTTCTCGGTCGCGATCTCGATCGCGCTGCAGTACGGCGTGCCGCTCGAGGCGTACGTCGCGAAGTTCGTGAATATGCGATTCGACCCGGCTGGCATGACCGACGACCCGGACGTGCGGATCGCCGCCTCCGTGATGGACTACCTGTTCCGCCGGCTCGCACTGGACTACCTGCCGATGGAGAAGCGGGCCGAACTCGGCATCTTCACGGCGGAGGAGCGGGCTGCGGTGGTCCAGTCTGGTTCGTACGGGGGCGCTGCCCCCGTTCAGACCGACGACGAAGAGGTCGACGTCGACGCGCTTCGCTCGTCCGCCCCGGTGGCGCTGCCGGCGCCGATCACGGCGCATTCCTCGACCGAGCTGCTGGAGCAGCAGCAGGGCCATGCGGCGGATGCGCCACTGTGCATGACGTGTGGGGTGAAGATGCGTCCCGCCGGGTCCTGCTTCGTCTGCGAGTCCTGCGGCAGCACCTCCGGCTGCAGCTGATCCACGGCAACCCCTCCGGTTTGTTCGCGCCTGCGCTACGCGCGCGGCGCGAACAAACCGGAGTTTGTCGAGACTGCTAGTCGGCGGGCACGGAGGCTCGCCCCGCCTTCAGGCCCCGCCTTCAGGCCCGGTTACGCGGGACAGCGGTGAGTAGCACCGCTGAGTCCTCGTGCGCGTGCAAGCTGTGCCGGGTGTCCGGGATGATCAGCAGGTCTCCTTTGCGGCCGTCCCAGGACTGCCCGTTGGCCCGCAGCTCGACCCGGCCGGATAGCACGAACACCGTCGCCTCACCGGGGCTCTCGTGCTCAGACAGCTCGCCGTTCGCCGCGAGCGCGATCACGGTCTGGCGCAGCACCCGGTCGTGGCCGCCGACCACGGTGGTCGCCGCGCGGGATGAGGAGGACTGGCGGGCGTCTTCGAGCTGTTCACGTCCGATCGCGTCGAGCGACATCTTCTGCATCTCGGCCTCCTCGACTCCGTACTTCCGGTGTGATCCAGCCTGCCACGTCACGGCCGATCGTGGTGCCCCGAGGGTCCCCCCGGCCTACGGTGCGGGCACCGACAAGCGGCCCGGCGTAGCCCTCCACCCGCGGCCTCCGGTCTCCGTACCGTTTTCGAGGCCTACGCGGTAGGAAAACCGGAGGCGAGGGTGGGCACCGGCGCCTCCGGGGGCACATGGCCCTGTGGAAGGCCGCGGACCTGTTCCAGCAGCGTGCCTGCCCACCGCTGCAGTCCGGTGACGTCCACGCCATGCGGAGGGGTGCTCTGGTACCTGGTGAGGTGTCGGCTGCCCCGTTCGAGCAGCGCCACGGCGCCACGGGGGTTGCCGCGCATCGCGTGGGTGAGACCCACGGCGAGCTGGGCCAGCCCTTGCCAGAGGTCACGCTCGTCGGTAGGGGCCGCTCGCCAGGCGTCCTCCAGCACTTCGTGCGCGGCGAACGGACGACGCGCATCGAGCCAGGCCTGCGCTTCGGCGAGTGCCTCGGCCGGGCTGCGACCTGGGTCCGCCCGGGGCCCATCGACGCCTGCCACGCCGACGGGGAGCGGACGGCCCAACGCGTCACGAGCGCGCGGCGGGCGCGGGTCACCGGAATGGCTCGGGTCCACGCCCGCGTCACCGCGTCGTGGCATAGCGGTGCAGCGCCGGCATCAGGACCACGGATAGCAGCACCGGAATGCCGATGACCGGCCACATCGCTGCGTATCCGTGCGTCGCCGGCAGCAGGTTGGCGCAGTTGCCCACCGCGACGCCGACCAGTACCGGGCCGAGGACCACGCCGATGCCCCGGGAGAAGTCGACGAGCCCGGCGGCTGCCCCCTCGCTGCCCTCCGGCGCGACCACGAACGCGAGCGCCTGTGGCAAGGTCAGCAGGATGGATCCGGCCAGCGCGGTCAGCGGGAGCAGGATCAGTCCGGGCGCCAGGGTGGTCGGGATGACGCCGAGGGTCAGGCCGGTGCCGAATACGGCGGCGGAACCGGCCATCACCGGGACCATCCCGAACTTGTCCGCCAATTGCCCGGCGATCGGCGCGCCTACCACGTAGGCCACCGCGACCACCGCGATCACGCCGGAGGCGACGGTGGAGGAGTGGCCCAGGCCCTTGACGACGTACAGCACGATGAAGCTCTTCAGCCCGGCGAAGCTGAATTCCCACAATGCGTTCGCCACCGCGAAGGTGCGCAGTCCGCGGTCGTGCAGCAGTACCTGGCCGACCGGTGTGGCCCCGGATGGGGGAGCGACCGGGGTGACACGTTCGAGGTGGATCACCGGCAGCAGCGCGAGGGTGGTGCCGACGAGGATGCCGCCTGCCACGATGAACGGGAGTGGAGCCCACCAGCCCAGCAGCAGGCCGCCCACCAGGAGCGCGGCACCCAGTCCGGATCCGCGGGCGATCGCCTGCCCCGACTGCGAACGTGCGAACAGGTGCCGCGGCAACAGATCGGCATACATGGCGCGGTACGGCGGGTAGTAGAGGTAGTACCCGACGAAGAACACGAAGACCATGGCGCCGGACAGCAGGAACGAGTGCCACAACGGCAGCAGCACCAGCCCGACCACGATCAGTGGTGTGCCGGCGATCAGGAACGGCACCCGGCGGGCCAGCCCGCTGCGCGGTAGTCGATCCGAGTAGAAGCCCACTAGCAGCGGGATGACCAGCGCGAACGCCCCTTCCGCACCGATCAGGCCACCGACGGCGCTGGGCGAGCCGGCGACGTCCAGCAGCACTACCGGCCCGTACGTGGTGAGCACGCTGATGGCGAAGGCCAGGCCGAACGTCGGTAGCCCGAGCAACACCAGCAACCGGCGGGTTCCACCCACCCATTCACCGGTCGCCGAGGGGGGAAGATCGGCATCGAGCGCGTGCGCGCTCATGTGTCCTCCCTCCCGCGTTCCGCGGCGCTATCGCCGGCTTCTCGATCCTCCTGCTCAACCGGCGCCCCCGGCGCTGGTATTTCGAATCCGACGCCGATGTGTTGGAAGCCCTTGTGCCGCTGTGCCTCGGCGTACGACGAGTACGCGCGCTCGTCCGCCTGGGTGAGCTGCACCCGATCGGTGAACGGCGTCATCAGGGCGCGCGGGTAGAGCCGAAGCGCACGCACCACGTTCAACTCCACACCGACCACGATGGCGACGGCCTCGAGGTAGAAGAAGCCGATCAGGCCGAGCACCAAGGCGAACACGCTGTTGGACGCCGAGGCGTTCTTGATGCCGTGCCCCACAATCAGCGTCCCGGCGTACTGAAGGCCTTGCCAGACGATCGCCGCGAACAGCGCGCCCAGCAGCACGTCGCGGGTCCGCAGCCGCCGCGCGGTGCCCAGGATGAACAGCAGGATGAACAGGCCGGCGTTCACGGCCACCGAGGCGAAGGTGAGGACGAGCGCGAACCCGTCTCCGATGCCGACCCCGAACGCGTTCGCGCTGCTGCCGATCGCGGTCAGGACCGTCGTTCCCAGTACCGACAGGCCCCCCAGGCTGAGCAGCAGCACGCTGCGCGCCCGGATGTGTAGCGGGTTCGGCCGCAGGTGCCGCGGTACTCCCCAGGCGACGTTCATCGCGTTCTGCAGCGCGTTCGCGATGCCGAGTCCGCCGTACAGGGAGACGAGCACGCCGACGACGATGCCGACGGTGCTGCCGCCGAGCTTCTTCGGGTTGCTCAAGTCGTCGCCGATGACGGGGAACTGCCGCAGCGTCGAGTGCAGGATCTGGTGCTGCAGCGTCGGATTGCCCTCCAGTACGAAGCCCAGGATGGCGGTCAGCAGCAGTAACAGCGGAAAGAAGGACAGGAAGCCGTAATAGGCGATCAGGGCGGCGAGATAGTTGCCCTGATCATCGAAATATTTGTAGACGACCGCGATCGGGAAGCCCAGACGGCGGCGTCGACGCTGGTACGCGTCGAGGCGCGCGGCCCATTCGCGCGGACCGTCCGCGGCTTCGTCCACCTTCGTATTGTCCCCACCTGAGCGCGCGTCACCGCGCCAGCGCGCCGGGCGAGCGGTGTCCACAAATCGGTCCTGTTCACAGTCGGTTCTGTCCACAGATGTGCCGTGGCAGCCGCACAGCGACCGCGCCGCTCCCAGACTCAAGCGACATGACGACCGCAGCGCAGCATCCCACCCCCGTCCGCATCTCCAGTCCGGCAGATCTGCTCGGCGTCGTCCCGAGCATGCTCGGCTTTCATCCCGCCCACAGTGTGGTGCTGGTCTGCCTCGCCGGTCCGCGTCGTCGCTCGATGTTGACGATGCGTGCCGACCTGCCGGATCGGACACACCTGGTGCTGGCGTGCCGGGAACTGGCCGAGCGCGCCGCTGGGGCCGGCACTGACGCGGTGATGGTCGTCGTGTACGACGCGGTGCGCGGCCGTTCCGCACCCCTGCCGCATCGCCGGCTGGTCCGCCGGCTGTGCCGCGCGCTCGACCATTGCGGTATCGAGGTGGTTGACGTCGTGCTCCGTGGCAACGAGCGCTGGTGGTCGTACCTGTGTACGAATACCTCGTGCTGCCCGCCCGAGGGCACACCGCTGCCGCCCGAACCGACTCCGGCAGCGCTGCGCTTTCAAGCCGAGGCGGTGGCGAAGGGCGGTCGCGTGTGGCCTGATCGCGAGCACCTGGCCGCGAGCGTCGCCGCGCCGGACGCGGACCAGGCGGCGGCGTTGCTGCCGGTGCACGAGCGGGTCCGATCCGAGTTGGTCGAGCGCGCTGCCACGGGGGCGGCGGACGACGTAGGCAACGACACCGTGGCGCTGCTGCACGACCTCCATGTGCGTTACCGCGACGGCTCCGACCGCGTCACGGCAGAGGAAAGCGCTCGATTGGCGCTGGGCCTCGCTGACGTGCAGGTCCGGGACGCGGTGCTGGTGTGGGGCGGCGGGGCCCACCCAGGCGCGCTGTTGTCCGTGTTGCTCGA
>DASZVT010000189.1:0-2435 GCA_035546915.1 Mycobacteriales bacterium | reverse complement strand
CCGGTGCAAGGGGGCGTCGTCGGAACTTACGGACCGGCGACATCCGACTCGCAACGGGGCAACACGATGACCTCGACAACGCGGGGCCGGACGCCGAGCGGCGGGTACACGTTCGACCTCCGTACCTCGGGGCTGGCATCCGGTCTCTACAGCCTCCGGGTGAACTTGGACGACGGGACGTCCTACTCGGCACTGGTCTCGCTCCGGTGACGTGAGCGTGGCCGTCACACCTCGGCGGTCGCCGCGCCCTCGAGGACCTGTCGGGTCAACGCGACGACGGTGTCCAGGGATACGTCCGCGAGTTCCGGGAATGCGCCCGACGTCCGGCCGAACACCACCCCGGCGAATGCCGCGACAGCCACCTCGGCCCGCAGTTCGGGCCGGTCGAGGCCCTCGCTTTCGAACCGCGCCTGTAGCGGTGCAACCAGCCGATCGTGTAGGTCGGTCCGTGCGGCCTCCCGGATCGCCGGATCGTCGTGCTCACGCACCGCCGCCTGCAGAATCGGACCGGCACCATGTCGGCTGAGCCGGTCGAGCAGTTCGGTCAGCCGGTCCAATTGCAGCAGATCCCGGAAGGAGCCGTCGCCGGCCTGCGCCCGCAAGGTGGCGATGTACAGCCCGGCCTTGCCGTCGTAGTAACGCGCGATCAACGCGGCGTCGACACCCGCGCGCTCGGCGATCTCCCGTACCGTGGTGCGGTCGAAGCCACGTTCGGCGAACAGTCCGGTGGCTGCCTGCAGCAGCAATTCCCTGCTGCGTACGGCATCGCGACGCCGGCCGGCCGCCACCGCACTCATCGCACCACCACAGTCTTGTTGTAGTCGACCACGCCGTCCGCCTCGCCGAGCCCGTCGGCCATGCTCTCGTCCGAGAGGACCTCGTCGAACGCGGCAGTCTTGCCGCGCCGGGGAAGAGTGAAGCTGATGACGCCCGCGACCGCCCAGACGACGCATCCGATGAGCGCGACCATGCCGTAACCAGCGTCGTGTGGCAACGCCTGCCCGGAAGGCGTGTAGGCATCCAGCACGGTCGCGCTCAACGCGCTCCCGATCGCCATGCCCACGTAACGGAGCACCTGGTTGAAGCTCAGCGCGCTGCCGGTCTCGTTTGCAGGAACGTTCGCGACGATCAGGCCGGGCATCGCCGAGAACGTACATCCGACGCCGAGGCCGGCGATCGTCATGACCACGACGACCTGCCATAGGCTGCCGCGCGCCAGCCCGAACATGACCATGGATGCGACGAACATGGCGCAGCCGGCCGGGAGCACGAAGTACACCGACGTACGGCGCGCGATGATCGACGAAACCCGGTTCGCGGTCACGCTGGCGATCGAGAACGGCACCAGCACCAGGCCGGCGACCACGACCGACTCACCCAGTCCGTAACCGGTGCTGCGCGGCGTCTGCACGAAGCGCACCACCGCGGACATGAGCAGGTACATGCCCACGCCGGCGACCAGGCCGGTGACGTCGGCCGTGAGCACCGCCGGGTGCCGAACCATGCGCAGGTCGACCAGCGGCAGCTCGGTGTGCAGCTCGTGCCAGGTCCAACCGGCGAGCAGCACAACCGCGACCGCGGCCAAGCCCAGCACCGGGGCGGAGGTCCAACCCCATGACTCCGCTTGGCTCAGGCCCAACAACAGCAACGCCAACGCAACGCCCAACAGGCCCGCCCCGAGCGTGTCGATGGGACGGGCCGGAAGGTCGCTGGTGGCCGGGACAAGCACCCACGCGGTCAGCAGCGCAAGGCCGGTGACGACCGCGCCGAACCAGAAGGCAGCGTGGTAGCTGAAGGACTGCGTGATAAGGCCGGTGATCGGGTAGCCCATCCCGACGCCGGCGACCGTAGTAATCGACAGTAAGGCCACCGCGGGGCGCACCCGGTGGGCGCGCATCACATCGCGGGCAGTGGCCATCGCCAGCGACGTCAGACCCAGCCCGATGCCCTGCAGGGCACGGCCGACGATCAGAAAGCCGAAACCGAGTGGAAGCGCCGCAAGAATGCTGCCGCACAGCGCCGCGAAGAGCGCTCCGAGGATGACCTCCCGGCGTCTCGGTCCGTCCCCCAGCCGGCCCATGGTCGGAGTCGCTACCGCGCCGACCAGCATCGTGATCGTCAGGGACCATTGCGCATCGGAGAGCGAGACGTGGTCGACCTGCGCGATCGTCGGGATGAGCGGGGCGCCGAGGCTGCTGACCACGGCGACGACCAGGCCCATGAAGACCAGCGCCGGCAACAGTGCGCGTTCACGCCAGGTTTCGGGAGACCCGTCGTCCTGGACTGTCACGCCCGTTCACACCGTTCCCGTATTTGTCATCGCTCGATGTCTACAGATGATGACATCATGTGGCTGGCACGTCAATCGATAGCTAGTACGGGTGGTCGCGACCCTGGGCCGGATCCCCGGTGAGCACGTACCCTGGTCCAGTGAC
>DASZVT010000188.1:0-6320 GCA_035546915.1 Mycobacteriales bacterium | reverse complement strand
GCGGCGCGCTGACATCGCGACCTGGCAGCAGCGGATGCGCGACCGCGGCTGGATGATCAGCGTGGACGGCCGGTTCGGTGCGCAGTCCGCCCGAATCGCGGCCGCATTCGCCGCGGAGAAGGGCATCGCGTCGGGCGCGCTCGGACAGGTGGACGCCGTCATGTGGAACGCCGCCTGGACGAGCCCGATCACCTGACCGGGTGCCGGCGCTACCGCCGTCGTCGCCGCGCGGCATCATGGAGCCCATGAGCGCGCACCAGGACCTGCTCGGCGGACCGCCCCCGACGCTGCTGCCGGGCGACCCGACCGCCGCTGCGGCACTCCAGGCCGGAACCGACCCGACCGACATCGCGGCGGCGCACCCCGCCGACAGCGCCGCGTGGGCAGCGCTGTCGGACCGCGCCTGGGACGCCGGCGAGGTAGTGGCGTCGTATGCCTACGCACGCACCGGGTACCACCGTGGCCTCGACGCGCTGCGCCGCAACGGGTGGAAGGGTCACGGCCCGGTACCCTGGGCGCACGTCCCGAACCAAGGTTTCCTGCGCGCGCTGCATGCGCTCGGCCGGGCCGCTGAGCGGATCGGCGAGCAGGACGAGGCAAGCCGGGTGGCCGCTTTCCTGGACGACTGCGATCCGCAGGCGCGGGCCGCGCTCGGCTGAGCCCGGTCCGGACGGGGCCGCGCCGGGCCGCGTCGAACCAGACCGGCGATCACCCCGTATCGCTAGAATTCGTTGTTCTCCATCGTCTGCGGAGGGACCTGTCCATGCCGGCCATCGTGCTGATCGGCGCCCAGTGGGGCGACGAGGGCAAGGGCAAGGCCACTGACCTGCTCGGCTCCCGGGTCGACTATGTCGTCCGCTATCAGGGCGGCAACAACGCCGGGCACACCATCGTCACCCCTGACGGGGAGCACTACGCGCTGCACTTGGTGCCCAGCGGGATCATCACCCCCGGTGCGGTATCGGTGATCGGTAACGGCGTGGTCATCGACCCGGCCGCGTTGCTGGAGGAAATGGACGGCCTGGCCGTCCGGGGTGTCGACCTGTCCCGGCTGCTCATCTCCGCGAACGCACACCTGGTCATGCCACACCACCGCGCGCTGGACAAGGTGGTGGAGCGTTACCTGGGCAAGGCGAAGATCGGCACCACCGGCCGTGGCATCGGCCCCGCCTACGGCGACAAGGTCGCGCGGATGGGGCTGCGAGTGCAGGACATCTTCGATCCGGGCATCTTCCGGGCCAAGCTGGAACTGACGCTACGGGAGAAGAACCAGGTACTCAGCAAGGTCTACAACCGGACCGGTCTCGAGGTCGACGCGATCTGCGCCGAGTATGAGCAGTACGCGGAGCGGCTGCGGCCGTATGTGGCCGACACCGGGCTGGTGCTCGACCGAGCGCTGCGGGCGGACAAGGTGGTGCTGCTCGAGGGATCGCAGGGCACGTTGCTCGACGTCGACCACGGCACGTACCCGTTCGTCACGTCGTCCAATCCGACCGCCGGCGGCGCCTGTGCCGGCAGCGGCCTCGGGCCGACCCGGATCACCCGGGTGGTGGGCATTCTCAAGGCGTATGTGACCCGCGTCGGGTCCGGGCCGTTCGTCACCGAACTGGACGACGAGACCGGCGAGCGGCTGCGCCGGGTGGGCGGCGAGTTCGGTGTCACCACCGGACGGGCCCGCCGGACCGGCTGGTACGACGCCGTGATCGCCCGCTACGCGACCCGGGTGAACGGTCTGACCGACTTCTTCCTCACCAAGCTGGACGTGCTGTCCGGGTTCGACGAGATCCCGGTCTGCACCGCGTACACGCTGGCCGACGGGTCGGTGGTGGACGAGATGCCGATGACGCAGACCGACTTCCACCACGCGACGCCGGTGTACGAGACGTTCCCCGGCTGGCACGAGGACATCAGCAACTGCAAGGACTTCGCAGACCTGCCCCCCAACGCGCAGGCGTACGTCCGGGCGCTGGAAGAGATGAGCGGCGCACCGATCTCGGCGATCGGCGTCGGGCCGGGCCGGGAGCAGACCATCGTCGTGCGCGACATCGTCTGATGGTCGGGCCTTACTTGCGCGCGAGTGGCGCGCAGACGTCGCTGTGTGATCGGGGGAGCCGCAGCTTCGCTCCGTTCGACGCTGATCGGGGCGGCTGCGCGTGAGGGTCCTGGTACTGGGTTCGGGCGCCCGCGAGCACGCGCTCTGCGTTGCCCTGGCCGCGGATCCTGCGGTCGGGTCGATCGTCTGCGCACCCGGTAATGCCGGGACGGAAACGATCGCCGCGCCGCGTGCCATCGCGATCGACGATCCGGCCGCCGTCGCCGCCCTGGCCGAGCAGGTGCAGGCCGACCTCGTTCTGGTCGGACCGGAGGCGCCGCTCGTTGCCGGGGTAACAGATGTACTGCGGGACAGGGGATTTGCCGTATTCGGCCCGAGCGCCGCCGCAGCCCGGATAGAGGGCTCGAAGGCGTTCGCCAAAGACGTGATGTCCGCGGCCGGCGTCCCGACCGCGGACAGCTGGAAGGTCGCGGCAGGTGACGACGCGCGTCTCGAACAGGTGCTCGCCGGTCTGCCCGCGCCGTACGTGGTCAAGCACGACGGCCTGGCCGGTGGCAAGGGCGTCGTGGTCACCGACGACCTCGCCACCGCGATCGCGCACGGCCGCGGCCACGACGTGGTTGTGGAGACCTACCTGGACGGGCCGGAGATATCCCTGTTCGGCGTCGTCACCGACGACGGCCGGGTGCTGCCACTGACGCCGGCGCAGGACCACAAACGGGTCGGCGACGGGGACATCGGTCCGAACACCGGCGGCATGGGCGCGTACACGCCGTTGCCGTGGGCGCCGGCGGACCTGGTCGACGAGGTCACCCGCACCGTGCTCGAACCGACGATCGCGGAACTGGGTCGCCGCGGCACCCCTTTCAGCGGGCTGCTGTACGCCGGGCTGGCGTTGACCTCCGGCGGGCTGCGAGTGGTGGAGTTCAACGCTCGCTTCGGCGACCCGGAGGTGCAGGCCGTGCTGGCCCGGCTCCGGACTCCGCTCACCCGGGTTCTCAGTGGCGCGACGGCTCCGGTATGGCGGGACGAGTCCGCCGTGACCGTGGTGCTTGCCGCGCCGGGGTATCCGCAGGCGCCGCAGCTGGGCGGCGTACTCCGTGGCCCGCTCGACGCCCCTGGGGTACTGCACGCGGGGACCCGACGACAGCCCGATGGCAGCGTGGTCGCGAGCGGAGGCCGGGTGCTGTCGGTGACCGCGTTGGGTACCTCGGTCGCCGATGCGCGAGGATCGGCGTACGACCTGCTTGCCCGGATCCACCTTCCGGGTGGTCACTACCGTCGCGACATCGGCCACTTCGCGCTAGCGCGTCCGGGCCGTTGACGTGACGAGGATTCGACCGTATCGACCAAGGAGCACTGCATGACCGTCCGTCCGCGCGTTGCGATCGTCTACGGCTCGCCGAGTGACGCCAACACGATGTCCCAGGCCGGGGCGATGCTGGAGAAGTTCGAGGTGCCGTTCGACGAGGCGGCGCTGTCGGCGCATCGCGCGCCGAAGACGCTCGCCCGCTGGATCGACGAACTCGAACCGCGGGGCATCGAGGTAGTGATCGCGGGCGCCGGCATGGCAGCAGCGCTGCCGGGTACTGTCGCCGCGCACACGACGCTGCCGGTGATCGGCGTGCCGATCAAGGGCGGTGCGCTGGATGGGCTGGACGCACTGCTGGCGATCGCGCAGATGCCGCCGGGGGTCCCGGTGGCGACGGTCGGGCTGAACGCGGCCCGGAATGCCGCGGTGCTGGCAGTGCAGATCCTGGCCATCGGTGATCCGGACCTTCGCGCCAAGCTGGCCCAGTTCAAGGACGACTTCGAGCAGGCAGCCCAGAACGCCTGAGCCGAGGCCAGCCGCGCGACGGACGGACCCAGCCGGGAGGACGAGCCATGATCGAGCGTTACACCCTGCCCGAAATGGGTGAGGTGTGGTCGGAAGCGCACAAGTACGCGCTGTGGTGCCGGGTGGAAACCCTGGTACTGCAGGCACATGCGGCTGCCGGACGGGTGCCGGCCGACGCCGTCGCACCGGTCCAGGCCGCGCTACCACCCACGCCGGACGCGGTCGCCGCGATCGAGGCGGTCACCCAGCACGACGTGATCGCTTTCCTGTCGGCGTGGGCGGACAACACCACGCCCCGCGAGGCCGCCGCGTACGTGCACTTCGGGATGACCAGCAGCGACCTGCTCGACACCGCGTTGGCGTTGCAACTGGTCGACGCGACCGACATCCTGCTGGCCAAGGCGGACGCACTCGTCGCGGCTTTGCGGGAGCTCGGCCTGGCGTACCGCGACACGGTGCGCGTCGGCCGTACCCACGGAATCCACGGCGAGCCGGACACCTTCGGGCACCGGGTCGCCGACTTCGCCTTCGCGATGGCGCGCTGCCGGGACCGGCTCCGGGACGCCCGCGGGGACGTCGGCGTCGCCAAGATCAGTGGTGCGGTGGGGACGTACTCCAACATCGAGCCGGACGTCGAGCAGTTCGTGGCCGGCGAGCTCGGGTTGACTCCCACCCCGGTCGCGACCCAGGTGGTCATCCGGGACGGCATCGCGAACTGGATGGCTGCGCTGGCTGGACTGGCCGCGGTGTGCGAGGCCATCGCGCTGGAGGTACGGCACGGCCAGCGCACCGAAGTGCGGGAGCTTTCCGAGCCGTTCGGCAAGGGCCAGAAAGGCTCGTCGGCGATGCCGCACAAGAAGAACCCGATCATGAGCGAGCGCATCTGCGGGCTCGCCAGGGTCGTGCGTGCGCAGTACGTACCGGTGCTCGAAGGCGTGGCGCTCTGGCACGAGCGGGATATCAGCCACTCCTCGGTGGAGCGGATCGCGCTTCCGGACGCGGCGACCGGCACCGACTACCTGCTGCACCTGACCACCCGGCTGGTCACGGGATTGGTGGTGGATCCGGCTCGGATGCGTGCCAACCTGGACGCGTCCGGCGGGCTGATCTACACCTCCGCGGTGCTCCTCGACCTGGTCGAAGCCGGCCTGTCGCGGGAGGACGCGTATGCGCTGGTGCAGACGGCGGCGATGCGCACCTGGGAGACCGGGGTGCCTTTCCGTCAGACACTGCGGACGCAGGCCGACGAGGCCGGTCAGCAGCTCGATGAGGCCCGGCTGGACGCCATCTGCCGGCCGGAACGGTACGTCGAGCGGCTCGGACCGGTGTTCGACCGCCTCGCCGCACTGACCTGACGGCGCCACCGGGCCGGAGGCCCGACTGTTGACGCCGGCGGCGGGCGATAAGCTCGCCGGGTGCCTCTCGCCGCTACTGACTTCGCCGGTCTGACCCACCTCGGCTCGGGCAAGGTCCGCGAGCTGTTCGCCGTCCAGGACAACGACGGCAACGACGCGATCCTGCTCGTCGCAAGCGACCGCATCAGCGCGTATGACGTCGTGCTGCCCACCGAGATCCCGGACAAGGGAGCTGTTCTCACGGCGCTGTCGCTGTGGTGGTTCGAGCAGCTCGCCGACATCGTCCCGGGGCACGTGATCACCGCGAAGGTCGCCGAGTTTCCCGCCGCACTGCAGCCGTACGCGCAGCAGCTCCGAGGCCGTTCGATGCTCTGTCAGCGGCTGCAGATGCTGCCGGTCGAGTGCGTCGCGCGCGGTTACCTCACCGGGTCCGGGTACAAGGACTATGTCCGCACCGGAGCCGTCTCCGGTCACCCGCTCACGGCCGGCCTGCTCGACGGCAGCAAGCTGCCCGAACCGATCTACACCCCGAGCACCAAGGCGCCGATCGGCGAGCACGACGAAAACATCACCCGTGACGACGCCAAGGCCCTGGTCGGCCAGGAGGCTGCCGCGGAACTGGAGCGCATCACGCTCGCCGTGTTCACCCGCGCGAGCGAGCTCGCCGCCCGCAGTGGCATCCTGCTCGCCGACACCAAGATCGAGCTCGGGTACGACCACCAGCGGCGTCTCACCCTCGCCGACGAGGTCCTCACCCCGGATTCCAGCCGGTTCTGGCCGGCCGACGCGCACGTACCGGGCCAGCCGCAGCCGAGTTACGACAAGCAGTACGTTCGGGACTGGCTGACCGACAACGGCAAAGCAGGGCAGGCGGCCGAACTTCCTGCCGCAGTTGTCTCCGCCACCCGTGATCGCTACGTCCAGGCGTACGAGACGCTGACCGGTCTGAGCTTCGACGACTACCTGCAGCAGGCGTAGCGATGCCACGTGTGGTGGTGGACGTGATGCTCAAGCCGGAGATCCTCGACCCACAGGGGCAGGCGGTCCTCGGAGCGCTGCCGAATCTCGGCATCAG
>DASZVT010000187.1:0-11499 GCA_035546915.1 Mycobacteriales bacterium | reverse complement strand
CAGATCGGATCGAAGGACGGATCACCGGGTGAGCGGCCGTTCACCGGACCGGTCGGCAACAGGACGAGCCTCGCTCCCCGGTCCAGCACGTACTCCAGCTCCTGCACCGCGAGCTCCCGGTCCCGCAGGGACAGTAACGCCGGCGCGACGATCCGGTCGTCCCGGTTGAAACCCCACTCCTCGTCGAACCACTGGTTGAACGCGTGCACGTTCGCGAACGCCGCGGGGGTGTTCTTGACGTAGTTCTCCACCGAGAGCGCCATCGCGGACGGGAAGACAACGGCCCGTTGGACACCCTGGGTGTCCATCAGCGCCAGCCGCGCGTCCCGCCTGACGTATTCCGGTTTCATCGGTTCCGGCTGGTAGGTCTCCTCCGGATTGCCGGAGGCCATCTGCTGGAGCATCTGCTTGAGCGACCCCGGTCGGTAGGCGTAGTCGAACCCCAGTCCCTGCTCGGAGTTGAACACGGCGATCCGGTCCCCGGCCAGGATCTTCTCGCCGCCGTCCAGCCGGATCGGGCGCACCGCATGCTCGGCCCACTCCTTCGGCAGGTAGCGGGTGAAGGCGTCTCGGGTCTCGTAACAGTGGGTATCGCAGTCGAAGATCGCCACGGGCGCGCCGGGCATCGATCGCTCCTTCACGAGTTCGCACCGATTTCAGTGTACGGATTAACCGTACCTGGTCCGCTGGCGAACGCCGAGCCCGGGTCCGGCTTCCGGGCACGGCGCACCAACAGACGTACTTCAGCCGGCAGCCGCGAGCTCCGCGTCGGGAACATCGCCGCCGCGGCGGTTGCGCGTCTCTTCAGCGTCCGCATCGTTGATCGCCAGCGACCCGATGACCCCCGCAAGGGCGAGGACCGCGGCCACGATGAAGGTCACGTGATAGGCGTGCAGGTCGGAAACAGGATGCCCTCCGACCTGTCGCGTGACGCCCACAATCGTGAGCGAGGTCGTCAAGACCGCGACGCCGACGGCACCACCGAGCTGCCGGATCGAGTTGAACAGCGTGGATGCGTGACCGGTATCGGCGGGCGTGATCCGGGCGAACGACGCGGCCTGCGCCGGCACGAATACGTGTCCCATGCAGAAGCCCAGCATCAACATCAGCGCCCGCATCCACCACAGCTCGGCCCGGCTGTCGATGAGTGCCATCAACCCGATGGACACCGCGACGCCCAACAATCCGACTGACATCGTGCGGCGAGGCCCGAACGTGGGGTAGAACAGCCGGCTGGCGAACTGCGCGCCGACCATGACGCCGAGCGCCTCGGGGAAGGTCGACAGACCCGACGCAAGCGCACTCATCCCCAGGCCGTCCTGGAAGAACAGGGCGACGACGTAGAGCACACCGAGAAAGCCCGCGCCGCCGAGGAACATCACGATGTTCGTATTGCGGAACAGGCCGTCGCTGAACAGCCGCAGTCGCAACAGGGGCAGCCGTTTGCGCGTCTGGTGCACGACCAAGACCCCGAGCAGGATGACGCCGACGGCCAGCGTGGCGAGGACATGGATACTCGACCAACCGCCTTGCGGACCCTCGCTGACGCCGTACATCAACGACGCGAATCCGATGCCCGAGAGGACGAAGCCCGGCAGGTCGAACCGGTCGCTTACCTCACTGTCCTGGTCGCGGAGGAACAGCACACCGAACGCGAATGCCGCGGCGCCGATCGGCAGGTTGACGAAGAACACCCAACGCCACGACAGGCTGGTGACGAGCACCCCTCCCAGCACTGGTCCGAGCGCTGGCGCGACCGCCACCGGGACGGTGAGGATCGACGAGGCACGCACCCGCTCGGAGGGCGGGAAGACCCGGAAGAGCATGGCCATCCCGACCGGGGTGAGCATCCCGCCACCGACTCCCTGCAGCACCCGGAAGAGGACCAATTCGGTGAAGTTCTGCGCGATACCGCACAAGCCCGAAGCCACCGTGAAGATCACGATGGCGGCGAGCAGGACACGCTTGGGACCGAGCCGGTCGCCCAGCCAGCCGGATGCGGGGATGACGACCGCGAGGCTGACCAGGTAGCCGATCGACACGGCGCTGACCGCGGTCGCCGCCACGTGCAGGTCGCGCCCCATCGTCGGCAGTGCCACATTCACGATCGTGATGTCCATGATGTTCATGAACATGGCCGCGACAAAGACAACACTGACCGCGATCTTCTGATTCATCGTGCGCACGCTCAGGCCACCAGGCCCTCTCCGTCGTCGTGATCCGGGGATGAACTCCCCGTCGTGCCAATAACCGGGTGTCATCGGATGTTCCCTCGCAGACGCCGGGAAATCGGATCAGCCGGCTCCGGTCAGTCCTGCCCGTCCTGCGCGCCCGAGCCAGGCGTGCTGCGGGCTTCGTCCCCGGCCACCGCCTTGCGAGCGGCCTTGCTTGGCCGTTTCGCCGGTGCCTTGCCGGACGTCGCCTTGGCCGCCGCCCTTTTCGCTGGCAGCTCCTTCTTCGCCGCGCGCTTCGCTGGCACCGCCTTCCTCGCCGACGACGCGCGCTTCGCAGCAGGACGCGGGTCCGGCCCATCCGGCGGCGCCGAACTCGACTCCGGTGTAGCTACCGGCGCTACCGTTTCGGCCCGAGCTGGCTCACGAGCGCCACCGGCAGCCGCGCGGAACGAGGCGCGCGGGTCCGCGAACTGACCGAGGTTCACCGCTTCCCGGCGGAAGAACAGTGCGAGCGTCCAGTCACTGAGTACCCGGACCTTGCGGTTGACGGTCGGCACCCACATCAGGTGGTAGCTGCGGTGCATGAACCAGGCCGGCAGGCCGTGCAGCCGTACCCCGTAGACCTCGGCGACGCCCTTGTGCAGACCGAGCGACGCGACGGAGCCGGCGTACGCGTGCCGGTAGCCCTTCGGCTCATGCCCCCGGAGCACCCGCACGATGTTGTGCGCAAGCACTCGGGACTGCCGCACCGCGTGCTGCGCGGACGGACCGCAGAATGCGCCTTCCCCCTGGGTGACGTCCGGCACCGCAGCACAGTCACCGGCACTCCAGACGTTCCGCATCCCCTGGACCCGCAACTGGACCGTGCTGCGCACCCGCCCGCGGTCATCCAGCGGCACGCCGTACTCGGCGAGTATCGGATTCGGCTTGCCACCGGCGGTCCACACCACCGTCTCCGCGTCGAACCGCTCGCCGTCGGACAGCACGATGTGGGTGTCGGTGCACGATTCCAGCCGGGTGCTCAGCCGGACGTCGATCCCCCGCGCCCGCAGGCGATCCACGGTGTACCGACCAAGCCGCTGGCTCACCTCCGGCAGGATCCGGTCGGACGCTTCGACGAGCACCCAGCGCATGTCCTGCGGAATGATGCCCCGGTAATAGCGGCACGCCGCCCGGGCCATGTCCTCCAGTTCGCCCAGCGCCTCGATGCCGGCGTACCCGCCGCCGACGAAGACGAAGGTGAGCGCTCGGCGACGCAGCTCGGGGTCGATGTTGGACGCGGCGGCGTCCAACCGGGACAGCACGTAGTTGCGCAGGTACACCGCCTCGGCCACCGTCTTGAAACCGATACCGGCCTCGGCCAGGCCTGGGATCGGCAGGATGCGCGGCACCGAACCCGGTGCGATGACGACGTGGTCGTAGCTCATCTCGAACGGGTCGCCTTCGGCCGGCTCGATCCGCGCCCGACGCCGGTCGTGATCCAGCGCACCGACCGTCCCGGTGATGACCCGGCAGCGCTTGAGCACCTTGCGCAGCGGCACCACTACGTGCCGCGGTTCGAGGCTGCCGGCCGCGGCTTCCGGCAGGAACGGCTGGTAGGTCATGTACGACTGCGGGTCGACCACGGTGATCGTCGCTTCACCGCGTCGCAGCCGCAGCCTGCGCTGGAGGTGCAGCGCCGTGTTCATACCGACGTAACCGCCCCCGACGACGAGGATCTGCCAGGGCTCCTGAGGCTTGGCCATTGCGGCACCGTATCGCCGGAACCGGTGGCGCTCGCGGCCAGGTTCAGGGTGTGACAGGGCTCACCGCGCTGAGTTCGATCGCCCGGTCCAGCACGTCGTCCAGCATCTGTTCGGTCAGTTTCCCCGTGAAGGTGTTCTGCTGGCTCGGGTGGTAGCACCCGAGGACCGTGATCGCCCCGCAGGTGGCCTCGGCGCCGTGCCCGAACCGCTTGCGCCGGACCGGGCCGCCGGCCAGGCCGCAGGCGACCAGGGCGGGGAACGCCGATTGCCAGGCGAAGCCGCCCAGCGCCACCACCACCCGCAGCGTCGAGTGCAGCGCCGTGAGTTCGGCATGCAGCCACGGGGCACAGGTATCGCGCTCGACCGGCGTGGGCTTGTTGGCCGGCGGGGCGCACCGGACCGCAGACAGCACCCGGACCCGGTTCAGGCGCAGCCCGTCGCCGGCGTCGACGGAGGTGGGCTGGCTGGCCAGGCCCGCCCGGTAGAGCGCGGCGTAGAGCCAATCGCCGGACCGGTCCCCGGTGAACACCCGCCCGGTCCGGTTGGCGCCGTGCGCCGCCGGAGCCAGGCCGAGCACCGCGATGCTGGCGCGCTCGTCACCGAAACCACTGGCCGGGCGCCCCCAGTACCGCTGGTCCCGGAACGCCGCTCGCTTCTCGACCGCAACCCGCTCCCGCCAGGCGACGAGTCGCTCGCAGGCCCGGCACACCGTCACCCGTCCGTCGACGTGCCGCAGGCTGGGTGCAGACGCTGCGAGCCGGATCACGTCCGCGGCGTCGTGCGCCACGGGAGTGCTCGCCGCCGCTACATCACCCGGCCAACCCGTACCGGGCCGCACCGGACCGTCCTGCAGCGCCACCCGCCACCGCCTCCTCGCGCATCGTCACCGTCCGTCCAGCAGCAGCCTTCCATGAGCTCGTCGGCAGGGGCCGGATGCCGCGCCCAGCGCATTCCCAGCCACCCGCGAGCCAGGTCCCAGCGTCGGCTCAGGGCGGTCTCATGCCGGCCGACGAACCTGTTATCAGGTTCCGACAGCGAGGACGACTCATGGACGACAGGTACGACACCCCGACCCCGTACACCACGCCTGATCCGGCCCCGGACGGCCTCGACGAGACGGCGATCGCGGCCGAGCCGAAGCCGCCGCGGGCATCCCGGCGCGGTCGGCTCGGTCGCACCGCCGGAATCGGGGCGCTGGTGATCGCGGCTGCGGTGGGCAGCGGCGTCACCGTGCACGCCCTGGACGGCGGCCCGCAGGCCCCGGTCGCGGCCAAGGCCAGTACGGTCGCGGCGGTCAACGGCACCTCGGACGTGACCGCGGCGCTCGCCAAGATCTCGCCGTCGGTCGTGCTGATCAACGACACCATCACCTCCGACCAGGGCGGCTACGGCACGTTCGGCGGACCGGGCAGCTTCGGCGGCGGGCAGGCGACCTCGAGTGCCGCCGGGACCGGCATCGTCATCACCTCGGACGGCGAGATCGTGACCAACGCGCACGTCGTCAACGGAGCGAGCAACATCAAGGTCACCCTGTCGAACGGCAAGGCGTACTCCGCGTCGATCGTGGGCATCGACACCACCGCCGACCTCGCCGTCATCAAGGTCTCCGGCGCGCCGGCCCTGACGCCGGCGACGTTCGCGTCGTCGTCGAAGGTGGCCGTCGGCGACAGCGTGATCGCGGTCGGCAACGCGGAGGGGTACGGCGGCTCGCCGACCGTGACCGAGGGCATCGTCTCGGCGAAGAACCGGGCGCTGTCGGACCAGGACGAGAACCTCTCCGGCCTGCTGCAGACCGATGCCGCGATCAACCCGGGCAACAGTGGCGGGCCACTGGTCGACACCAACGGCGACGTGATTGGGATCAACACCGCGGTGGCCACCGGCAGCACCAACGAGCCGGCGCAGAACATCGGGTTCGCGATCGCGAGCGACACGGTGACCAAGGCGCTGCCGGCACTGAAGGCGGGCAAGGGAACCAATGGCGACACCGGTTCGTCTTCCTCGCAGGGGAAGGCATTCCTCGGCGTATCGGTCAGCGACAACGCGTCGTACACGGGCGCCCCGGGGGCGCTGGTCCAGGCTGTCGAGAGCGGCAGCCCGGCTGCCTCCGCGGGGTTGCGCGCGGGCGACGTCATCACGGCAGTGGGAGGTACGCAGGTCAGCGATGCGCAGGACTTGGTGAGCGCGATTGCGTCAGCCCAGGCGGGTCAGCAGGTAACGCTCACCGTGACACGTGACGGGAGCCGTGGTCGGGTGCAGGTAACCCTGGGTTCGACTTCGAGCTGACCCCCGCCGTCACGAGCGGGCACCGCCGCGGGACCGTGACCTCGCGGCGGTGCCCGCGCCCACGTCCGGTGTGCGGGCCGCTCAGGCCAGGCTTGCGGCGATGCCGTCGAGGATGTCGTGCTCCGAGGCGATCATCGCGTCACATCCGCTCGCCGTCAGCACCGCGGACACCACCAGTGCGCCGCCTCCGATCACGTCCACCCGGCCCGGATGCATGAACGGCAGCGCGGCACGCTGCGCCCGAGTCATCGCCAGCAGTTCGGCGCACGCGTCCTGTACGTCCGCGGCGGCCACCCGTGCTCCGTGGATGCGCTCGGCGTCATAGTGCGGCAACCGCAGCGCGTGCGCGACGACCGTCGTCACCGACCCCGCCAGCCCGACGTACGCGGACGCCTCGCGCACCGGCACCGGGTCCGATCCGATGGCGACCGAGTCGAGCACGGCCGCAATGTCGGCGCGGGCCGCGGCGACTTCGCCCGCCGTCGGCGGGTCCGAGTGCAGCCGGCGTTCGGTCAACCGTACGCAGCCGACGTCGACGCTGCGCGCGGCACGCACCCCGGCACGGCCGGGCATGTCCCCCAGCACGAGCTCGGTAGACCCGCCACCGATGTCCGCGACCAGAACCGGGTAGTCGACCTCGACGCCGGCCGTCGCGCCGGCGTACGAAAGCCGCGCCTCCTCGTCGCCGGTCACCACCTCCGGCTCGATGTCCAGCGTCGCGCGCACCATCGCGACGAAGTCGTCCCGGTTGGCGGCATCCCGGGTGGCACTGGTCGCCACCATCCGCGCCGCCGTGACGCCGAGATCGCGGAGCGTCCCGGCGTACTCGGCGAGGGCGACGCGGGTGCGCTCGATCGCTGCCGGATCCAGCCGGCCGGTCCGGTCCACGCCCTGCCCGAGCCGGACGATCCGCATGGTGCGCACCAGGTCATGGCCGTGCTCGGTGACCAACAGCCGGACGGAGTTGGTGCCACAGTCGACCGCAGCGACCGGGCCCGTCACGCCGTGCCCGATGCGTCGGTCGGTTCCGGCCGCGCGACACAGCAGCCGCCGCGGCTCCAGTCCGGCAGCAGCGCCAGCGCCTCGTCACCGAGCGGGTTGACGCCCGGCCCGACGGCGAGCGCGTGCGCGACCAGGACGTGCAGGCACTTGACGCGATCCGGCATACCGCCGGCGCTCACCCGCTTCGGCAACTCACCGAGCGCATCCCGTCGAGCGAGGTAGTCGTCGTGTGCGGCGCGGTACCGGTCGGCGAGATCGGCATCGGCGCCAAGTCTCTCGGTCATCTGCCGCATCAGGCCCGAGCCTTCCAGCCGCCCGATCTCGGACGCGGCACGCGGGCAGGTGAGGTAGTAGAGCGTCGGGAAGGGGGTGCCGTCGGCGAGCCGGGGGTTGGTCTCGACGACGTCGGGAAGCCCGCAGCCGCACCGGTGCGCAACCCGCCGGATCGCGCGCGGCGGACGCCCCAGCTGGGCACGTACCGCCGTGACGTCCGCCTCCAGCGGAGGCACCGCCTCAGCCGCGGGTGGGTCGGAGGCAGGGCTGGTCGGCGCGCGCACCCGACCATCATCCCGGTAGCCCCACCCCGGTCCATCCCAGCCTCGGGTCTTGTGCCCCAGCCTCGGGTCTTGTGCGACATAGGCGTTGCTAGGGCAACGCTCATGTCGCACAACCAGAAGAGCGCACAACCAGAAGAGCGCACAACCGGAAGAGCGGGCGTCAGCCCTTGCCTGCGACCACGGTGCTGTCCCACAACCGGCTGTACCAGGTCGCGTCCGGGTCGATCGGTACCTTCGCGTGACCCGGCTCCTTCACCGTCGGCTTCGCGGCCTGCGGCGGCGTGAGCTGGATGTAGTTCTGCTGTCCCGGGCGCGTGTAGTGCAGTCGCTCTCGCGCCTGCTGCTCGGTCGTGGCGGGATCCTGAGCCGTCGCGTGCTCGCGGGTCAGCTCGTCGAGTTGCTTCTGCAGCGCGGCACCCTCACTGCGTGCCGCGCTGATCTGCGACCGCTGGTCGAGGTACTGCTTGAGCGGGTACGCCAGCGTCAGCAGTGCCGCGCAGCACGCCAGCGCGA
The DNA here is from genome assembly GCA_035546915.1 of Mycobacteriales bacterium. Lineage (GTDB taxonomy): Bacteria > Actinomycetota > Actinomycetes > Mycobacteriales > CAJCIY01 > DASYGP01. Next base: position 3,222 of record DASZVT010000187.1, on the reverse strand, counting down.
GCACCGCCGCGCGCGTTGTGAACGTCAGGCGCCTGGTCTGGGCGGCCTCGTCCGCAGCCCGCTGCTCGGCGCGCAGCGCCCTGGCCTGAGGGCTCAGCCGGCGAGCGTGCCGGCGGTCGCGTCCGGTTGCTCGTCCACGGGCGGATTGCCGTCGCGTGGACGGCGCGCCAGTGCTGCGGCGGGGTCGGGGAGCCACGTCCAGACAAGCTACGTGCCGATACACCGATCAAGCGGCTGCCGCGCCGCGCGGAGCTTAGAACTTGACCAGCAACCGGATTCAGCCGAGCTGGGTACGGGGGAAGGCAGCGGCGCCCGCGTAGCGGGCGGCGTCGGCGAGCTCCTCCTCGATCCGCAGCAACTGGTTGTACTTGGCTACGCGCTCGCTACGGGCCGGTGCCCCGGTCTTGATCTGCCCGCAGTTCGTCGCCACCGCCAGGTCGGCGATCGTGGTGTCCTCGGTCTCGCCGGATCGGTGGCTCATCATGCAGCGGTAGCCGCTGCGATGCGCGAGGTCCACCGCATCCAGCGTTTCGGACAGGGTGCCGATCTGGTTCACCTTCACCAGCAGCGCGTTCGCGGTGGCGCTGTCGATGCCGCGGGCCAGCCGCTCCGGGTTGGTGACGAACAGGTCGTCCCCGACGATCTGCACCCGGGCCCCGAGCGCGGCGGTCAGCGCCCGCCAACCGTCCCAGTCCTGCTCGGAGAGCGGGTCTTCGAGGGACACGATCGGGTACGCATCCAGCAGCTCGCCGTAGTAGCCCGTCAGCCAGTCGGCATCCCGGTTTTCGCCCTCGAAGGTGTACGCGCCGTCCGCGTGGAACTCGGTCGCGGCGACGTCCAGCGCCAGTGCCACGTCCCGTCCGGGCTGCAGGCCCACGGACGTGACGGCCTCGGCGATCAGGTCCAGCGCGGCCCGGTTGTTCGGCAGGTCGGGCGCGAAACCACCCTCGTCACCGACACCGGTGGACAGCCCGCGGCCCTTCAGCACCGATTTGAGCGCGTGGTAGACCTCGGCGCCCCAGCGCAGGGCTTCGGAGAAAGAGGCCGCACCGACCGGCGCGATCATGAACTCCTGCACGTCGACGTTGGTGTCGGCGTGGGCGCCGCCGTTGAGGATGTTCATCATCGGGACCGGCAGCAGGTGCGCGCTGCTCCCCCCGACATAGCGGAACAACGGCAGCGAGGACGCGTCCGCGGCGGCACGGCAGACCGCCAGCGACACCCCGAGGATCGCGTTGGCCCCGAGCCGGGACTTGTCCGGGGTGCCGTCCAGGTCGATCAGGCCTTGGTCCAGTACCCGCTGCTCGGTGGCCTCGTACCCGACGACCTCCGGCCCGATCACATCCAGCACCGCATCCACCGCACGGCGAACGCCCTTGCCGCCGAAGCGGTCGCCGCCGTCACGTAGCTCGACCGCCTCGAACGCGCCGGTAGATGCTCCCGACGGCACCGCCGCGCGGGCGAACGTCCCGTCGTCGAGCAGCACCTCGACCTCGACGGTGGGATTGCCGCGCGAGTCGAGGATCTCGCGGGCGCCGACAGCCTCGATGACAGGCACCTGGAACGCTCCGGGGACGCAGGGATACGACGCGCGCGAGCCTATCGGGCAGCGCGGTCACCGCCGGTATCCGCGAGGACGACAACCATCCTCGTGCCCCGGCGCGTCTATCCAGTGACGACCAGGAGGATCCCGGTGAGCACCGAGTCGGACGCGTTCGGCGACTTCGTCGTGGCGCATTCCCGCAGCCTGTTGCGGACGGGGTGGCTGCTGACCGGTGACTGGGCGCTCGCGCAAGACCTGGTGCAGACCGCTCTCGCGAAGGTATGGACCCGCTGGTCTCGGATCACCCGCACTGACGCGGCGGACGCGTACACCCGCCGCGCGCTGCTCACGACCTACCTGAGCTGGCGGCGACGCCGCTGGCACGGCGAGATTCCGGCAGCCAGCCCGCCCGACCGCCAGGTTCCGGCCGATCACTATGCCGCGTCCGACCTGCGCGACACGGTTCGGGTGGCGCTGTCCCGGCTGCCGCAGCGGCAACGAGCAGTCGTGGTGCTGCGCTACTTCTGCGACCTCACCGAGCCGCAGACCGCCGCCGCGATGGGCTGCTCGGTCGGCACCGTGAAGAGCCACCACGCGCGGGCATTGACCGCGTTACGAGCCGCGGATTCGCTCGGCGGGCTGCTGCACGAGGAGGACCACCGTGACCGACATTGACGAGCGCCTATCTGCCCTGCTGCACAGCGCCGCGCCGGAACCGCCCGCCTCGGTGGCTCCGGCAACCGTCATGGATCGTGGCCGGCGGCGGCGGGCCAAGCGACGGATCTCAGCATTCGCCGCGGCCACGACGGTGCTCCTCGGCCTCGGGTTAGGACTGGGGCTAAGCCTGTCGGGAGGCGGGAACGGAGCGCAACGGATCACACCCGCGCAGCCGCCGCCGGCCCGCCCCCAGCAGATCGCCTTCCAGGGGGTGACGTTTGCGCTGCCCTCTAGCTGGCATTTCACCCGACCGGTCTGCGGCTTGCCGCAGAACCACACGCTGGCGATCGGCACCTGGACTAGTCTCTGCTCCTACGTCCCACCGCCGAAGGTGCCGCCGGTCGCCGTACGACTGGTCGGTTTGTACGGTCCTCGCAGCGCCGGCGGCACCGGCAACAACGCCGCCCCGATCGACTGGCACGGCCAGCCGGCCTGGATCACGACCGGAACCGACCAAAACTCCCGGACGGCCACCCTGGACCTCCCTTGGCTGAACGTCATGGTCGTCGCATATGCGCCCGACGCGGCCACCGCACGCGCGCTGCTCGACCGGGTGGAAGTGCATCCGCAGCGCGATCTCGCCCTTCCCCCGGACGCGACGTCGGTGTTCGTGCAGTCCTTCGCCGGCCACGACGGTGATGGTCAGAACCGTTCCATCACCCTCACCCGGCGCGCCGACGTCCACACTCTGCTCGCCGACCTGCGGGTGCTGCCGCTGATCACCGATCCGGCCAAGGCCTGCGCCACGCCCTTCTCCCCCGACACGGTCGCGTTGACCGTGCACGGCACGGACGGCACGGAGCGCACCTACCTGGCTCGCTTCGGCGACTGCGACCAGCTCACCGGCGGCACCGGCGTCGCAGCGGCGACCACCGCGACGCTGCGCGCCGACATCCGCCGGCTGCTTCCGAACTCGGGCCTGGCGCCTTAAAGTCCTTCGCTCTGCTCGGCCGCCCGCAACT
>DASZVT010000186.1:0-11486 GCA_035546915.1 Mycobacteriales bacterium | reverse complement strand
CATCAGCGGCGCCATCGCCGACCGGGCGAAGTTCTCCGCGTGGTGTCTGTTCTCGGTGCTGTGGGTGAGCATCGTGTATTTCCCGGTCGCGCACTGGGTCTTCTACTTCGGCGACGCGGCGAGCAAGACCACTCCGCATTTGGGCAACGGCGCGGCCAGCGGCACCGTGTACGGGTCCGGCGGCTGGATCGTGAACCGGCTTGGTGCCTTGGACTTTGCCGGCGGGACAGCCGTGCACATCAACGCGGGAGCCGCAGCGCTCGCGCTGTGCCTGGTTCTCGGCAGGCGCAAGGGCTGGCCGAAGACCCCGATGCGACCGCACAACGTTCCGTCCGTGCTGCTCGGTGCTGGCCTGCTGTGGTTCGGCTGGTTCGGGTTCAACGCCGGGTCGGCCCTTACCGCGGGTGGGTTGGCGGGGCAGGCATTCCTGAACACGCAGGTGGCGACCGCCGTCGGCGGCCTGGCCTGGGCCGGCACCGAGTGGCTGCGGGACGGCAAGCCGACGACGGTCGGCTTCGCGTCCGGCGCGGTGGCGGGTCTCGTCGCCGTCACCCCCGCCTGCGGTTCGATCAACGCGGTGGGAGCCGTCGTGCTGGGCATCCTGGTGGGCGTGATCTGTGCCTACGCGGTGGGCCTGAAGTACCGGCTCGGTTTCGACGACTCGCTCGACGTCGTCGGCGTCCACCTCGTGGGCGGGATCGTCGGCACCCTGTTCGTCGGGTTCTTCGCCACGGCAGCCGTTGACGGGGTCAACGTGGACGGCCTGTTCTACGGTGGCGGCGGCAAGCAACTCGGCATCCAGGCCGTCGCGGCAATCTCGGTGTTCGCCTACTCGTTCGTGATCGCCTACATCCTGGGCAAGGTCATCGACAAGACAATCGGGTTCCGGATCAGCGAGGAGGCCGAGATCGAAGGCATCGACGGTGCCGAGCACAGCGAGACGGGCTACGACTTCAGCAACATGGCCGGAGGGTTCGGTTCCGGCCTGACCGTTGCGGGAATCGGGAGCACGGCGTCAAGCACCGGCACTGCCAGCACGAGTACAGGAGCGGGCGTATGAAGCTGCTGACCGCGATCATCAAGCCGTTCAAGCTCGATGACGTGAAAACGGCGCTGGAGACCTTCGGTGTGAAGGGCATCACCGTCTCGGAGGCGCAGGGATACGGGCGTCAGAAGGGACACACCGAGGTCTATCGCGGAGCCGAGTACACGGTGGACTTCGTTCCGAAGGTCAGGGTGGAGGTGCTGATCGACGACGCTGACGCCGCGGACGTCGCTGAGGTCTTGGTGAAGGCCGCCCAGACCGGGGCGATCGGTGACGGCAAGGTCTGGCTGACGCCGGTCGACACGGTGATCCGGGTACGCACCGGGGAGCGCGGCGCTGACGCACTCTGATTCCCCGCCGGGATACGACCCGCAGCGCCGGTCCGATTTGGTCGGACCGGCGCTGCGGTCGGCCTTGACCGGGGATGCCGAGCGCTGGCTCACCGCGTTGCTCGGCGACGCTGGCCCGGGGGTCGCGCTGGCCGGCGTCGGCTCGTTGGGTCGCGCCGAACTCGCGCCCGGCAGCGACCTGGATGTCGTCCTTGTGCACGAGGGCCGGGAGGACATCGCCGCCCTCGCCGAGGCGCTGTGGTACCCGATCTGGGACGCCGGTGTCGCGCTGGACCACAGCGTGCGCACGCCGGCCGAGGCGGTGGCGCTGGGGCGCACCGACCTGAAGACCGCGTTGGGCCTGCTCGACATCCGGCATATCGCGGGCGATGCGGAACTGACCGCCGCGCTGCGTACCGCGCACCTCGCGCAGTGGCGCGCCGACGCCCCTCGTCGGCTGCCGGAGCTGGCAGCGGAATTCCGTGCCCGTCTGGACCGGGCGGGTGAACTTGCGTTCCTGCTCGAACCCGACCTCAAGGAGGCGCGCGGCGGCCTGCGCGATGTACAGCTGCTGTGGCAGGTCGCGGCGAGCCAGCGCGCCGACCGACCGGGGCCCGCGGTTGATGCGGCTCGTTCGCTGCTGCTGGACGTACGGGGAGAACTGCACAAGCGGCGTGGTACCGACCGGCTGACCTTGCAGGAACAGGATCGCGTCGCGGCGGAGTTGAGCTATCCGGACGCCGACGCCCTGATGGCCGCAGTCTCAGCCGCGGCACGCAGCATCGCGTTCGAGGTGGGCGAGACCTTCCGGCGGGTGATTCCGGCTGCCGACCCCGGCCGGCGTGGGATCTTCGGTCGCCGCGGGGCTGCTCGGGTGCCGCTCGCCGAGGGCGTGGTGGTCCGCAACGGCGAGGTCGTACTCGCGCAGAATGCCGCAGTTGCAGCCGATCCCGTGCTCGGATTAAGGGTACTCGCCGCCGCCGCCCGAGCCGGGCTTCCGGTGCCGGTCTCGACCTGGGACCGGGTCCGATCGGCACCCCCGATGCCGCAGCCGTGGCCCGCGCCGGCGCTGGCCGCGTTCGTCGACACGCTGTCCGCCGGCCCCGCAGCGGTTCCCGTCATCGAATCGTTCGATCAGGCCGGCCTGTTGGTTCCGCTGTTACCGGAATGGGAGCACACCCGAAGCCGGCCGCAGCGCAACGCTTACCACCGCTTCACCGTGGACCGGCATCTGCTGGAGGCGGCCGCCCAGGCGGCGCAGCTCACCCGAAGGGTGGCGCGTCCGGATCTGCTACTACTCGGTGCGCTGCTGCATGACATCGGCAAGGGGTTGCCGGGCGATCACACCGAGATCGGGGTCGAACTCGTCGAGCAGATCGCCCCGCGGATGGGACTGGCACCGACCGATGCCGCGACCCTCGTCACGTTGGTACGCCACCACCTGCTGCTGGCGGACGTGGCGCAGCGCCGCGACCTGGACGATCCGGCAACCATCACGGCGGTGGCGGACGCGGTCGGCAGCCGCGAGAACCTCGATCTGCTCGCCGCGCTCACCGAGGCGGATGCGCTGGCCACGGGCCCGGCGGCGTGGAGCTCCTGGAAGCAGCGGTTGTTACGCATCCTGACGGCACGGGTGACCGCCGTGCTTGCCGGTGAACCACCGCCGGTCACGGAGCTCGATGCGCGGCAGCGGGCGATGCTGGCCGCCGGCGAGCTCGCGATCGACGTGCAGGGCGAGCAGATTGATGTGGTCTGCCGGGACCGGCCCGGGGTGCTCGCGGTGGTGTCGGGTGTGCTGGCCCTGCACCGGCTGGAGATCCGGTCACTCACGTCGCTGTCCCAGCAGGACAACGCCCTGCTGTCCGCGCTTGCCCACCCCCGGTACGGCAGCGGTCCGGATTGGAGCGTGGTGCGTACCGACCTCGAGCACTACCTGGAGGAACCGGCGGGGCTCACCGCGATGGTCGGGCTGCGGGCGGAGGCGTATCCGATGCCTCCGCATGCCCAGCCGGCATCGGTGCGGTGGATCGAGGACGGTGTGACCGAGCTGGTGCTGGAGGTTCGTGCCCCGGACGGCCTAGGTGTACTGCACCGCATCGCAGCAGCGATCACCCGTGCCGGCGGCGGGGTCCACTCTGCGCGCTGTCAGACAATCGGAGCGGACGTGGTGGACAGCTTCACCGTGCGGCTGCTCGGCGACGCCACCCGTGACCAGGTCGGGGGCGCTGTGCTCGCTGCATTGGGATGACCTCGGCCGGTTGTCGGCTGGTCGCCTGCCGATCGCCGGCAGGTTCCCTCGGGTGCCGCCTCCGGTTTTCGTACCTCTCGCCGGCGCCCAGGAGGTACGAAAACCGGAGGAGTGGAAGGGGCTCGGGCGTATTGGCAGTGACCGGGACCCGTGGGATCGACAGGGAACAGGCGTCGTCGCAGAACGGCGACGGCGCCCCGTAGGCTGGCACCGTGTTCGAGGCTCTCTCCGACCGGTTCACCGGCGTCTTCGCCGGCCTGCGTGGCAAGGGCCGGCTCTCCGACGCGGATATCGACGCGACTGCACGGGAGATCCGGGTCGCGCTGCTCGAGGCAGATGTCGCACTCCCCGTGGTGAAGACCTTCGTGGCAGCGGTCAAAGATCGGGCCCGAGGTGCGGAGGTCAGCGGTGCGCTGAACCCGGCGCAACAGGTCGTCAAGATCGTCAACGAGGAGCTGGTCGAGATCCTCGGTGGCGAGACGCGCCGACTGCGCTACGCCAAGAACCCGCCGACCGTGCTGTTGCTGGCGGGCCTGCAGGGCGCCGGCAAGACCACCCTGGCCGGCAAGCTGGCGTTGCACCTGCGCGGACAAGGACACGCGCCGTTGCTGGTCGCGTGCGACTTGCAGCGCCCGAACGCGGTGACCCAGCTGCAGGTGGTCGGGAGCCAGGCGGGTGTGGAGGTGTACGCGCCACAGCCCGGTTCCGGGATCGGCGATCCGGTGCAGGTCGCCCGCGACGCGATCCCGTTCGCCCGCGGCAAGGGCTATGACGTAGTGATCGTCGACACCGCGGGCCGGCTGGGCGTGGACGCCGAGATGATGCGGCAGGCGGCCGACATCCGGGACGCAGTCAACCCGGACGAGACGCTCTTCGTGCTCGACGCCATGGTCGGCCAGGACGCGGTCACCACTGCTCAGGCGTTCGCCGAAGGTGTCGGCTTCACCGGCGTCGTGCTCACCAAGCTCGACGGCGATGCCCGCGGCGGTGCCGCGTTGTCGGTGGCTCAGGTGTGCGGAGCACCGGTGATGTTCGCCTCCACCGGGGAGAAGCTCGCGGACTTCGACGCGTTCCATCCGGAGCGGATGGCCAGCCGCATCCTCGGCATGGGGGACGTGCTCACCCTGATCGAGCAGGCGGAGCGGGCTTTCGAGGCGGACGAGGCCGCTGCCGCCGAAGAGATGGCGGGCAAGCTCGCCCGCGGGAAGGACTTCACCCTCGAGGACTTCCTCAGCCAGTTGCTGATGGTGCGGAAGATGGGCCCGATCTCCGGCCTGCTCGGCATGCTGCCCGGGATGGGACAGCTGAAGGGGCAGATGAAGGACGCGATGGCGAACCTCGACGATGGCGACATCGACCGGGTAGCGGCCATCATCCGTTCGATGACCCCGGCGGAGCGGGCGGATCCGAAGATCATCAACGGCTCCCGGCGGCTGCGTATCTCCCGCGGTTCCGGTGTCACGGTCCAAGAGGTCAACCAGCTGGTCGACCGGTTCTTCGAGGCGCGCAAGATGATGAGCCAGATGGCCGGCGGCGGCATCCCCGGGATGCCGCCGGTGCCCGGTCTCGGTGGCCCGCGGCGCAGCGCGACCAAGAACACGAACCAGAAGCGCAAGAAGCGCAAGAAGACCGGCCCCCGGCGCTGATCCCGGCCGGGTCGGTCCGCCTCCGGTTTTTGCGCGCCTGACCGCCCGGTAAAAGGCGGAAAAACCGGAGGCGCGGTTGAGCGGTCGCGTGCATCTGGCACAATCTCCCCGAGTACGCCGCGCCGACGGGCCCCTCTACCCCCGGTGCGGCCGTCCACCCGGTGCGTCGTCGCCGCTGCCCCACGCGGCGTCGTGCGCACCACCTCGTTCGCAGACCTGGAGCACAGCACCCTCGTGGCCACCAAGATCAAGCTCACCCGGCTCGGCAAGATGCGCAACCCGTACTACCGGATCATCGTCGCGGATGCCCGTGCCAAGCGGGACGGCCGTTCCATCGAAGAGATCGGCAAGTACCACCCGAAGCAGAACCCGTCGTTCATCGAGGTCGACAGCGAGCGGGTGCAGTACTGGCTCGGGGTCGGAGCACAGCCCACCCCGGCAGTGGCCGCGATCCTGCGGGTGACCGGTGACTGGCAGAAGTTCAAGGGCCTGCCCGCGCCACCGCCCATGCAGGTGGCCGAGCCGAAGCCGGACAAGCACGAGGTGTTCGCCGCGGCGGCGGCTGCCGCTGCCGGGCTGGGGACGACCGAAGACACGTCGAAGGCAACCACGCCCAAGAAGAAGTCGGCACCCAAGGCGACCAAGAGCGAGAGCCAGCCGGACACGGCGAGCAAGGCGGAGGAGCTGGCTGCCCCAGAGCCGGCTGCCCCAGAGTCGGCCGCCGAGGCTGAAGGCGGCGCAACCGAAGGCGACGCGTAGTGCTCGAACAGGCACTCGATCACTTGGTGCGTGGCCTGGTCACGCACCCGGACGAGGTGCGGGTACGGCATCGCCAAACCCGCCGCGGCCCGTTGCTGGAGGTCCGGGTGCATCCGGAAGATCTCGGCAAGGTCATCGGCCGTTCCGGGCGAACCGCGACGGCGTTGCGGACCGTGGTCAGTGCGGTCGGTGGCAGCGGCGTGCGCGTCGACGTGCTGGACGTCGACGAGGTTCGCTGATCGGCTGTGCCCGGCCAGCAGGACTTGGTCGTCGGCCGGGTAGGCCGGGCGCACGGCGTCCGCGGGGACGTGGCCGTCGAGGTCCGTACTGACGTCCCCGAGTTGCGGTTCGCGGTCGGTGTGCGGTTACGGACGGATCCTGAGTCCGCCGGTCCGCTGATAGTCACGCAGCGCAAGGAGCACAGCGGGCGGCTGCTGCTGCACTTCACCGGCATCGATGATCGCGCGGCGGCCGAGGCGCTGGCCGGGACGTGGCTGGTGATCGGTGAGAGCGAGGCGGGACAGGCCGGGGACGGTGCGTGGTGGGACCACGAGCTCCTAGGCCTGGCCGTCCACGACGGCGCCGGTGCTCTCCTCGGGCAGGTGTCCGAAGTCGTCCACCTGCCCGGGCAGGAACTTCTCGCGGTGGTGACTCTCGACGGGCGTGAGGTGTTGGTGCCGTTCGTGCAGGCGCTCGTGCCCGAGGTGGATGTGGCCAGCGGCCGGGTAGTCGTCACTCCGCCGGAAGGGCTGTTCGAACTGTGACCGACACCAGGCGTCCGTTACGGATCGACGTGATCACGATCTTTCCCGAGTACCTGGACGCGCTGCGTCTCGCGCTGGTCGGCAAGGCCGTCGAACGGGGCCTGCTCACCATTGCGGTGCATGACCTACGCGACTGGACGCATGACGTGCACCGGACCGTCGACGACAGCCCGTACGGCGGCGGCGCGGGCATGGTGATGCGGCCGGAGCCGTGGTGGGAGGCGCTCGGAGACGTCACCGCTGGTGCGGACCAGCCGCGAATCGTGGTCCCGACTCCGTCCGGGCGTCGCTTCGACCACCGATACGCGACCGAACTCGCCACCGCATCCCATTTGATCTTCTGCGCCGGACGGTACGAGGGGATCGATCAGCGGGTGATCGACCATTGGGCCACCGACGAACTGTCACTCGGCGACTACGTCGTGAACGGGGGCGAGGTGGCGGTGCTCGCCGTGGTCGAGGCCGTCGCGCGGCTGCTCCCCGGAATGGTCGGCAACGCAGCATCCGTCGTCGACGACTCCTTCGCCACCGGCCTGCTCGAGGGACCCGTCTATACCCGTCCGGAGATCTACGGTGGACTGGCGGTACCGGCGGTGTTGCGCAGTGGTGACCACGCCGCAATTGCCGCGTGGCGGCGGGAGCAGGCGCTCACCCGTACTCGGCAACGGCGGCCCGACCTGTTGCCGCCCGCCGGCTGAAAACCACCAGTTCGGGTGTGCCCAGGCGTTGCCGCGCGGCCCCTGTTTTCCTCGGGCCGGCCGGGTATGGCATCCTTGGCGGGTTGCCGCGTGGTGCTCGACGCCCGCGAACCCACCTGTACCGCCCGCCGCGCCGCCGCGTGTGCCCGATGAACGGACCGTCATGCAGACCCTCGACGCTCTCGACGCCGCCTCCTTGCGCAGTGACATCCCCGAGTTCCGGCCGGGTGACACGCTGAAGGTCTTCGTCAAGGTCGTCGAGGGCAACCGCACCCGCGAGCAGATGTTCCAGGGCGTCGTGATCCGGCGGCAGGGTGACGGCATCCGAGAGACCTTCACCGTGCGCAAGGAGTCCTACGGCGTCGGCGTCGAGCGCACCTTCCCGGTGCACAGCCCGACGATCGGCCACATCGAGGTCGCGGTCCGCGGCGACGTGCGGCGCGCGAAGCTCTACTACCTGCGCGAGCTGCGCGGCAAGAAGGCCAAGATCAAGGAGAAGCGCGAGACCGCCGCGAAGTAGACGCGCGCACAGCAAGGATCGCGGGGTGGTGTCGTCGCGTCCCGCGACGGTTTCCCAGCACCGGCCGGTAATGTCGGTCGCCTGATGACTTCCCCGTCGGAGCCGGGCGGCGGCTCGGAGCCCGGTCCCCCGCCCACCGAAGCGGTGCCGGGCGCGCCGCACTCGACCGGGCCAGATCCCGGGGACGCAGAGGTCGCCCGGCCGGAACGCCCCGAGGTCATCCCGGTCGGTGAGCGCCCGGCTGCCTACGATGCCGGCGCCCCAGCCGACAACACGCTGCCGAAGCGCCGACGCTTCCGCGGCTCGCTCTGGCGTGAGCTGCCCGTTCTGGTGCTGATCGCGGTGGTGCTGGCCCTACTGATCAAGACCTTCCTGGTACAAGCGTTTTACATCCCGTCCGGGTCGATGGAGCAGACCCTGCACGTGAACGACCGGGTGCTGGTGAACAAGGTGCTCTACCACCTACGTGATCCGCACCGGGGCGAGATCGTCGTGTTCGACACCAAGGGCACCGGCTTCGAAGGTCAGGGGTCGGACTACGCGCCGTGCAGCAACTCCAACTTCGTGGTGGATGGCTTCCGCGCCGTGCAGCGCTTCCTCGGGGTCGGATCCTGCGGGCAGACCGACTTCATCAAACGCGTCATTGCGGAGCCGGGAGACACCGTCCAGTGCTGCAACTACCAGGGCCGAGTGATGGTGAACGGCCACGCGCTGGACGAGAAGTACGTCTACGACGACAACCATGAGCCGTTCTGCGCCGCGCCGCCGGGCTCGTTGCGTCCTGCGGCGCTGGGCAGTGCGTGCGGACCGGATGCGAAGCCGATCACCGTGCCCAAGGGGATGTACTGGGTGATGGGTGACCACCGCGACGACTCGTCCGACTCGAGACCGAACGGCTTCGTACCGCGTGGCAAAGTCGTAGGCCGGGCCTTCTTCAAGGTCTGGCCACCATCGCGGATCGGGACGCTGCCGGTCCCCAAGACCTTCGCCTCGGTCGAGGCCTGGGGTCTGCAGTCGGCGGGGACCCCCGCCCTCAGCGCGCCGCTGCTGTTGCTCCCTCTGGTCGGCTTGCGCTGGCAGTTCCGGCGGCGTGGGTACCGCCGTCGGCGGGGGGCCGGGCGTCGCAAAGCCGCGTCGTAGTCTGAGGGCATGGTGTCTGCCCGGCCCGCGCAGCGAGCACGTCGGGCTGCGTCGCTCCCCGGCGGCTGGCCGACCCAGCCGGACCTGCATCGGCTGGAACGGCGCCTGCGTCAGGCCGGTTTCTCCCGCGTTGCGGGGGCCGACGAGGCGGGGCGGGGGGCGTGTGCCGGTCCGTTGGTGGTGGCGGCGTGCATGCTCCCGAGCGGCCGGCGCGGCGTCGTCCCCGGACTGGCGGACTCCAAGCTGTTGACGCCGGCCACCCGGGAGCGGGTCTACGACGAGGTCGTTGCGCGCGCTCTCGGATGGAGCGTGGTGGTCATCCCCTCGACCGAGGTCGATCGTCTGGGCCTGCACGTGGCGAATGTGACCGGCATGCGTCGTGCTCTGGCGCAGCTCGCCCCGGCGCCTGCGTACTGCCTGACGGACGGCTTTCCGGTGCGGGGTCTCGGTGTCCCCGGCCTGGCGGTCTGGAAGGGGGACCGGGTCGCCGCCTGCGTCGCCGCGGCGAGTGTGATCGCCAAGGTAACCCGTGATCGACTCCTGGTTGATCTCGATCGTCGCCTCCCGGGATATGGCTTCGCCGAGCACAAGGGCTATGTCACCCCGGCCCACGCGGCAGCGCTGACCGCGCGCGGACCGTGTGCCGAGCATCGGCGTTCATACGTCAACGTCCGGCGCGCCGCTGCGGTGCGCGATGATGAGTACATGGCGCAGGCGATCCGGGACCCACGAACGGTCGGAACGGTGGTGTCGCGATGAGCGCGGAGGATCTCGAGAAGTACGAGACCGAGATGGAGCTGCGGCTCTACCGCGAGTACCGCGACATCGTCGGCCAGTTCGATTTCGTGGTGGAGACCGAGCGGCGTTTTTACCTGGCGAACGACGTGCAGGTGGAGCCGCACAACGCCGACGGCGAGGTGTACTTCGAGATCACGCTGCACGACGCGTGGGTGTGGGACATGTACCGGCCGGCGCGTTTCGTGAAAGACGTGCGGGTGATGACGTTCAAGGACGTGAACGTCGAAAAGCTGGAGAAGCCCGAACTCTGACCGCCGGTGGGAGCCGGCGCTGTGGATTGCGCGACCGCGGTCCACAGATGCCGATCACCAGCCGCACGCGGGGCCGCCGGCCAGCACGCTCGCCGTATGGATGGCAAGAGCCCGGCGCGTCCCCTGCATCCCAAGGACAGCCTCGGTCGTTATGGCGAGCAACTCGCCGTGCGTCACCTGCAAGCGGCGGGACTCGTCGTGCTGGATCGCAATTGGCGTAGCACCGACCCGGCGGTGCGCGGCGAGCTCGACCTCGTCCTGCAAGACCGCGACGCGGTCGTCTTCTGCGAGGTAAAGACGCGCAGCTCGACCGCGTACGGGACACCCGCGGAGGCGGTCTCGCGGGTGAAGCAGGCGCGGCTGCGTCGGCTGGCACGAGCCTGGCTCGAACAGCACCGTGACGGCTGGGCCGAGGTTCGCTTCGATGTGGTCGCCGTGCTACGCCCCCGCCGCGGCCCGGCCGTCGTCGAGCATCTGCGGGGGGTGTTGTAAGTGCCGCTCGCACGGACCTGGTCGGTGGCCGTGGTCGGCGTGCAGGGGCATCTCGTGGAGGTGGAGGTCGATCTGGCGCAAGGACTGCCCGGCCTCGCGTTGGTCGGCCTTCCAGATGCCGCGCTCAACGAGGCGCGCGACCGGGTACGGGCCGCGATCACCAACTCGGCGCTCGCGTGGCCACAGCAGCGCATCACCGTCGGGTTGTCGCCGGCCTCACTGCCCAAGGCGGGCAGCGGGTTCGACTTGGCGATTGCCGCCGGTGTGCTGGCGGCGCGGGGTGATGTCCCGCCGGAACGGGTCGCGGACCAGGTGCTGCTCGGGGAACTCGGCCTCGACGGGCGGGTGCGTGCCACCCGCGGCGTGCTGCCGTCCGTGCTAGCCGCGGTGCGAGCCGGCCGCGATCGGGTGATCGTGCCGTCCGCGAACGCGCAGGAGGCAGCCCTGGTCCCGGGCGTCGCGGTGACCGCGGTGGCGACGTTGACGGGTCTGGTCGCAGTGCTCCGTGGCGAATCAGTGGGGGAGCCGATCCCGGCCCGTCCGGTTGCCGAGACGGCCCCGGAGGCCGACCTGGCGGACGTCGTCGGTCAGGACCGTGGACGGCTCGCCGTCGAAGTGGCCGCGGCCGGCGGGCACCACCTCCTGCTGCTCGGGGATCCGGGCGCCGGCAAGTCGATGCTCGCGACGCGATTGCCCGGCCTGCTGCCACCGCTCACGGACGCAGAAGCGCTGGAGGTGAGTGCGGTGCACTCGGTGGCCGGGCAGCTACCGCCGTCAGCCCCGATGGTGCGGCGAC
>DASZVT010000185.1:0-4629 GCA_035546915.1 Mycobacteriales bacterium | reverse complement strand
GGGGTCGACCCCGGCCCGCCGCAGAATCTCCCGTGCCGCCCGAACGTCCGCCTCCGCCGGCCGGGCCGGCGCACCGGCGCCACCCGCGGGATCGACCGGCACCGAATCGGTGAGCGGTGCCACCTGGCGGTGCCAGTCGGTGCGAGCCTGGAACGCGCTGCCCACGGCGAGCAGCAGCGACTCGTTGCCGTGGCGCGCTGCGACCTGCAGCGACAACGGCAAGCCGTCCGCGGCCAGCCCCATCGGCAGCACCAGCGACGGCGCGCCCGTGCAATTCCAGTAGCGCGCACTGCGCATCGCGGCGTGGATCGCCCCGTGGTCGAGCTCCTCGTTCGGCCCGAATCGCGGCGCGGTCATCGCCGTCGTCGGGTGCACCAACAGGTCGACGTCGTCGAACAGCGTGTCCAACTCCCGTTGCGCCAACGCGCGTTGTCCTTGCGCGCGCAGCACCTGAGCACCGGTCGCGAACGCACCCGCGCCGATCCGCTGCCGGGTGGAGCGGGAGTAGTCCTGCCAGTGACGCTGCAGGTCAGCCTGGTGGAACGCGAAGGCCTCAGCCCCGATGATGACCATCGCGGCGGCGATCGTGCGGTCGAACTCCGGAAGGGCAGCCGGAATGAGCTGCCCACCCAGCTCGCGCAGGACGTCGAGCGCACCCGCGTAGCAGCGAGCCGTGTCGTCACCGGGGCCTACGAGATCCTGGTCCAGCACGCCGACGCGCAGCCCGTCGAGGTTCCGGCCGAGGTCGGCGACATAGTCCGGCACGGGTGTCGCCAGCGACAGCGGATCGGCCGCATCCTGGCCGGCGATCACCTGCAGCAGGGCCGCGCAGTCCCACGCGGACCGGGCCATCGGGCCGATCGCATCGAGCGAGATCGCGAGCGGGATCGAGCCGGCCACCGGTACCCGCCCGACAGTCGGTTTCAACCCGGTCAGACCGCAGAACGCGGACGGGATCCTGATGCTACCGGCGGTGTCCGAGCCCAGCCCGGCGCAGACCAGCCCGGCGGCCACCGCCACCGCGGTCCCGGAACTGGAGCCGCCGGGCCAGCAACCGAGGTCCCACGGATTGCGCGGGCGCGGAAACGGCGCGTCGAGATCCGGCGTGCCGATCGCGAATTCGGACAGCGCCAGCTTGCCGGTCAGCACAGCTCCCGCCTGTCGCAGCCGGGCCACGCAGCTCGCGTCGCCCGGCCGGTCCCAGGCTGGATTGCGCACCACGCTCTGTCCGGTCGTCGGGCCCTCCTGCGACAGGATGTTGTCCTTGACCGCGACCGGTATGCCCTGCAGCGGTCCCCGATCGATCCCAGCGGCAAAGTCGGCGTCCGCCTGCTTTGCCGCAGTCAGCGCCGCGTCATCGAAGCGCGTCAGATAGGAACCGAGCCGGCCGTCCAGCGCGTCTGCTCGCGCGATCGCCGCCGTCACCAGCTCGACGCTCGACACCTGCCGACCGCGCAACCGCGCCGCGGCCTCTTCGATGGTCGGCAGCGGACCGACTTCTCCTCGCACCACGCGGCTCCTCGGCAGTCGGGCAGGGTGCGGAGAACGTAGGCATGACTTGACGTACGCGTCAAGTTGTCGGCGGCAGGACCTGATGCGTTCCCCGGTCACCGTGCGGTGCTCGCCCGGGCGCGACGGGTGCGCGCGGCCGGCGCGGTGCCTTCCCGCGGTGCCGTGACGATCGCGTACAGCAACCGAGTCACGTCGGCGATCAGGTCGTCACGCACCGGGTCGCCACCGCCGGCCTTCACGTTCCGCCACGTCTCGTGCAGCATCGAGTAGATGACCAGCCCCTCGTTGACCGGATTGCCGACCGGGTAACCGCGGAGCCGCTGCAACGCATCGGCCACCCGCCGGAACGACTTCTCCCGGGTGATCTCGCCAATCTGCTTGAGCCGCTCGTCCATCGCGGTCGCCTGCCGCCACACCTCGATGAACACGCCGCTCTCTTCCAGGAAGTGGAAGTAACTCCCTACCCACGCCTGGAGATCCGCGCGGCTCCACTCCGGTGGTAACCGGCCCAGTTCCTTCCACAGCGACTCAGAACTCGCGAACGAGCCGCTCCCGACCATGACGAGGACGTGCCGCTTGGACGGGAAATAGGTGTAGAACGACGCGCGTGACACCCCGGCGAGGCTGGTGATGTCGTCAATGCGGGTGCCGCCGTAGCCCTTGGTCAGGAACAGTTCCTTGGCACTGCTGACGATCAGGTCGATGGTCCGGGTTGCCCGCGGACCGAGCCCGACCGCGGGCTGCCGCGCCGGGACGAGGGTGACGCCTGGTCGCGGCGAATTCATCGTCGCCGCCCTAGCCGGGAAATACGCGTCGGACCGGCTTCACGCGGAGCGACTATACCGCCGCAGCGGAGCGCCCGGACCCGAGCGCCAGCGTCGGAAGACACCACTGTCACCGATCCTTGGCCACAATGACCAGCTGTCCGCCGCCGGTAGGCGGGCCCATCCCGACGGCCAAGCCGACGCGAGGGTCACGAGCCTGACGGCACTGCCCCGGGCGGTGGGTGTGGACGCCGTCCCGCCACCCGGGACAGTCGTCCGCGACCTGCCCGCGCAGCTGCCGGACCGCCTCGATCGGTCGCAGTATCGCGGGCACTCCGAAGTCGCTGAAACTACTGCAGCCGCCGTCGGTACAGGTCGGCCACCGCCCATCGACGGCCATCACGCCGGACTCCACGAACGCGCCGCCCTCCCCGGGCAGGCAGTACCCGAGCAGTTCCCACTGCATCAGGACCCAGGGCGCGAAGCTGTCGTAGAGCTGGACGACGTCGACGTCGTCACGGGACACCTCGGACCGGCCGAAGGCGTCATCCACCCAACGAGTAGGAAACGGGCCGCCGGCTGGATGTTCGAGCAACGGAGCCTCCGCATAAGCCGGGTAGACCGCCTGGTCCGCACCGCCGAGCACGACGACCGGAGCCTGTGTCCCGTCCCTCGCCCGTTCCAGCGTCGTGACGACGATCGCGGCGCCGCCGTTGTTCGCCGGTGCGCACATCAAGCGAGTCAGCGGGTCCGCGACCATCGGCGCGTCGAGGATGTCCTGCACCGAATAGGGCCCGCTGCGGGAGAAGACCGCGTCCGGGTTGATCGAGCCGTAGTTGCGAATCGTGCTGGCTGCTGCGGCGAACTGTTCGACCGTCGCGCCGTACACGTGCATGTACCGGCGCGCTACCAGCGCGAACTGCGCTGCGCTGAACGATCCCAGCCAGTCGGTCAGCGGGTCCGTCGGCACCGTCCACGGCGCGGTCGCGCCTGGCCGGTGCGCCGACATCCCCGCCGCGATCACTGCGGTGTCGATGTACCCGCTCTCGATCGCCGCGGCCGCGTCCAGCAAGGCGGAGACACCGCTGCCGTTTCCCGAGTTCACTGAGCCAGTGAGCCAGCGCAGCGGCACGCCGAGCAGCGTTGCCCAGTTGGTGGCGTCGTAGCGGCTCGAACTCGGGCCGTGCAACTGCGGCCACCCGTCGATGGCGGCGTACAAGCCCTGGATATCGCGCTTGCCGAGGTTCGCCTCGGCCAGTGCGCCAGTGATCGCCTCGAGGGCGTAGCTCAATCCATACCGGGACGACGCCGACTGGCTCTGCGCTGTCGTGTAGACACCGCTGATCGCAGCGCGCCGACGACGCTTCGGGACACCCGCCATGTCGTGCTATCCCACCGCGGCCGGGACGAACGGGTAGCTGGCCGTCCCGTCTGCGCCGACTCGGACCTGGACCCGAACAGCTAGTCCCACCGCGACGTCCTCCGGTGCTATCTCCTCCAGGTTGGTGAGCAGGTGCGGACCTTCGTCGAGGCGCACGATCGCCAGCAGGTACGGGACCCGGTGGCGATGCGGCGCCGGCGGTCGGTGGATGACGGTGTAGCTGTACACCGTCGCTGACCCGGACGGCTTAGCCCAGCTGTACTGTTCGGACAGACATCGAGGACAGCACAGTTGTGGGGGCCAGCGCCACCAGCCGCACCGCTCACAGCGCTGCACGACGAGCGTGCCCGCGCGCAGAGATTCCTCCAGCGGCTCCAGCAACTCACGCTCCGCGGTCGCTACTGCCGGTCGAGTTCGAGCATCCGGATGGCATTACCGCGCATGATCTTGTAGATCGTCTCGTCAGACAGTCCCTGCGTCATCTCCTCCGCCAGCTTCTTGGTGTCCGGCCAGGTCGAATCGGTATGCGGGTAGTCCGTCTCGAAGGTCACGTTGTCCTCGCCGATCCGGTGCAATGACTCCAACCCGTGCCGGTCCTTGAAGAAGCAGCCGAAGACGCTGCGGTAGTAGTAGGTCGAAGGTGGCTCCGGAACGATGTCCTTCACGCCACCCCAGGCCCGGTGATCGCGCCACACGTCGTCGGCCCGCTCCAGCGCGTACGGCAGCCACCCGATCTGACCCTCGGAATAGGCGATCTTCAGGTTCGGGTGACGAACCAGGTATCCGGAGAACAGCCAGTCGCTCAGCGACGCCATCGCATGGTTGAAGCTCAGCGTCGCCGCCACCGCCGGCGGCGCATCGCTCGAGGTCGCCGGCATCTTCGACGACGAACCGATGTGCATGCAGATCGTCGTACCGGTCTCGGCGCAGGTCTGCACCAGCGGATCCCAGAAGTCGGTATGGATGCTCGGC